>NZ_JAJGRC010000001.1:665472-998208 GCF_020786625.1 Salinicoccus sp. RF5
TATCCGCAAATGATTTGAAACCATGTGCTTCTATTGCCTTCAAATATACCATCAGCGCTTCTCCCTATTCTCCATTTCGCTCAGTGCATCCTCTGCCGCCTTCTGCTCCGATTCCTTCTTGGATCGGCCGGTGCCCCTGCCGATCATTTCGCCATCGGCAAAGACGCCCGTGACGAATGTCTTGTCATGGCTTGGTCCCGTGGCTTCGAGCAGCTGATATTCCACGCTCTTCCGCTCGGTCTTGTGCATCTTCTCCTGGAGCCCCGTCTTGTAGTCGATGACCGCATTATAGTCACTGTCCCGCACTTCCGGGAACACATGACGTTCAAGGAACTCCCGTGCTGCGTCCGTGCCCTGATCGAGGTAGAGTGCCCCGAGGAAGGCCTCAAATGTGTCGGAGACGATCGACGGCCGCTCCCTGCCGCCCGTCTTCTCTTCGCCCCTGCCAAGCAGGATCAGCGGCTGCATTTCAAGTTTTGACGCGAATACTACAAGTGAGGGTTCACATACTATATTTGCCCTGAGCTTGGTCAAGTCGCCTTCCGGCAGGCTCTGGAAGCGATTGTATATATAATCTGAAACCATCAATTCTAGTACAGCATCCCCGAGGAACTCCAGCCGTTCGTTGTTGTATATCTTGTCCATCTGAAGATCATTTATATACGAACTGTGCATGAAGGCCTGGACATACAGCCCCTCGTCGTTGATTGCTATCCCTGTCCTTTGGGTGAACGACTGGAACGCCCCGCGGAATTTCTCGAGCCCGCGCTGTGCATGCCTGTCTTTTCTGATCCGTTGTTCAATTTCTTTGAATGTCATCCTTTCCGCCTCCCATTCCATTTATTTTATATGATTCCGGTCATGAATAAAAGTTTTGACACAAAAATAAAATCCACTCCGAAAAGTGGATTTTATCATTACTTCGCTTCCAGTTTGTCGATGTAGTCCAGAGCGTCGCCGACAGTGTTGATCTTCTCGGCTTCCTCATCAGGAATCTCCATTTCGAACTCATCTTCAAGTTCCATGACAAGCTCAGCGATATCTAAGGAGTCAGCACCAAGGTCATCCTTGAAAGATGCTTCTCTCGTCACTTTTTCTTCATCGATTCCAAGTTTGTCCACGATGATGTCTTTTACTTTGTCAAAGTTATTTGCCATTATTCTTCACCTCCCTCCAATGGTACCATAGGGTCTAGCCCATGTACATACCACCATTTACATGAATCGTCTGGCCGGTGATGTAGCGTGCCGACCCCGATGCAAGGAATGCCACCGTCTCTGCAATATCATCGGTATTGCCGAAATGGTTCAGTGGAATCTGTGCAAGCATCTGGGATTTCACATCGTCGGACAGCACATCCGTCATGTCACTTTCGATGAATCCCGGAGCCACTGCATTCACTGTGATGCCTTTCGGTGCAAGTTCCCTGGCTACGGATTTCGTCATGCCGTCGATCCCAGCCTTGGAGGCGACATAGTTCGTCTGGCCCGCATTGCCGAGGGAACCGACGATGCTTGAGATGTTGATGATCCTGCCGCCCTTCTGGCGGATCATCGGACGGGCGACGTTCTGGGTGACATTGAACGTCCCCTTGAGGTTGACGTCGACCACCTGATCCCATTCCGCCTCCTTCATGCGCATCAGCAGGTTGTCCTTTGTGACACCCGCATTGTTGACGACGAGGTCGATGGAACCGTGCGTGTCCGTGATGTGCTTGACCATCGCCTTCACTTCATCGAAGTTCTGGACCTGGCACTGCACTGCTTCTGCACTGCCGCCCGCCTCCTCGATCTCAGAAACGACCGCTTCGGCCCTGTCCTTCGAGCCGGAGTAGTTCACGATGACTGTATATCCTTCTTTGCCGAGTTTCAGTGCGATACTTCTGCCGATGCCGCGTGAGGCACCTGTGACCAGTGCGATGCTACCCATTTGTAAACTCCTTTACCTGCTCCATCGTATCTATATTGGAAGTCTTGATGGAGCGGTCTATTTTTCTCACCAGACCGTTCAATACTTTCTTCGGGCCGACTTCGACCGCCTCTTCGACGCCTGCAGCAGCAGCCGCTTCGATGCATTCGACGAAGCGGACCGGGCTTGTCAGCTGATCGATCAGCTGGGCTTTGATCGTTTCCGGATCCGTCTCAGCCTTCGCGGAAACATTCTGGATGACCGGAATGACCGGTGCATTGAACGGAATGTCTTCGATGAACTTCCTGAATTCCGCCTTTGCCGGTTCCATCAGATGGGAGTGGAAAGCCCCGGAAACGTTCAGCGGCATGACCCGCCTTGCCCCCTGGGCCTTCGCCTCAGCGGCGAATTCATCAACCAGTGTACGGTCGCCGGAAACGACGATCTGATCCGGTGCATTGATGTTCGCAGGCTGGATCTTCCGCTCTTGATCGGACATGGATTCGCACAGTTCCGACAGTGCACCATATTCCATGCCGATGACGGCAGCCATGCCTCCGCCGGTGCTCTCTGACATCAGTTCCCCGCGTTTAGCAACGATGCTGACGCCGTCCTTGACGCTGATGACGCCCGCATGTACGAGTGCCGGAAGCTCGCCGAGGCTGTGCCCGAGGACGATGTCGCCCTTCAGTCCGGTGGCGGCAAGTACCGCCAGACTGTGGGCGAACAGCGCCGGTTGTGTATATTCCGTCTGGTTCAGCCGTTCATCCTCTTCGAACATGATCGACTTGAGGTCGAAGTCCACATTCATGAATACTTCATCGAGGAGCGTGCGGCCTTCCGGAGAGTTCTCATATATATCTTTTGCCATACCGGCATATTGGGCACCCTGCCCGGGAAATAGGATCAGTTTCTTCATGCTTCCCCCACTCTCTCTTTAATCTTTGTGATTGCATCGGATTCTGCCATGCGCTTTGCCTGTTTCAGTGCGGACACGATCGCCACACTGTCGCTCGACCCGTGGGCCTTGAGCACATTGCCGTTGAGGCCGAGCAGCGGCGCCCCGCCATAATGGCGGTAATCCAGAAGATCCCTGATGGACTGTACATCCTTCTTCAGGACCAGTGCCGCCAGCTTGTTCTTTGCATTCTTCAGGAAGGCGTTCTTCACTTCGCCCATCAGTGACATCGCCGTCCCCTCGATCGTCTTGAGGATGACATTGCCGGTGAATCCGTCCGTCACCGCAATGTCGATCTTGCCGGACAGTATTTCCCGCGTCTCGAAGTTGCCGGTGAAGTTCAATCCGCTCTCCTCCAGCAGTTTGTATGTCTCCTTCGTCAATTCGCTTCCCTTGTTCGCCTCACTGCCGTTGTTGACCAGGCCGATGGTCGGATTGCTCCGCCCCTCGTTCTCCCTCATATAGAGGTCTGCCATGACTGCGAATTGGTAGAGGTGCTGCGGCTTGTTCTCGGCATTTGCACCCATATCAAGCAGCATCATGCCCTTCTTTCCGGTGGTCGGCAGCAGGGTCGCGATCGCCGGCCGTTCGACGCCTTTGATGCGCCCGACGACGAACAGGCCTGCACTCATCAGTGCACCGGTGTTCCCAGCGGAAACGCAGGCATCCGCCTCACCGTCCTTCACTGCGCGGCACGCCCGGACGAGTGAACTGTCCTTCTTCCTTCTGACGGAACGGACGGGGTCATCCTCCGATTCGATCTTTTCAGTGACTTCTATGAACTCCACGCGTGGATGGTCTCCCGAGTATGCACCCTTCAGACCAAATAATAGTACTTCAAGGTCTGCGTCCGCTTCGACTGCCTGAAGTACACCCTTTTCGATTTCTTCCGGTGCGTTGTCCCCGCCCATCAGATCGACTGCAATTTTAACCATTCTCTTCACCTTCACCTGTATAATACATTTCAAAACGCCCCTTGAATACGAGGCGCTGTTCTATTTTCGATTCGACCGTAATGACGGCAATCCTGCCATCCATCTCTTCGACGACCGCCTTCGAAATCACCTTGTCCCCGAGCCTGGCCGGTCTGATGAATTCTATCTGCGCCGACTTCGTCAGTGCAAGCGGTTCATCAATGACAGCCACACACAGGGAATTCGCCTGGGCGAAAAGGTAGTGTCCGCGGGCGATCCTGTTCTTCTGGAATACGTGGCCCTCTTCAACGATGAAGAGGGAAAGTGCATGGTGGTTGAGCTCCAGGTCGATGATCTCACCAATCACTTCCTGCAGGGAGAGGCTCCTGATCTTATCCGTCTCCTCACGCGCCACATGTTTGATGCGCTCCCTCAGTTCAGGGATGTTCAACTCCAGACGGTCGAGACGGATCGTCTGTATGCTGACATCAAACATTTCGGCCAATCGTTCATCTGTCAGGAAAGGATCTGTCGACACTTTCTCGAGCAGAAGTTCCTGGCGTTCACTTTTTTTATATTTCGCCATATGTCATCCTCATTTAGTAGTTGGTACTAACATCAGTATATATAACTGCTTTGGCGATTTCAAACACTTTGTCGCATATCATGCCAAAAAATGGCGCAGCACCCGAAGGGTCATGCGCCGTCATGCTATTCGATTATCGTCGCCTTCACAATCAGACGCTTTTCAAAAAGCAGCGTTTCTGGATTGTAGTCTTCGCATGTGATCAGCGTCAGCTGCTGGGGGTGGTCCGCCTTCTGGTCCATCACTTCGACTTGTGAGGGATCCACTTCGAACATGTCGGTGATTTCGTAACTGCGCGCTCCATCCATGGTTTCAAACTCCACGACATCTCCAACTTCAGCCCGGTCAAGATGGTTGAAGCGTATGCCCGCGCCTTCGACCCTGTGGCCCGCGATCGGAATGTTCTGCATATCCACATGATCGGTACCGTCGACGAACGACAGTCCGCTCTTCAGCTTCTCTTCAGTCACCGGTCCCGAAAACACCGGCTCCTCTATGTCGGCGGAGGCGATCCTGAGGATTCCTGCCACACCTTCCATGTCATACGATGCACTCTGGTCCACGCCTGTGACGACGGATTCCAGCCTGTTCACCTCGACTGGTCTGCTGTCATCATGATAGGCGCTGATTATCCGGTCATTCAACCGGTCGATGAAGATTTCCCGGATATCCTGCCAGAAGAACAGCAGGATTCCTGCTGCAATCAGCAGGCCTCCGGAGATCCTCAGGACATGTCTCATCGGTCACCCTCCATTTTTGCACTGTATTCTATCGCGCTCATCCTGGCATGCTCAAGCACCCGGTAATCTTCGGCCAGATCCGCTACCTTGAATTGCGGAAGCCCGCTCTGGCGGACGCCGAAGTAATCTCCGGGACCACGCATTTCAAGATCCCGTTCGCTCAGTTCGAAGCCATCCGTCGTACTCGTCATGATGTCCATACGGAGTTTTGCATTCTCGGTCTTCGGGTCGCTGATCAGGACGCAGTAGCTCTGCTTGTCGCTCCGACCGACCCTCCCTCTCAGCTGATGGAGTGTCGAGAGGCCGAAGCGCTCGGCATTGAATATGACCATGAATGTGGCATTCGGCACATTGATGCCCACTTCTATGACCGTCGTCGATACGAGCACAGGCTTCTCATGCGATTCGAACCGGCGCATGCCGGCTTCCTTCTCATCGGGCTTCATGCGCCCATGTACCAGTTCGACATTCTCCTCCCCGAAGCGGTCGGTGAACATCTGGAAGATCTCCTGGACATTCTTCAGGTCGAGCGTCTCCGACTCCTCTATCAGCGGTGCCACGATGTAGGCATTGTGCCCTTTCTTCATTTCGGCCTCCAGTGCATCGAGCACTTCATCCGTCTCCTCGAAGCGGCGCCAGTATGTCTCCACCGGTTTACGCCCCTTCGGCATCTCCTTGATGATGGAAATGTCCATGTCCCCGAATGTGGTGATGGAAAGGGTCCGGGGGATCGGCGTCGCGGTCATGTAGAGTACATTCTTCCTGTACGCCCGGTCGTTCAGGCGCTTCCGCTGGTTGACGCCGAAGCGGTGCTGTTCGTCCGTGATGATGAGGGATAGCCGGTTGAAGGCGACATCGTCCTCGATCAGCGCATGGGTTCCGATGACCAGGTCGATCTCCCCCGACCGGAGCGCTGCAAGTATGCCGGCCTTCTCCTTCTTCGATGTGTTGCCGGTCAATTTGGCAATGTTCAGGAGCCCGTCGAATATTTCCAGGAAGGACTGGAAGTGCTGGTTGGCCAGCACCTCAGTCGGCACCATGAGTGCCGTCTGTTCACCTATCGTCTTCACCGCATAGCTTGCGATTCCGGCAACGATCGTCTTGCCGCTGCCGACATCCCCCTGCAGGAGACGATGCATGGAAACATTCTGCTTGAGGTCCCGGCATATCTCATTCACACTCCGCTTCTGATCGTCCGTCAGTTCGAACGGCAGCGTGTCGATGAAAGTGCGGAGTGCACCGACATCATAGTCCACGATATACCGTTCATTCCTTACACGCTCACGCCTGCGCTTCTCCATCAGCTGGAGCTGGAAGATGAAAAGCTCATAGAACTTGATCGTCCGGCGCGCCTCATTGATGTCATGGGGATTCCCTGGAAAATGGAGCCTCCAGAGTGCCTCGCGTATCGACAGCAGGCGGTATTTCCTCTTCAGGTCCTCGGGTAGGTCATAATTGAAGATGGCGTTCTCGAACACCTGGGCCACAAGCTTGCTGAACGTCTTGGAATGCATGACGCCGCCGAGGGTATACTTCACCCGGTAACCGCCCGAATCGTCATAGATGAGCCGCTGGGCATTGATTTCAAGCTTATGCCGTTGGAACTTTCCTGAAACCTTGGCCGTCTCCCCCACCTTCAGCTTATCCTTCAGATAGGGCTGATTGAAGAAGACAACCTTGACGTACATGCCGTTGATCTCCATGAAGACCGTCAGGCGGTTCTTCCCGCCCCTGAAGTAGGCGAGTGCCGGTTCCGTCTGGACGGTCCCGGCCACTGTGACCTTATCATTGTGGGCAGCTTCCCTGAGATCCATGACGGTCAGATTTTCATGTCCGCTCGGTAGGGTGAATACGACATCGTTCACATCCTTGATGTCCAGCTCAAGGAGCTTATCCCGCAGCTTCGGGCCGACTCCCTTCAAATCTTCGATGGGGGTCGGCGGTGTGATCACCTGATACATGACGGGCATTACTGTTCACCGAACAGCTCGGCCTTGATGCGCTCCCCTGTCGGTGTGCCGGCAAGTCCGCCGCGTCCGGTCTCCCTGAGTGCAGAAGGCATCGTCAGACCGATCTTGTACATCGCCTCGACCACTTCGTCTGCAGGAATCCTGGATTCGATGCCGGCCAGTGCCATGTCTGCCGCCGTCAGCGCATTGCTCGCACCGGCCGCATTCCTTTTTACACATGGCACTTCCACAAGTCCCGCCACAGGGTCACAGACGAGCCCGAGCATATTCTTGAGGGCGATCGCAAAGCCGTGGGCACTCATTTCCGGCGTACCTCCGGCCATCTCGACCAGGGCCGCAGCAGCCATTGCGCTCGCGCTTCCGACTTCTGCCTGGCATCCGCCGGCTGCACCGGAAATGCTTGCATTATTCGCCACGACAAAACCGAAGGCGCCTGAAGTGAAGAGGAACTTCACCATCTCTTCACGGGAGATGTCATGCTTTTCGCGCATTGCGAACAGGACGCCGGGTACGACGCCTGCCGACCCCGCAGTCGGTGTTGCACATATTTTCCCCATCGCTGCGTTTACTTCGTTCGTACTGACTGCATGGGCGATTGCGTACAGGGTCAGTTCACCGCTCAGTCCTTTGCCGCTGTCGATGTATTTCTTCATCTTGACGGCATCCATGCCAGTCAGTCCGGTGGTGCTCTCCACCCCGCCGATACCTTCTTCAACGGCGGATTCCATGACTTCGAGGTTCCGCTCCATGTCCTTGTAGATATCGAGGTAGGATCTGCCTGTAACCGCCACTTCCTGTTCGATCATCACATCTGAAATCGCCTTGTCCTCTGCTGCCGCCTTCTCTATCAGTTCCTGAATACTCTTAAACATGTTTGACCCCCTAGCTTTCCTTCATTTCGATTACTCTGTCCACACCATCTGCCGCGCGCACTTCCTCTATCACTGCCTCGTCGATTGCCTCATCGAGCTCTATCGTCATCAGGGCAATGTCGCCCTTCTCCTTACGGGCCACATTCATCTGACTGACGTTGATCTCATTGTTTCCGAGTATGGTCGTCACCCTGGCGATCGTACCGAATGTATCCTTGTGGAATACAAGAAGCGCGGGATAGTTTCCGGATAGGGCAATCGGATAGTCGTTGATGCTGACTACTTCGATCTTGCCGCCACCGATTGAAATGCCTTCGACCGTCAACTGTTCTCTGCCCTTCACCAGATGCAGGAGTGCAGTGTTCGGATGGGAGCGCTCCTCCTCCATTTCTATGAACTGGTACTGCATGGAGGCCTCCTTCGCAAGTGCTTCTGCAGTGATGATCCTGTCGTCATCCGTGTCGAAGCCGAGCAGGCCTCCGACGAGTGCTACATCTGTCCCGTGCCCTTTGTATGTATCTTTGAAGGATCCATACAGATATATGTCCACATGGTCCGGCTGTCCGCCGAACAGGCTGCGTGCAAGCAGTCCGATCCTTGCCGCCCCTGCCGTATGTGAAGAGGAAGGGCCGACCATCACCGGTCCGATGATATCGAATACACTTTTATACTTCATACAATCGCCTCCAATTTTAGAAAGACCCCACCGGCACATTCGGCCGATGAGGTCCCTATGACTATTCTACAGATAGTAGATAACTATACACCGGCTGCTGTCCCTCATGAACTTCAAATTCAACTTCATCATATGCCGGTTCGATTGATGAGATGATGCGCTCCACTTCCTCAGCGTCGCCTTCCTCACCAATCAATACAGTCACGATTTCAGATTCCTCATCCAGCATTGATTCTATCAGTTGCTTCAATGTTGCCTCGCGGGAATCGTCCGCTCCGATTATTTTACCATCTTTGATGCCCATATGCTGGTTTTTCTTTATTTCAATGCTGTCTATCTTCGTATCCCGCACCGCATATGTGACCTGGCCGGTCCTTACATGCTCGAGGGAGGCTTCCATCGCCTCTTTGACCTGACCGAGTGCTTCATCCGGAGAATATACGAGCAGGCTCGACAATCCTTCCGGTATGGAACGCGTCGGAATGACCACAGCCGGGATGTCAAGCATATCCCGGGCCTGCTCAGCCGCCATGATGATGTTCTTGTTGTTCGGCAGGATGATCACCTGCTTCACATCTTCACCTTCAATGGTGCGGAGTATATCCTCCGTCGATGGATTCATCGTCTGTCCTCCATTGATGATGTGCGTTGCACCGATGCTCCTGAAGAGTTCATTGATGCCTGCACCGGATGAGACGGTGATGATGGCGGTGTCATAGGATTGCTTTTCCTGCTGTCCACCTGCAGATGCATCCTTCTTCTCCTGTATTTCCCTGAACTGTTCACGCATGTTCTCGATCTTCATCTTGATCAGTTCACCATACGTCGAACCGTATGTCATCGCTTCCCCGGGAGTCTCGGTATGCACATGCACTTTGGCGATCTCATCGTCCGAGATGACCAGGAGGGAGTCCCCGAATGCGCTCATGTCCTGACGGAAGGCATCTTCGTCGAATTCCCGCTTGTCCCCTTCAAGGCGTACCATGAATTCTGTACAGAAGCCGTACTCGATGTCTTCTGCCGACATGAATTCATCGAATTCATGGGCATCATTGACGAAGGTATCCGTTCCGGCCGGCTTGGCTGCTGTTTCAAGCGCTTCGCCCTTCAATGCGGAAAGGAATCCCTTATAGACATAGACGAGTCCCTGACCGCCTGAATCGACCACGCCGACCTCCTTTAGCACAGGAAGCAGATCCGGCGTCCGCTCAAGGGAGGCTTCCGCCTCTTCGATGACCGCTTCCATGATGGAGATGATGGAAGTTTCGTTTCCGGCAGCTTGCCGAGCCCGCTCTGCAGAATCCTTGGCCACTGTCAGTATCGTTCCTTCGACGGGTTTCATCACTGCCTTGTAGGCCGTCTTCACTCCGGCCTCAAAGGCAGAGGAGAATTCTTCCGCACCGATTTCATCCTGTTCTTCGATTGCTTTGGAGAATCCCCTGAAAAGCTGGGAGAGTATGACGCCCGAATTGCCGCGCGCGCCCATCAACAGGCCTTTTGAGAAATGCCTGCCCACCGTACCGATGTGCGCGTCCTCCCTGCCTTCGACTTCATTTGCCCCTGAAGTCATGGAAAGGTTCATGTTCGTGCCCGTGTCACCATCAGGGACAGGGAAGACATTCAATGAATCCACATATTCAGCATGCTGCCGAAGGTTTTCGGCCCCGCTTAAAATCATATTCCTAAACATTTTTCCATCTATCTTATCCATCGCTTAGTAAATCCTCCCTGATCAGTCCTCGGTATTGATGATTCTGACCCCTTGGACATGTATGTTTACAGATTTTATGTTGAGTCCAAGTGTCTTTTCCAGTTTGTATTTCACAGTTGATTGCAGATTCGTCGCCACTTCTGATATCTTTATTCCATAGCCGACGATGATATAAAGGTCGATATCGATATTGCCCTCATTGTTTTCGACGATGACGCCACGTGCATAGTTCTCCTTGCCGAGCAGTTCGGCAAAGCCGTCCCGTACTTGATGCTTTGAGGCCATGCCGACCACACCGTAGCTTTCCGCCACGGCACCACCGGCGATATTTGCGATGACATCCATCGCGATATCGATGCTTCCCAATTCATTTTTAATTTCAAGAGCCATTATTTTTCCCCCTGACACATCATTTTATTATAAGCAGAAACTACATATAAATACAAGTGTATTCAATCAGTCATAATGCAGTTCACGTCGAAAACCGCTTGTAAATTTTTTTCTTATCATGTATTATATTATAGTATGCAATTAAACCTACAATCAATGTTTATGGTAATATTTATAAAAGGGAGATGACAACATGGCTAAAGAATGCTTTTTCACTGGTCGCAAAGCGGCTTCAGGCAACAACCGTTCACACGCGATGAATGCTAACAAAAGAAAATTCGGTGCGAACCTCCAGAAAGTAAGAGTAATGGTTAACGGCAAACCGCAAAAAGTTTGGGTTTCAGCACGTGCCCTCAAATCGGGCAAAGTTGAACGCGTCTAATCACCATTAACCAAAAAACCATCCGACCCTGTCGGATGGTTTTTTTTAGAATATATTGAGCAGATAGACCATGATCATTGCTGTGAAGATGGCAGGGATCATGTTCCCTACACGCATGTGCGTCACATTCAGCATATTGAGGCCGATGGCGAGCAGGATGACCCCGCCGGTGCTCGTCACCTGATCGATCATCTCATCGAGTATGAATTCCGGAATGACACGCGCAATCTGCTGTGCAGAAAGGATGATGCCTGATTCATAGAGGAATGTCGGCACACCTGAAATGATGACACCAAGACCATATGTAGTGGTCATCACGATCGCAATGAAGAAATCCATGATCGCTTTGGTGAACAGCACTTCGTTCGATCCCCTCAGTCCGGCATCAAGTCCACCTACAATAGCCATGGCGCCCACGATGAAGACGAGCGTCCCTGAAACGAAGCCCTGGGAGAGATTACCGGCATGCTTGTCGCCGAGCTTGAATTCCATCCAGTGCCCAAACCGGTTGAGCGCTTCCTCAAGCCGTATGGTCTCCCCGATGACGACCCCGACGATCAGGCTGAGCAGAGTGATGATGATGTCTTCGGTCTGCACTACCATCTGGATGCCGAGCGTCACGATGATGAGGCCCTGTATCTTCATGATCGAGTCCTTGATCGCATCCGGGATGAAGGTGAATACCAAGCCGAGCAGGCCGCCGATGATGATCGCCATGCCGTTGACAAATGCTCCTGTTAATATCATTCGACCCCCCCTTTTCTATTCATCTCTGGATTGTATCATAATTATCGGTGCATCTGTATGCACAGTTGCAGTTGCACCGAGAAATTCATTGCTGATGGTCAGCGTCGCCCCGAGTTTCAGACGCTCCTTTTCAAGATTGTACTCAAACCCTTCAAGCGTCAATGAAGTCCCTTCCACAAAGGGAATGAATGATGCATACCGCATCGTTTCCACCTTTTCGACCTCATGTGTACCGGCATCAAGACGCCGCATGACGTTCTGCGCATCGATGAGCGTAATGTCGATGCCGTCGAAAGCACCGTGCATCAGCAGGAAGATGTTGCCGAGGGTATGATCCAGCCGCCCCCCGATTGCACCATAGACATCTATCGACTGGCAGCCCCGCTCGACAAGGTCCTTCAGGCACATCTCAAGATCCGTATCATCCTTCCGGGAAGGGACGGGCGCCACTTCCATATACCGGTTTATGAATGCCCATTCCGACGCGTCCACCGAGTCGAAGTCCCCATACGTGAAATCGGGGACGATGCCTTCCTTGAGCAGCAGGTAGACGCCGCGGTCCACCCCGGCCCAGCTTTCATCCCGCCTTTCGTCCGGAAAGCCCGTGCCGTCCTCCCGGATCAGGACATTGATGTGCTTCACTGCTTCATCTTCCTGACCGCTTCCTGCCACTCCTGTGCTTTGAACAGGTGGGATCCGCTGACGAGAAGGTCCGCTCCCGCTTCCCTGCAGCGTTCTGCCGTCTCCTGGTTGATGCCGCCGTCCACTTCGATTTCATACCCGTATCCATTCTCTCGCCGCACCACATCCAGTTCCCCGACCTTGTCCAGACAAGTATCGATGAACTTCTGGCCCCCGAATCCCGGATTGACCGTCATGATCAGTATGAAGTCGATTTCAGGCAGCAGATGCCGTATATGTTCGATCGGGGTGTGGGGATTCAGCGCAATCCCCGCCTTCATGCCGCTCTGCTGGATGCGCTGCATCAGCCTGTGCGGATGGTTGGTCGCTTCTATATGGAAGGACACCATGTCGATACCGAGCCCGCTGAATTCATCGATGAACTGTTCGGGATCGAGTGTCATAAGGTGCACATCGAGCGGGATGGAAGCAGCCCGGCTGATTGCTTCTACGACCGGCATCCCATAGGAGATGTTCGGCACGAACTGTCCATCCATGATGTCCAGATGGAAGATGTCCGCTCCTGCGGCCTCCATCGCCCCTATCTCGTGTCCCAGTTTTGTAAAATCACTCGCTAGCAGTGATGGAAGTACTTTTGTCATATCAATATCTCGCCTTTCTGTTTTCGATTTCCTGATAGATGGCCAGGTAGCTGTCATAGCGTCTGGCTGCAAGTTCCTCTTCAGCCACAGCCTGCTTCACCCCGCATTTTGGTTCATTGATGTGCTGGCACTCCCTGAATTTGCATGATGCACTGAATCTGTTGAAGTCCGGGAAGCAGAACTTCAGGTTGTATTTGTCGAGTTCAGTGAATTCTATCGTACTGAACCCCGGTGTATCTGCAATCAGTCCGCCTCCGACCTCAACAAGCTCGACGTGCCGTGTCGTATGCTTGCCCCGGTTCAGTGCATTCGATATTTCTGCCGTATTCAGTTCAAGGTCCGGAACGAGGGTGTTCAGCAGCGTCGATTTTCCGACGCCCGACTGACCTGCCAGGACGCTGATCCTGTCCCTGAATATTTCCTGGAGATCTTCGTTGATATGATCCCGGTCGGTAAAATGGATATCATATATGGGCTTGTAGACCGCCTCGATCTCACTCAGGGCTGCCCCGTCCTCCAGCAGGTCCGTCTTCGTGATGACGATGACCGGCTCGATGTCATGCGCTTCGGCATAGGCAAGGAAGCGATCCAGAAGATAGTAGCTGAACTCCGGGGACTTCATGCTCATCGTAATCAGCACCTGGTCGATATTGGCGACCGGCGGACGCATAAGTGCATTTTTACGTTCATGTATCTCCCCGATATATCCTTCATCCTCATTTTCAACCTGGAAGGTGACGATATCCCCCACCAATGGTGATTCCTTCGTTTTCCTGAAGAGCCCGCGGGCTCGTGTTTTATAGATCGCACCTTCGGACTTCACATAGTAGAAGCCGCTGAGCGCTTTTATAATCCTACCTTTTAGCATACCTCACCCCGAAATAGTTTTTCTCCATTATAACAGTTACCCTCTTTATGATAAAATATGACTATCACTTTCACTAAGGAGGAATCATTGTGGCAGAATCAATTGAGGCAAATGATGTACAAAACGTTACGCAGGATGAAAACAATGTGCTCATCGATGTAAGGGAACGTGATGAACTGGAGGAGACGGGCTTCGTACCCGGCGCCGAGCATTATCCGATGTCCAGCATCGACAGCGCCCTCCCAAGCCTTGATAAGGACAAGAAGTACTATGTAATGTGCCGCTCCGGCAAAAGGAGTGCACAGGTGCAGAACTACCTCCTCGACAACGGCTACGATGCAGTGAACGTGGAAGGCGGCATACTGGGCTATGACGGTCCGATCAACCACCTGTAGCATTAGAAAAGGGCGCCCCAGGGGCGCCCTTTTCTAGTGATTTTCCAGATGACCCATGATGATCTCCTTCAGTACAGGGTCGAAATTGACCGATGGTGTAAGGGTCATGGCCGACTCCGGCAGCACTTCAAGGAGCGCTTCCCTCATCTTCCCTGTCAGGAAGCCGTCCTCCAGGGCGATCGGGACGATGATGAAGTCATCTGACATGTCTAGCTGCCCGATCAGCCGATCTACAGCCAGGGCTCCATAGAGCGCAGCCGGATAGGTCAGCATGTCGATATCAAGCTGTGAAACCAGCCTTTCCAGTTCATCATCGGCTTCCGGATGGTCGGCATTGCCATGCGCCATCAAAATGACCGTCCCCCTGCTGCGTGGCGCCTCGGCCACCCGCCGCTCTACAAGGCGGGCCATATAGGGGTGTGTTCCCATTGGAGGCGCGAGTGTCCAGCTCATGTCTTCATATCTTTCTTCAATATGTCGAAGTGCTTCTGGTATGTCCCTGGAATAGTGCGAGGCGGAGAAGAAGAGGACCGGTATGATGTTGAATTTGCGCTCACCTTCTTCCGCCAGCCCGTCCACCACCCGGTACACGCTCCGTTCCGCACTTTCTATGAACGCCACGCTGTACTGTCCGTGTGGGGCCATCAGGGCATTCAGACGTTTTTCCAGCACTGCATTGCGCGCCTCCTTCTTTGAACCATGCATGACGATGACGTCGTGAGCCATTCTATCCCTCCTCAACTGAATTATAGCAGTTATCCTTTCATTTTCCATGCTGCAATTCCGTACATAGAGGGTATGGGACAGGGAGGTGATGCCGAGTGACAATTTCGAACCCCCTGCTCATATTCTTTCTGGGCATACTTGCGTACCTTGGTGCCAAGCTGATCGACTTCTTCATCGCAAAAGTATACGAGTACATGTGGAGTGCGCACGTCAAGGACTGGTTCGTACGCGGACTCAACAGCGGCAGTCGGGTGATCGCATGGATCGAAGCTTCCCCGCTCTTCAATTCCATCTTCCGCTCCATATTCATGAAGGATATAGAATACGGGGAATATGAAGGGAAGGAACGATACTTCAGTGTAAGGGACAAGGTGATCACAGAACTTGAGACGATGATGGAGCCCGGGCGCTACTACACCTTCAGCGAGCTGTTCGCCCTTTTGAAGCCGGTGATCCCCGAGCTGTTCGACGAATCGGACAAGAAGGACCGGACCGCCGTACTGGAAGGGGCCATCAAACAGTTGGAACTCGACCCCAAAACGCATTTCAGCCAGACCATCATCGAGAATAAACGGTATTTCCATATCCCCGGCAGCCAGGAAGGCGGCAGCCTGCAGCCGATCGTCGAAAAAGTGAGGCGGCATATCCCAAAAGTGATGGAGCCGGAAGAGGAATACACCTTCTCAGCACTGCTCGATGCACTGGCTGAGGCCGTCCCCGAACTGCATGATCCGGATCAGGACCGCCTACGTGTCGGCGTCCTGCAGAGTGTGATCAACCGCCTGGACCAGACGCCCATCCCCGGCTTTGAAGTGGCCGTGTCCTCAGACAGCACCAAACGCTTCAAATACACCGATCCCGGATCATGATCACACATAAAAAGCCCTTCCACAGCATTGCTGTGGAAGGGCTTCGTCTTGATGTCCTATTTGCGGTCGACCTTCTCCGCGACATTCTCGATGATGAATCCGCTCTTGATGTAGCCCGGGATGCTGTTGAGATCCACTGTAAGATCCTGTTCAGGCACATCGTAAGTGATTTTGCCGGCGAAGTATTTCATCGTCTCTTCCATGATGATGATGGTCATCCACTCACCTGCACAGCGGTGGTTGGTATAGTAGTCCCCGCCACCCTGCGGAATGAGGTCGAATGGACTGCCGTCCCAATCCAGGAAGCGTTCCGGATAGAATTCGTCTGCATTCTCGAATACATCGTCCCGGTGCATCGTGCCGTAGATGTCCAGCACCAGCATCGTGTCCTTCTCGATGTCATGGCCGTCAAACTGGATATCCGTTTTGGCCTTTCCAGGGAGGAACGGAACAAATGGATAGAAACGTCTGACTTCCTGGGAGAACATATAGGCGTAATCCGGGTCATTATTGATCTTTTCTTTTGAAATTGGATGTTCGTGCATTGCAAGCAGACCGAATGACACGAAACGGTTGATTGCGATCAATGGACGGAATGTATTCATGAGGTCGATTGCACAGAGTCTGGAATCCATAGGATTGCCCTTGTAGTCTTCCCAATGGGCAAACTCGTAGAGTGCCGTCCCCTCCGGAGGGAATATTTTGCCTTTGCGCGTCTGGATGATCTGGTCTTCGAGCCAGTCCTCAACACGGCGGCGTGCGGCTACAGAGGCTTTATATCCTTTGTAGGCAGTACCCAGCCCTTTGAAGGAGTCGATCATGATGTCCATGTCAGTCGCGATTTCTTCGATTTTCTCTTCCGGGGCCTGTACACCCGCCCACTTGGTGCCGACTTTGGTCAACAGGATGATGGATTCCCTGTAGATGTTGATCTGGTCCATCTGTTCCATCCTGTGGGTATTCATGTACCAGTGATTGCGCGTCAGTTCCCTGAGATGCTTCAGGTTGCCTTCCGTCATGAGGGACATGAAGAGTGCCTTTCTGTCGACGTGCTTCTTTCCTGTCGTCGTATGGATGGCGCCTTTACCAAACAGTGTGTTCACCAGACGTTTTGGAAGCGTCCCTGAACGTTCTGTCTTGTCATTGTCATAAAATAGCTCGGCGGCCTTCTTACCGCTGATGACGATGGCGCGTTTTCCGCCAAGCACCCTTGTTTCAAAGATATTATCTGATCCAAGGCGCCGTCTCTGGTTCGTTGTATAGAGATAGCCCTCTTTCATGACTTTCAGAGTGTTATCGAGACCCTTGTGCTTCTTGATTGTGCTCATAAATTTTCCTCCAATTTCAGTATTCCTATCTCATTATATATAAATCATTGCAACTATGCCAACAATTACTCATATGGAATCTCTTCTTCACGCACGGTTTCCCCTTCGATTTCAATGCGGTAGGATGCCGTCCCGCCTTCCTGGATGATGAGATTCAGCGTATACTCGGTATCCTCTGTAATCTCGAGGGTATCAAACACCTCATCCATTGAATTGTCCTTGTCATCGACATAGATTTCGACAGTTTTTGCCTCGACTTCTTCTTCGCTGCCTTCACCTTCTGCCTCATCCCCATTCTCTTCCTCGGTCGGCTCTTCTTCGGCATCCGTTTCAGATTCATAGGGGATGGTGATCTCTTTGGCAAACTGCTTTTCGTCCGGCGGCTCTTCTCCTAGGGAGACGATCATACGGATTGTGGATCCCGGCACGAAGTTTCCGTAGCTCGGATCCTGGCTGATGACATGGCCGCTCTCCACTCCACCGCTGTAGGCCTCCTGTATCACTTCGACATTAAAGCCCTGTTCAGTGAGCTCGCTTTCTGCCGTCTCGTAGGGCTGGCCCGTATAGTCCAGTACCTCCACGGTTTCAAGCCCCTGGGAGACTTCAAGCCTCAGTGCTTCCACCGCCGGATCCACTTCATCCCCGGCCTCGATGGACTGCGATAGAACGGTCCCCGGCTCGGAATCATCATAAACTTCATCAATCTCCACAGAACTGAACCCGATGGCGTCGATTGTGCTTCTCACACTGTTGTATTGGTCACCGGTGAAATCCTCCATCACGTATGGCTCTTCACCCATGCTGACGGTGAAATCCACTGCAGTGCCCCTTTCGGCCTCGCTGCCGGATGCCGGGGCGGTCTCGATGATCCTCCCGGATTCAATGGTGCTGCTGTAGACTTCGGTGACGTCCCCCTGTACGAGCGCATTCTCCTCGAGCAGCGGGCCGGCCTCCTCCATCGTCATCTCCTGCATATCCGGCACTTCCGCCGTCCTATTGCTTTGCCACATCATGAACCCGGCTGCCAGCAGGGCTGCCATGACAAGAAACAGTGGAATCAACCACAGCAGTACGCGCCGCTTTTTCCTGCCAGGGGGCGCCTCATCATCTACTTCGGCCGGAGCGGCGGAGACCGCTGCGGTTTCGACCGTCTTTTCCCGGTCTTCCCGGACAGGGACCTTCCCTATGGGCCGGCCTTCCTTGAAATCATTCAAGTCGCGGAGGAGATCATCCACCTGGCGATATCGGTCATATGGATCCTTCCTGGTGCACCTGTAGACGATATTGGCAAGGTCTTCCGGGATCTGACGCTCTGATGAGATGTCTGGAAACGGTTCTGATATATGTTTCAGGGCGACCGACACAGGCGTCTCCCCGTCGAACGGCAGCGTGCCTGTCAATAGTTCATAGAGCACGATGCCGAATGAATATATATCGGTCCGTTCGTCCGTCTTCTGGCCTTTGGCCTGCTCCGGGGAGATGTACTGCACGGAGCCCATCACCTGGTTGGTTTCCGTCATTTTGGTATCGCTGAGTGCCTTGGCGATGCCGAAATCGGTGATTTTAATCTGCTGCGCTTCATTCATCAGTATGTTCTGGGGTTTGATGTCCCTGTGTATGATGCCGGCATTGTGTGCATGCCTCATCCCCCTAAGGGTCATTTCACTGATCCTGATGGCTTCCGGGATTTCAACCGGGTGGTTGTCCCGGATGAATTCCTTGAGTGTCGGGCCATGGACGACTTCAGTCACGAGCAGATGGTATTCCTCCGATTCGTCGACATCCAGCACACTGACGATATTCGGATGGGCGAGGTGGATGGTGCTTTCCACTTCCCGCTGAAAACGCGCCTTCGATTTTTCACGGTTATGGTGGTCCACTTTGATCAGCTTGACGACCACTTCCCGATCGAGGATGATGTCCCGGGCCAGATAGACGGAGCTCATTCCGCCGCCCAGATACTTCATCACTTCGTAGCGATCAGAGACGATCCGGCCGATCACTCCCCTTCACTCGCCTTCAGATCAGCAAGCACCAGACTGATGTTGTCGGTGGATCCGCTCTTCAACGCCTGATCCACAAGCTGGGATGCCTTTTCTTCAAGCGACCTCCCGCCCCGGGTGATGATGGCGTGCAGTTCACTGTCGTCGGGATCGTCCGTCAGTCCGTCGGAGGCAAGCAGAAGGTAGTCATACTGCCTGTTCCTCAGTCTGAAGACATCCGCCTGGATCAGACGGTCCGTGCCCATCGCCTTTGTAATGATGTTGCGCTTCGGGTGCACTTTGGCCTCCGCTTCTGTGATTTCCCCTGCGTCGACCAGCATATTGACGAAGGAATGATCCTTCGTCACCTGTTCCATCGTCCGGTCATTCATGGCATAGGCTCTGGAGTCTCCGACGTTGAGTATGATGATCGTCTCTTCGATCACAGCAGCCAGCACAAGCGTCGTGCCCATGCCCTGGTATTCCGGTTTTTCCTGTTGGTAGTCGAACATCCGCCTGTTGACGTCCATTACCAGACGGCGCAGAAATTCCACGCCATCTTCAACATTCAGCAGGTTTTCATTTTCCCAAGCGGCCCCAACTTCATCATGTACAAACCGGCTCGCCACATCCCCGTACCGGTGGCCGCCCATGCCATCCGATACGAGCATCAGCATCTGCCCCGTGCCATTTTTGAATATACCTGTAACATCTTCGTTGAGATCCCTGTAATCCCCCCGAATACTCCGATCGATGACTTTCAAGACTACTCCCCCGTCTCCTGTTTGGATTCTTTTGCCCTGAGCTGTCCACATGCAGCATCGATGTCGGTGCCCTGCTCCCTTCTGAGGGTGGCATTCACACCGCATTCGTTAAGCGTTTCAAGAAAATCGAATATATCGTCCTTGCTCGTCCTGACATAGTTCCGTTCCGGGACATGGTTGACCGGAATCAGGTTGACATGGCACTTGAGGTCCTTGATCAGTTCACTCAGCGCCCGCGCATGTTCCGGCTGGTCATTGACGCCGCCGAACAGGCCGTACTCGAAAGTGACCCTGCGATTCGTCTGCTGCTGGTAATACTTGAGCGAGTCCATCAGCTTGTCGATGTCATAGGCTTTATTGATCGGCATCAGACGCGTACGTGTCTCATTGTCCGCTGCATGCAGGCTCACCGCAAAGTTGATCTGTATATCCTCATCCGCAAAATCATAGATCCTCGGCACGATGCCGCTCGTGGACACTGTAATGTGGCGTGCACCGATGTTCAGACCATCATCATGATTGATGATCCTGATGAACTGCATCATCTGGACGTAGTTTTCGAAAGGTTCCCCGATGCCCATGATGACGATGCTGCTGACACGCTCATCCGTTTCATCGAGCGCCTTCTGTATCTGTACGACCTGGGAGACGATTTCCCCCGCTTCGAGGTTCCGCTTCAACCCGCCAAGTGTAGAGGCGCAGAAGCTGCAGCCGATCTGGCAGCCCACCTGGGTCGTCACACATACCGAGTTGCCGTAGTCATGGCGCATCAGTACCGTCTCGATCGTATAGCCGTCACGCAGGCGGAAGAGGAATTTCATAGTTCCGTCTTCACTTTCCTGCCTGACCACGGTTTCAAGCGGATCCATGCTGTAGTTTTCAGCGAGGGACTCCCGCATCGCCTTCGGCAGGTTCAGCATATCATCGAAATGGTCGGCCCGGTGTGTATAGAGCCACTCGAAGATCTGGCCGCCGCGGTACTTCTCCTCTCCCCATCCGATGGCGAGTTCTTCAAGATCCGAAAGGGATAGCGAGTAGATGGAGGGCTGGTCGAAATCGGGCTGCCTGTTGTTCTTTATCGGTTTTTTTGGTGGTCTTTGAATCATTGTTTTTCCTTCTTTCTGAACCTGGCTATGAAGAACCCGTCGGTTCCTGCCTCCTGCGGCAGTATCTGCCGGTATGGGCCTTCAAAATCGAAGGCCTTGAGGGTGAACGGATCAAACTCGATATCTTCATTCTCTTTCATGAATGTGTAGGCGACATTTTCATTCTCCATCTGATGGATGGTGCACGTCGAATACACGAGTATGCCGCCAGGCTTCAAATAATTTTTTATATTGGATAGGATGGCAAGCTGGAGGGCGACGAGGCTGTCTATATCCTCCGCTTTCCGCTCATATCTTATTTCCGGTTTCCTCCGGATGACACCAAGGCCGGAGCATGGTGCATCCACAATGATGCGGTCGTATTGCCTTGGATAGTCCTTCTGTGTAGCATCCCCCTGGAAAGCTTCATAGTTGGCAAGTCCAAGGCGTTCTGCCTGCGCTTCTATCAATGGAAGCTTATGGTCATGGATGTCAGAGAGGTCGACGTGCCCGTCACGCACCTTCTCCAGCGCATGCAGGCCTTTGCCGCCGGGTGCGCTGCATGCATCGAGGATGACGTCGCCGTCTTCAGGCGCAAGTGCATCATTGACGAGCATGGAGCTGACATCCTGGATGCTGAACAGCCCCTCCTTGTAGAACTTCGACTGGAGCACCTCACCGCCCACTTCGATGGCATCGGCCTGTATTTCGGAAGGCATCGCGCCAAGTCCTTCTTCATGAAGCTTTTCGACGAGCGCCGCACGGCTGATGCGCGCCGTGTTCGTACGGATGTACATCTTCGGACGGCTGCCGAGCGCCATGGCAATCTCCCGTGCCCCATCCATGCCGTGATGAGTCTTCCAGTGTGAGATGATCCACTCCGGTATGCTCGCTTCAATCGACAAGCGGGCAGTGCTGCTCCTGATGTCACCATAGCTCTGTAGCGGCTTGCGCTCAAAACTGCGGAGTATGGCATTGATGGCATTGGCGGCCTGCGGTCCGCCGCGTTTCTTCGCGATGTCCACCGCTTCGTTAATTGCCGCATAGTTCGGCACACGTTCAAGCCATATGATCTGGTAGACGGTGATGTCGAGCAGATTCCTCTGCCAGCGCTTCAGCTTTGTACGGATGAAGGGCCTGATGTGGAAATGTATGGTCAGACGCCTCGAAATTGTACCATAGACGATCTCGGTGAGCAGCCCCCTGTCATTCGCCGGAAGCCCTTCCCTGCCGATCATGTCATTCAGTATGATATTGCTGTAGCCACCTTCATCCATGACCCTCGTATAGGCATCCAGTGCGAGTTTACGTACCGTCATCTATTCCACCTGCCCAAGGACAGTGCCGGCGATATCCTGCCTGCCTGCTGCAAATTCTGATGCCCGTGTACGCTTTTTGCCGGCCAGCTGCACTTCCGTGACTTCCAACAGGCCGCCATCGCCGCAGGCGACCTTCATGCCTTCAGGCGACGTACCGACGATCGTGCCGGGTGCTTCCTTGGAGGTGCCTTCCGGCGGGTTCGCCCCATAGACTTTGAGACGCTTTCCGTCGATTTCCGTATAGGCACCGGGCCATGGCGACAGCCCCCGTATATGGTTGAATACACTGCGGACATCCTGTGACCAATCGAGCCGCTCATCCGACTTCGAGATGTTCGGGCTCACGGTAGCGGTGGATCCATCCTGTGGCACCCTTTCGTTTCTTCCTTCAAGTATGTCGGGGAGCGTCTCCATGAGGAGCCCGGCCCCCATCTGCGACAGCCTGTCGTGCAGCGATCCCGTATCATCCGTGTCCCGGATTTCTGTAGAAGTGCTGCTGATGACATCTCCGCTGTCCAGGCCTTCAGCCATGTACATGAGGGTCACACCCGTCTCACTGTCCCCCTCCATGATGGCACGGTGGATCGGTGCGCCGCCCCTGTGCCTGGGCAACAGGGAAGCATGGACATTGATGGCGCCGAGGCGCGGCACCTCGAGCAGCGCCTTCGGCAGTATCTGTCCATAGGCCGCCGTGATGATCAGGTCGGGTCCCACCTCTTCAATTTTTGCGATGGCCGCTTCGTCACGGACATGTTCCGGCTGGAAGAGCGGGATGCCGAGTGCTTTTGCCGCCTGCGCGACAGGCGGGGGTGTCATCACCCGTTTCCTGCCCACCGGCTTGTCCGGCTGGCTGACGACCATTGCGACATTGTACTCCTCATGGAGCTTCTCCAATATCGGCACTGAGAAATCCGGTGTCCCCATGAAAATGATTGTTTCTGTCATAAATTATTCCTCCTACATGATTACGAGTGGATCTACATCAATCCGAAGTGAGATGCCTTCGGTCCTGTATGCCTCGTGGTAGTGTTCATCCAGTGTATTGAGCATTTCAAGCAGTTCCGGTTCCCTCTTGTACTTGAGGAGTATCTGGAAGCGGTACTGCCGGTTGATCCGCTCAAGGGGACTGGGTGATGGACCGACGATGATCGACTGATCTGAAACTTTCTGGATCAGTGTGTCATGGATGTGGCTCGTCGCCTTCAGGCATTTTCTGATGTCCTCGCTTGAGACGGTGAAGAGCACATGGAAATAGTAAGGTGAATAACGTGCCAGCCGCCTGAATGCCATTTCCTTTTCATAGAAGCGCCGATAGTCGTTCTCCTTTGCCAGCTGTATTGCATAGTGTGTCGGGTTGTATGTCTGGAAAATGACCTCCCCCGTCAGCTCATGGCGGCCTGCCCGTCCTGAAACCTGGGTCAGCAGCTGGTATGTCTTTTCGTTCGCCCTGAAGTCGGGCAGATTGAGCATCGTATCGGCGTTCAGCACCCCTACGAGGGTCACTTTGGGATAGTCCAGCCCTTTGGCGATCATCTGTGTACCGAGCAGTATGGGTATCTCCTCCTGCTCAAAGTGATCCAGCAGCTTTTCGTGCATCCCTTTCCTTCGCGTCGTATCATTATCCATCCGGACGACATCCGCATCGAACATATCCCGGAGGATCTCCTCGACCTTCTCGGTGCCTGTGCCCCTGAAGGTCACATCCTCGCTCTGGCAGTTGTCGCATGTCCGGTGGACCGGACCTTCATAGCCGCAATAGTGGCAGAGCAGGCTACGGTTCGACTTGTGGTAGGTCAGGGAAATGTCACAGTTCGGGCACATCGGTACGTGGCCGCAGCTCTGGCAGATCTGGAAGTTCGAGTATCCTCGCCTGTTTAGCAGCAGCACCGTCTGCTCCCCCCGCTCGATCCGTGCTCGGATCGCCGCTTCGAGCGGCTTGGAGATGATCGATGTATTGCCGGTGCGGTGCTCCTCCGACATGTCGACGACGCTGATTTCCGGAAGCACTTTCGTGCCGGCCCGTTCCGTCAGCTCCAGACGTTCATAGACGCCCTTCTCGCTTCTTGCATATGTTTCAAGGCTCGGCGTCGCCGTACCCAGTATCAATGGACAATTGTGGTATCTGCTTCTGAACTTCGCCACTTCGATCGCATGATACATCGGGCGGTCCCCCTGCTTGTAGGTCGTCTCATGCTCCTCATCGACAATGATGGCACCGACATTTTCAAAAGGTGCGAAAATGCTGCTCCGTGCTCCGACGGAGACGCGCGCCCTGCCCTCTTTGATCTTGCGCCATTCATCATACTTTTCGCCATGGGAGAGACCCGAGTGCAGCACTGCGACATCATCACCGAAGCGCCGCTTGAAGCGGTTGACCATCTGAGGCGTAAGGGCGATCTCCGGCACCAGCATGATGGCCGTACGCCCTTCTTCGAGCACCTTCTGGATGACCTGCAGATACACTTCCGTCTTGCCGCTGCCTGTAATGCCGTGGAGCAGGAATGTCTTCGCCTGCTGTGCATCCAGCGCTTCCGTGATTCTGCCGTAGGCATGCTGCTGCTCCGCATTCAGCACTTTCGGCGGGTCGCTCGTGAATATGCGCCCGCTGTATGGATCACGCTCCACTTCCCGTTCCACTTTTCCGATATACCCTTTCTTGTGCAGCGCATTGATCAGATGGTTGGAGAAGCCTTCATTGACAAGATCCCTGACGAAGAGCGGTTCCGAACTCGCATCGATGACCGCAAGCAGCTCCTGCTGCTTCTTTGCACGCGACAGGTCCCCGCCCTGCTGCTTCAGCGAATAGACGGCGAGCGCCGTCTTCTTCTTTGTATGCTGCCTGATGACGGTCTCTTCGATGATATCACCGGACTTCAAGTGCGGCGCGAGCGCCTTCAGGGCCCCGGCTTCCAGCCGTTTCGGTTCTGCTTCTGCATCACCAGCAACCTCCTCAAGCGCTGCTGCAGCCTCCGCTGTATGGCCTTCCGCAAGCTTGAGCACCTTCCTGTAGTTCGCCTTCAGTGCAGCGGGCAGGATCGTTTCGATCACGCTGATGTACTGGTCGACATAATAGTCTGCCAAGTGTCTGGCGATGGTGATCATCTCTTCCGTCAGCACAGGTTCTATATCGAGCGTCCGGGCGATTTCCTTGATCCTTGCCGGATCGAAATCTGTGGTGTCCTGCAGTTTCATCACATATCCCTGGATCGTCCGCCGTCCGAACGGGACGAGCACCCGGTGGCCCACTCTGATGAGGCCTTCCATGCCGTCGGGGATGCGGTAGTCGAACACCTGGTTGACGCTTTTGCTGGGTATATCCACAATGACTGAAGCAAACATCATCCGAGCCACCTCTGGATGAGGGCATCGATGATCTGCTCGCCGAGTGCCCGCTTATCCATCTTTTCAAAAGGCACGGGCGCGCCTTCCCTGAACAGCATGACCACTTCATTGTCTGGGCTGTTCATGCCGATTGATGTATCCGATACATCGTTCATCACAATGCAGTCGGCATTTTTACGCTCAAGCTTATCTTTTGCATACTGCTCAACATTTTCGGTCTCCGCAGCAAACCCGACGACATACATGGCCGTGCTGTGCTCCCCGGCATATTGGAGGATGTCCGGCGTCTTCTTCAAGTCGATGGAGACGGTCTCCTGATCCTTCTGCTTTTTCATCTTGCCCTCCATCCGCGTGATGGGGGTGAAGTCGCTGACTGCAGCGGTGAATATGCCAAGGTCCGCATCCATATGTGATTTCACTGCCGTGAACATCTCTTCAGTGGAGACGGTGTCGATGACATGGACGCCCGCGGGCTGCGCCAGGTTGACGGGGCCGCTGACGAGCACGACTTCGGCGCCGCGCTTCTGTGCGGCTTCAGCGATTGCATAGCCCATCCTGCCGCTGGAATGGTTGGTGATGTAGCGGATCGGGTCGATCGACTCCTGTGTCGGTCCCGCCGTCACCAAAACCTTCTTCCCTTTCAGGCTGCCGCCCTTCATGAGGAGCTCTTCAATATACTGTCTGATTTCAGGCACGTTGGCCATGCGTCCTTTGGCATTGTAGCCGCAGGCAAGGAACCCGGATTCTGAATCTATGAAATGGTAGCCGTCATCCATCAGTGTCTGCATGTTGCGGCGGATGGCAGGCTGATTGTACATGTGCACATTCATTGCGGGGGCCAGTATGACCGGCTTCGTGTTTGCAGCAAGAACATTGAGGAGCATGTTGTCATAGATGCCGCAGGCCAGCTTGCTGATCGTATTCGCGGTTATGGGTGCAACAACAATGATATCCGCCCATTCGCCGATGTTGATATGGGAAATGACTGACGGATCCTCTTCCTTGAACGTATTCGTATAGACGTGGTTGCGGCTGATTGCCTGGAACGCAAGCGGTGTGATGAACTCGAGGGCGTTGTCCGTCAGTACGACACGGACCTCGTGCCCCGCCTGGATCAGCTTGCTCGTCAGGTCTACAGCTTTATATGCGGCAATGCCACCGGTGACTCCGATTACAATATTTGCCATGTCTTCACCTCTTAAAAAAAGCTGACAAAAATTTGTCAGCTAGTGTTTTTCTTTAACTTTGTTGTCGGCAATCTCTTCAAGCGCCCGGCTTACCGTCTTCAATGTCTTGTATTCATCGAGCGCAAGGTCATCCGGGTGGTCCTGCAGGTGGCGTGCACGTTTGGCAGCCATTGTGACGACAAGATATTTTGAATCTACATTCTTCTTCAGTTCATGTATAGGTGGGTATAGCATTATTGATTAACCTCCAGCAGCATTTTTCTTAGTTTGGATTCTACACGTGCCCGCCTCATATGAGACGCCTCGACGATGCACTGCACACGGCCACGCGCGAGATCCACATCATCATTGATTACAACAAAATCATACAGGTTCATCAGTTTCAGTTCGCGTTTCGCCTCATCGATGCGATGTCTGATGATCTCTGGTGAATCCGTACCACGATTGACGAGCCGCTCCTCCAGCTGCGTCAGGTTGGGCGGTGCAAGGAATATGAAAAGCGCCTCGGGAAACTTCTCCCTGACCTGCTTTGCGCCCTCCACTTCAATTTCCAGGAAGACATCATGGCCGTCGGCCATCGTCTGCTCCACATATTCCACTGGCGTACCGTAGTAGTTGCCGACGTATTGGGCATACTCGATGAACTTATCCTGCTCTATCAGCGACTCGAACTCCTCCTTCGTCTTGAAGAAATAGTCCACGCCGTCCACTTCACCTTCACGCTTTTCCCTCGTCGTCATTGAAATCGAGTATTTGAAATCCGTCTCCGGATGTTCAAAGATCGCCTTTCTGACCGTTCCCTTGCCTACACCGGAAGGGCCGGAGAGGACGATCAGCAGTCCCTTATCTGAAGTCATAACACGTTACCTTTCTATTTGTAATTATCTCCTAATGTACCATATCCAGCAGAAAAATTCATCATTAAATCGCTGGCCGTAAACAAACCGGCCGATTTCATGTTAAAATATTGGATAGTCTGAAACAGGAGGATGAAACCATGGCATTCGACGGCAACTTTGTCCACGCGCTTCTTGGGGAACTGGAAGTGCTCAAGCGGGGCAAGATCAATAGAATACAGCAGATAGATGAAACTTCGATGGTCTTCAAGGTGCGTTCCGCCGGCAGCAACCATAACCTGCTGATCAGCGCGCATCCCATGTATGCACGCTTCCACCTGACCACACATAAGTATGAATTTCCATTCGAGCCCCCGATGTTTCTGCGCGTGGCCAGAAAACACCTCGAAGGCGGCATCATACAGGAAATCAGGCAGCTCGGTAACGACCGCAGGGTCGAAATCCACATACAGTCGAGAAATGAAATCGGCGATGAGATCAGACGCATACTGATCCTCGAGATCATGGGCCGGCATTCGAACATCGTCATCACGGATGCGGACTACAGGATCCTTGACGGGGTCAAGCACCTGACACCGAACAACAACAGCCGGACGATCATGCCGGGCTTCGACTATACCGCACCGCCGACAGAGGACAAGCTGAACCCGCGGACGGATGCGATTGAAGAACTGCCTTCCAAAATCGACTTCAATGCCGGCAGGCTCAACAGGCAGATACTTTCCCATGTCGAAGGCTTCAGCCCCCTCTTCGTCAAGGAGGTCGAGCACAATGCCGGCTACTTCACCATACGGAACACCGTACCCGCAATCCGTGAGACGATGAAGAAGGCTGAAAATATAAAACCTGTAATGTACACGGACGGCGACCGTGACATCTTCTATTTCACTCCCCTTGCCCACCTTGGGGAAGATTACGAAACCTATGACTCATTATCCCAGCTTATGGACGACTACTACCATGACAGGTACAGGAAATCGCTCATCAAACAGAAGGCGCAGGACTACCTGCACCTGATCGAACGTGAATATGAAAAGACGGAGCGGAAGGTCGAAAAGCTCAAGGAAGACCTCGCGGAAGCAGCGGAGAAAGACAAGTACCAGAAGTATGGGGAGCTGCTCACTGCATTCATGCATCAGGTGAAGCCCTATGACGAATCAATCGAAGTCATCGACTACTATACGGACGAGCCGCTCGAGATCCCGCTCGACAAGAACCTGTCCGCCAGCGACAACGCCCAGAAGTTCTACAAGCGCTACAATAAGCTCAAGACCCGTGAGAACAGCGCCGCTGTGCAGCTGGACCGGGCACGGGAGGACCTCGAATACTTCGCGGGCCTGCTCCATCAGATGGACAGCATCACGACCGAGGAGGAAGTCGACGAAATACGCGAGGAACTGGCAGAACAGGGCATCATCAAGAACAACCGGAAGCAGTCCTCGAAGAAAAAGAAGAATAAGATCCAGCTCCACGCATACCGCACTACGGGCGGCCTCGATGTACTCGTCGGAAAGAACAACAAGCAGAATGACTACCTGACAAGCAGGAAGGCACAGAACAACCATCTGTGGTTCCACACGAAGGATATACCGGGATCCCACGTAGTCATCACCCACCCTGCATCCGAAATCGAAGATCAGGACATTCTGGAAGCGGCGATGCTCGCCGCCTACCATTCGAAGGCCCAGGAGTCGGAATCGGTCCCCGTCGACTATACGGAGATCAAGCATGTGCATAAGGTCAGCGGCGCGAAGCCGGGCTTCGTCACCTACACCGACCAGAAGACGGTTCATGTCACACCGATGAAATCCAAGGTGGAACAGATGGAAAGCGGTCGTACAAACTGAAGAAGGCACTGCCGAAACCGGTTCATCGGTTTCGGCAGTGCCTTTTCTTTCCTCTTCCATCAGTCTCCATACAGCGTCATATACTGGCGTGCTGAATTCGCCCAGCTGTAGTCGGACGCCGTCATATTTCTGCATAAAGCATCCATATGCTCCTTCTGGTGATAGATGTACAGACTGTACTTCATCGCATTGAGCAGTTCATGGGCATTGTAGTTCTCGAAGGAGAAGCCGTTGCCCGAATGTGTGAATTCATTATACGGTATGACCGTGTCCTTCAGGCCGCCGGTCTCCCTGACGATCGGTGCCGTCAGATAGCGTATGGCGATGAGCTGCCCGAGGCCGCACGGCTCGAACAGGCTCGGCATGATGAAGAAGTCGCTTGCGGCGTATATCTTCCTCGCATAGCTCTCGCTGAATCCGAGCGTCACATGCACTTTGTCCGGGAAGCTGTGGACGAGCGACTTGAAATAGTCCTCATACAGTGCCTCACCCGAACCGAGCACCACAAGCTGGACATCTTCCATCAGGAATTCATGCATGATGTGCTCGACGAGATCGATCCCCTTCTGATTGACGAGGCGGGTGACGATGCCATACATCGGGATGTTTACGTCCACCGTCAGTCCAAGATCCTGCTGCAGTGCCGTCTTGTTCTTCGCCTTCGTCTTACGTGATGAGCGGTAGCGATGGTACAGCGCCTCATCCCTGACCGGATTGTAGTCGTAGGTGTCGAGGCCGTTTATGACGCCGTGCAGGTCACCCCGCCTGTATTCCAGCACCTGTTCGAGACCTTCCCCGAAGAACGGGGTCATGATCTCTTCGGCATACGTTTCGGACACGGTCGTGATCACATCCGCATGATGGATGGCTGCCTTCATCATGTTGAGCATGCCCTGCCACTCGAAGCCTGCAAAGTGCTCCCGGCCAAGGTTGAACAGTTCGCCGAATGCCGACTGTCCGATCCACCCCTGATACTGTATGTTGTGGATCGTATAGATGATCTTCATGCCGGGATGCGGGCGCTTGATGCTGCCGATCGCGACAGCCGCCCCCGTCTGCCAGTCGTGGCAGTGCAGGATGTCATACGACTCCTCCACCCTGTACATGAATTCGATAATGGCGTTTGAGAAGTACACGAAGCGTTCGCCGTCATCGATATAGCCGTACAGTCCATCGCGGTTGAAGTAGTATTCGTTGTCGACGAAATAGTAGGTCACATCGCGCCCCTCATATTTCAGTATGCGCGTATACTGGTTGCGCCACCCGACCGGCGTATTGAAGATCATGACCTCCTCCATGTCCCCGCGGTATTCGGAGTTGATGATCTCCTTGTACAGCGGCAGGATGACGGAGACCCTGGCCCCCTCCTTGACGAGTGCCTGGGGGAGGCTTCCGATCACATCTGCAAGCCCGCCGGATTTGATGAACGGTGTACATTCACTTGCAGCAAAAAGAACATGTTTCATACTGTCACTTCTTTCCGGTTTCATATTATATCTTGGAACGTTTCGCCACTACATACGGCTTCTCTTCGGACCCCATCAGCTGGCGGCCCTCCGTGATGGTCACGTCCTTGTCCAGGATGACATTTTCAAGATGGGCATCGGGTTCGATGATGCAGTTTGCGAAAATGATGGAATTCTTGATGGTCGCACCCTTCCCAACCTTCACATTCCGCGAGATGACAGAGTTTTCCACCGACCCTTCCACGGTCGCCCCATTGGCCAGTATGGACCGTTTCGCACGGCTTTCCTTCTTGTAGAGCGTCGGCGGGTTCGTACTGACCTTCGTATTCACCTTCTTGGCACCATAGAAAAACTCACGGTAGCGGTCCTTGTCGAGCAGCGCCATGCTGTTGTTGAAATAGGACTGGACGGAATAGAAGTAGTGCGTCTTCGCCTTGATGTCATAGAATCCTGTGTCATATTCCTCAAGCTTCTCCCGGATCCCGTTGTGGAAGAGGCTCGGCTTATAGTTGTCGATGCAGAAGCGCACGATGTTCATCAGGACTTCCTTCTTGATGATATAGACGCCGGAATAGAGGTGCCCGTTATCCTGGTCATGTGTGAAGCCCGTTACCCTGCCGTCTTCTGTCGCCATCCTGAGCACAGGACTGTTCGGCGGGTTCTCCACCTCTTCGCCGATGAATGTAATATCCTTGTCGTTTTCCTTGTGGTATCTGACCGCTTCCGTATAGTCCATGTTCGAGATGAACTGCGTCCCGGAGACGATCACCTGGTCCCCCTTGAACCTCCTGAACAGATCGGAGTGGTTGTGGAAGTGCTTGAGGTCTCCCTGGGAGATGTCCGATGGGTCATTCCAGTCCGGAGGCAGGACGAATATCTTCGCCTGCCTGCCCTCCAGTCCGAAATCCTCCTTGCGGTTCAGGTGGTCGAGCAGGGATCTGAATTTGTGGCCTGCAAACACACCGATCACATTGGCACCGGAATTGGCCATGTTCGTGATGGCGAAGTCGATCAGCCGATAGCGTCCCATGAACGGTACCGACCCGCTGCTCCTGAAATAGGTCAGCTCGTCCAGGTAGTCCTGTTCCGGCTGCAGGTTGATGAGTCCAAGTAGTTCTTTATCCATTATGACTGCCTCCTTCTGCTATATAATCTTCCAGCGTATCAGGGCTGATGACGACCGGATCGCCGTTTGAAGCCACAATCTGTGTGCCATCCGGTATCTCCACTTCCGACATGACGATGACAGAGTCGAGTGTGACATCTTTGCCGATGACGGCATCAGGCAGTATGATGGAATCCGTCACACTTGCCCCTTCCATCGTCTCCACGCCGACGAAGAGGATCGAATTGTCGATTTCTCCTTCGATGAAGGACCCCGGGGAAATGAGTGAATTTGTAATTTCTGCAGTCTCGCCGATGTACTCTGGCGGGCGGTTTTCCTCGTTCGGATAGGTCGGCCACTCCTTCGACATCAGCAGTGTCTGGAAATCCTCCTTCAGCAGGTCCATATTCGCTTCCCAATAGCTCTTAATCGTTCCGACATCCTTCCAATAGCCGTCGAAGCGATAGGCGAACAGCTTCTTATCATCGGCCAGCATCTTCGGTATGATGTCCTTGCCGAAGTCGTGGTCGCTCTCCTCATCCTTTTCATCCGCCAAAAGGTATGGCCTGATGGTGTCCCAGTTGAAGATATAGACGCCCATGGATGCCAGATTATTTTTCGGATGTTCCGGCTTTTCATCGAATTCATAGATGCTGAAGTCATCATTCGTATTGAGGATGCCGAACCGGCTTGCCTCATCCATCGGCACTTCGATTGCTGAAATTGTTGCATCCGCTCCATTTCCCCGATGGAATTCGAGCATCTTGGTGTAGTCCATCTGGTATATATGGTCCCCGCTCAGTACAATCAGTTCATCCGGTTCATACTGTTCCACGAAGTGCATATTCTTGACGATGGCATCTGCCGTACCGCTGAACCAGGCACTGCCCTCACGGCTTGAATAGGGTGACAGTACGCTTACCCCGCCATACTGCCTGTCAAGCCCCCACGGCTTCCCGATGCCGATGTGCTTGTTGAGCATCAGCGGCGAGTACTGTACGAGGAGCCCTACAGTGGAGATCCCCGAATTTGCCAGATTGCTCATTGTGAAGTCGATGATGCGGTATTTGCCCCCGAAAGGCACTGCCGGCTTGGCAAGGTTCTTCGTCAATTCGCCAAGGCGCGTCCCCTGGCCCCCTGCCAATAGCATTGCTACTGTTTGTGATGTCATGCTACTTCCTCCCTTTTGTCTTATCTTCTAGTTCGAATACTTGGAATGCCAAAGGCGCCACTGTAATCTGGATCGATTGGTCCTCCCGGATATAATGGCCGTCCGAGCTGAAGTGGCGGCCATCATTCAGTACACCCGATCCCGAGTAGACGCTGCTGTCACTGTTGAAGATTTCCCGGTATACACCGGGTTCCGGCACCGGAATCCTGAAGTCATGATAGACTTCGGGGCGGTAGTTGAATACGCAGACCTTGAACGAGTCCCCGTATCTGCGCACATAGCTCAGTATGGAATGCGTGCTGTCGTCGACAAGCAGCCATCTGAAGCCTTCCGGCCGGTAGTCCCATCCATGGAATTCAGGGTGCTTCCGGTAGAAGCGGTTCAGATCGGATACATAGCGCTTCAGATCCGCATGGAGCGGATAGGCGAGCAGATGCCAATCCACCTGCTCCTTATCCTTCCACTCATGGTACATTCCGAACTCCTGCCCCATGAAGAGCAGCTGCTTGCCCGGTTCGGTGAACTGGTTGCCATACAGGAGCCGGGTTTGGGCAAACTGCTGCCACTGGTCTCCGGTCATCTTATCGACGATGGCCTTCTTGCCGTGCACGACTTCGTCATGGGAGAGCGGCAGCAGGTAGTTCTCATTGTACTTGTAGGCCATGGAGAAGGTGAGCTTGTTGTGGTTGTGTGCACGGTCGTGGAAATCCTGCTCCATGTAGTCCAGCCGGTCATGCATCCAGCCGAGATCCCACTTGAAATTGAAGCCGAGGCCGCCTTCGTGGATCGGATGGGTGATCATCGTCCGGTCGGAAGAATCCTCAGCCATCATGAGCAGCGTCTCATCATACTCGAAGGCGACGGCATTCAACTTCTTCAAAAGTTCAATACCCGCAATATTCTCGTCTGTACCATCTTCATTGTATATTTTGGAGTCCGGTTCGTGATTTTCAAAATTCAGGTCGATCATACTGTGTACAGCGTCGATCCGGAGACCGTCGATGTGGAACTTCCTGATCCAGTACATTGCGGAGGACACGAGGAAGGATTGGACTTCCGGTCGGCCATAGTCGAATGTCAGCGTCCCCCACTCCTTCTTCTCTGCAATCCTCTCGTCCGGATGCTCATAAGTCGGCGACCCGTCGAAGAGCCTCAGTCCGTGGGCATCCTTGCAGAAATGGGCAGGCACGAAGTCCATGATGACGCCGATGCCCGCCTCATGGAGCCGGTTGATCAGATATTTGAGGTCCTCCGGCCGGCCATATCGGCTTGTGGCTGCGAAATACCCGGTCACCTGATAGCCCCAGGAAAGATCGAAGGGATGCTCCATCAGCGGCAGGAACTCGACATGGGTATATCCCATTTCATCAAGGTAGGGGATCAGCTGATCCGCCACTTCCCTGTAGCTGTAGTAGGAGGCATCTGTAATTTCATCAATCGTCCTGCCTCCAGTATCCGCGACCGGATGCTTCATCCATGTACCGAGATGCATTTCATAGATGCTGATGGGGGATTCATAAACATTCGAACTGCGGCGCTTCGCCATCCATTCATCATCAGTGAAGTGGAAGCTGTCCGTATGGACGATGCTCGCAGTCGCCGGCCGCCGCTCATGGTGGAAGCCGAACGGATCGGACTTGAGGTGGCTCCCCTCCCCGAAATGGATCTTGTACTTGTAGGCGTCTCCGACGTCCACACGGGAAGTTTTCAGCATCCACAGCCCCTGGTCACTGAGCTTCTCGAAATCGAGCCCTTCCCCGGAGTAGTCATTATAGTCGCAGGCAAGCTGCACATGACTGGCATTCGGTGCCCATGTGATGAACCGCACCCCATCTTCTGTAGCATGCGCCCCCATGAAATCGTAGGCATTGTAATGGGTTCCCTGATGGAACAGATATTTATCCATTTCCAGGTTTTCTTCACTCAAAATATTTCCCCCTTTGCGTTATACTATAGACATACCCTCATCACTGATTATACAACTTAAAAAAGAAAATGTATAAAATTTTTATAATTGTCAGACTATATGAGACAGTATTCAATCCATATACCAACACTAACACATTCAACCGGACGGAGGCTTTTTATGATTGATGCATATCTCGATGCAGCAGACCAGATCACGATAGTCAGAAAAGGTGAACAGGCTGCAGACGTGAATGACCTTGCCGTCATCCAGGAAGATGCTTTCATCTCCATAACCAGGACGGAAGACAGGGGCACTTATATCACAGTATGGCTCAGCCAGCCCATCAGCCTCGACCATTTTACACACATCAGATTTGATGGCAGGCGCTTTCCGCTTCAGATGGGCAAATATATACTGTCGATAGAATTCGACCTGAAATATTCCACAGACAAACAGATGGGGGCCACCTACTCGAAGGATCATACCATCTTCAGGGTGTTCGCCCCGACCGTCGTCCAGTGCCGGCTCATCCTCGACGGCCAGGCCTACAATATGGACAAGATCGGCGGCTACTTCGAGAAGATCATCAAACAGGACTGTCATGGTAAGTACTACCACTATGAAGCCAGTCATAATCATGTGACGCATAATGTCATCGACCCCTATGTCAAAGCGGTATCGGCGAATGGGCAGGAGGCGATGATTGTGGACTTCGACCGCATCAATCCGGGCTTCACCGATCACGACGTGCCAGACATCCCGAATGATTCGGCAATAATATATGAAACGCACGTAAGGGACATCACCTCCCACCCCAACAGTGGGGTGAAGGAGGAATGGCGGGGCCGGTATCTCGGAATGACCGAGCCGACGACCACCAGGCACCGCCTCTCGAGCGGCCTCGACTATCTGAAGGAAATCGGTGTGACGCACATCCAGCTGATGCCGGTGAACGACTTCATCACCGTGGATGAACTCAACCGGGATAAAAGCTACAACTGGGGATACGACCCCCACTTCTTCATGGTCCCAGAAGGCAGCTACGCCACAGATCCGAACGACCCGGTAAACCGCATCATCGAACTTCAGACACTCATCCGGACACTGCATGAGAACGGCATGAAGATCATACTGGACGTCGTGCTCAACCATGTCTATCAAGTGGAGGATTCGAATTTCGAAAAGCTCGTCCCCGGCTACTATTTCAGGCACAACCAGGACCTGTCCCTATCCAATGGGACGGGTGTCGGCAACGATTTCGCCTCCGAAAAGATGATGGGCAGACGCTTCATTGCCGATACCATCCATTTCTGGCTTGAACAGTACAGGATTGACGGCTACCGTTTCGACCTGATGGGGGCATTGGATATAGAAACGATGCAGGGCATCGAATCGATCGTACAGAAACAGGACCGTGAAATCTTCCTCCTCGGGGAAGGCTGGGACCTCCCGACGGCACTCGACTACAGCAAAAAGACACTGCCTGAACACAGCTGCCGTGTACCATCGGTCCATTTCTTCAATGACCATTACCGGGATTCCATCAAAGGAAGTAATTTTGAACTCAGCGAAAAAGGGTATGTAAATGGTGATGGCCGCGGAATAGACGCCATCCGGGAGCTGTTCGCCGGCTTCCATAAACCCTTCACAGCCCAGATGAGCATCAATTATGTTGAAGTGCATGACAACCATACCCTCTATGACCGGCTGAGGTACTCCTCCGGAAAGCGGCAGTATATACTGGAGAGCCAGCACCAGATTGCGACAGCGCTGGTCCTCCTGTCCTTCGGGACCCCTTTCCTGCACGCCGGCCAGGAGTTCTTCAGGACCAAATACGGCCATGGGAACACCTACAACTTGAGTGACATGCTCAACCGCATGGACTGGAACAGGCGCGCAAAATACCAGGACAACATCGAGTTCTTCAAATCGCTGGTGCAGTTCAGGAAACGGGAGGAAGTCTTCAGGCTGAAAGATCAGGGAAGCATAGACAGCGCCCTTTCATTCATGAACTTCAGCAATCTCCCGAACGGATTCGGGGTGAAGGTCTCGTACCGGAACAGTGAATTCATGATCGTCATCAATCCGACGGAAAAATCGATGGAACTCGGATTTGATGCGCAGGATCCCTACAAGATAGAAATTTCCAACCAGCGCCATTATGATAAGGCGGTGTATAACCGGAGCTTCTACATCAAGGGCTACGAGGTGGCGGTCCTGAGAAAAGTGACGAATATGCATCAAAACCAATAACAGAGGAATAGGAGTGTGATCTTTGTGGACAGAGCACAATGGGAAGAACATATCGGCAACAGCTTCATTACAGAGGCATCGTATGAGGCACTTACGGAAGAGGAGAAGGCGGATGCCTTTTCCGATACACTTTCATTCGGAACTGCAGGCATCAGGGGCAAGATCGGTCTCGGACCCAACCGCCTGAACCGCTATACGGTTGAAAAGGTTGCTCTCGGCATCGCACACAATCTGGAAGGTGTGGAGGACCCGCTCGTCGTCATCGGCTACGACACAAGGCATTTCTCTACTGAATTTGCGGAGACGATGACAGGTGTCCTCGTACAGAATGATATATCCGTCCGCCTTTCGGAGAAATACATCTCGACTCCCGAACTCTCCTTCCATGTCAGGGAGCACGGGGCGGACCTCGGCATCATGATTACTGCAAGCCATAATCCACCGGAATACAACGGCATCAAGGTCTATGGTCCCGACGGTGCCCAGCTGATTGATGCGCCTGCCGCAGAACTGAGTGAAAAGATCAATGCGATAGAGGATATCTTCAATATCGGCACCGTGTCCTTTGAGGAGACGCTCGAATCCGGAAAGGCACAATATATCACCGAGGAGATGGAGGACCAGTACAGGGCAAGGATCACTTCATTTATCCCGGAAATTCCATCCTCCGACCTGAAGGTCATGTTCTCGAGTCTCCACGGCACTAGCGTGCCGATTGTCCCCGACATCCTCGACTCACTGGATTTTGAGAACTATCATCTCGTCAAGGACCAGTGCCGCCCTGACGGTGACTTCCCTACGGTCAAATCGCCGAACCCGGAGAGTGAGGAAGCATTCGAAGCGGCCCGCAAGCTCGGCGCCGATAAAGGGGCGGACCTGCTGATCGCTACAGACCCGGATGCGGACAGGATCGGTGTTGAAGTCCTTCATGATGGACGCTATGTACATCTGAACGGAAACCAGCTCGGCATCCTCCTCCTGAAGCATCGCCTGGAGCACCATGAGGGGTCCGTGCCTGTCATCATCAAGTCGATCGTGACAAGCGACCTTGGCCGCAAGATCGTGGAAGCCAACGGCGGAGAGATGATCGAGGTCCTGACAGGCTTCAAATATATCGGTGAACAGATTAAGGCAATGGAAGGTAATACGGACAGGACGTTCGTCCTCGGTTATGAGGAAAGCTACGGCTACCTCCTCGAACCCTTCGTCAGGGACAAGGATGCCATACAGATCGTCCCTTACATCATCGGGATGGCCAGCGCCCTGAGAAACAGCGGGCGCACACTCGTCGATGAACTCGAAGCCATCTATGAGGAATACGGCCGCCGGATGGAAGTCCTTTTCAGCCATACGTTCGAAGGAACGAGCGGCAAGGAGAAGATCAATGAGATCATGAGGCAGTTCCGCACCAACACTCCAACTGAACTCGACAGGCGGGAAGTCATTGTGACCGAAGATTTCAAGACGCAGAAGCGGACATACCGCAACGGCACTACAGAAGACATCGAATTGCCGGAGGCGGATGTCATCAAGATCCATTTCGACGATGGATGGATCGCCCTCAGGCCTTCCGGTACGGAACCGAAGATCAAGCTTTATGTTTCACTCGACAGCGATCATATCGAGCAGGAAGCCAAAATCATCAATGACATGATATTCGGTGTATAGACAGAAAAAAGATCAGGATGGGAGTTTCCCATCCTGATCTTTATTTTTCTGAAAGCGCCTGGCGGAACTGGAGGATCGTCTCCTTCTGCGCTTCATCGATTGCCCCGCGGTCCATGCTGACATCGATCAGGACATCGAGGGTGCTCAATGTATGATACGTAAGCCCCGCTTCCTTGAAGGCTTCATCGGCGCGGGGGATGCCGTATGTGAATATGGCAACCACAGCAAGCACTTCCGCTCCGTTTTCCTTCAGTGCTTCAGCAGCTTCAAGGCTCGATCCGCCGGTGGAGATGAGGTCCTCGATGAGGACGACCTTCTTCCCTTCCACTTCGGCACCTTCGATCTGATTGCCTTTGCCATGCTTCTTTTTGCTTCCCCGTACATAACACATGGGCAGCCCGAGCCGCTCGCTGATGAAGGCTGCATGTGGGATGCCTGCCGTCGAAGTCCCTGCGATCACTTCTGCATCAGGCGCTTCTGCCTTCACCACATCGACGAAAGCCTCCGCGATTTCCTGCCGTGCCGGCACATCGCCGATGATCTTCCTGTTGTCGCAGTATATCGGGGAGATGATGCCGCTCGACCAGGTGAAGGGCGCCTCCGGACTGAGTGCCACTGCGTTGATGTCCAATAGGATTTCTGCTGTTCGTGTTTCCAACTACTCTTCCCCACTTTCCCATTGTTCTTTTATTTGTGCATATCGGGCCACCGGGTCGGCCGCCTGTGTGACCGGCCGGCCCACGACGATGTAGTCGCTGCCGAGGTGATGGGCCTTCGACGGTGTGACGACGCGCGACTGGTCATCTGTAGAGTCCTCTGTGAGCCGGATGCCGGGTGTCACTGTGAGGAAGCCGGTGCCGCACGCTTCATGGATCAGTGCCGACTCGAGCGGAGAGGACACCACACCGTCAAGTCCGGCGTCTTTGGCCAGCTGTGCATAGTGGATGACGCTCTCATCCAAGGTCAGCGATGACTTCTGTTCGGACTGCATCATTTCCTCGCTGGTAGAGGTCAGCTGCGTCACCGCAATCAGTGTGCCATCCGGGTTATGGTCCTTGAACGATTCAGCCGCACGCTTCATCATGGGCGTGCCGCCCTGGGCATGGACATTGGTCATCTGCACATCAAGGCGCCCGAGCCCCTCCATCGCCCTGCCTACCGTATTCGGTATATCATGCAGCTTCAGGTCGAGGAATATGTCGTGTCCCATGGCACGGATTTCCCTGATGACATCAGGACCGTTCTGCAGGTAGAGCTCCATTCCAACCTTCACGAAAAGCGGCTCTTCAAATTTATCGAGAAACTGTTGTACTTCTGCCATCGTACCGAAGTCGAGGGCAATGATCGGTCTGTTCATAAGTTTCCTCCTCAGCTTATTTGTAGGCACGGCCTTTCAAGTCATGCAGATGTCCGACGCCCATTTCGTCGAGCCTTTCATCCATCGCTTCAATCAGTGTCGGGCAGATCATCGGGTCCGTGAAGTTCATGGTGCCGACGGCCACCGCATCCGCGCCGACCGAGATGTAGTCGAGAATATCATCGGTAGTCGCGATGCCGCCCATGCCGATGATTGGGATGTGGGGCAGATGCTGGCGGACCTGATAGATCATATTCAGGCTGACCGGCTTGATCGCCGGCCCGCTGAGCCCACCTGTGACATTGGAGAGGATCGGCTGGCCATTGCCATCAAGCCGCATTCCGACGAGCGTGTTGATCATCGTCAGGCCATCCGCGATGTCGCCGACACTTAAGGCCATGTCTACAATACTGGTCACATTAGGTGACAGTTTTACATACACCGGAACATCCGATACTTCCTTTACACGGGCGGTCAGGCGGCGTGCCGTCTCGGGGTCCGTCCCGAATTGGATGCCGCCCTCCTTCACATTTGGGCAGGAGATGTTGAGCTCTATGGCCTTTACATTCGGTGCCTTTGATATCTTGTCCGCAACGATTGCATAGTCGTCGATTTCGCTGCCTGCAACATTGGCGATGATCGGCACATCATACTGCTCGAGGAATTTCAGTTCATGCTCGAGGATGTGATCCACACCCGGGTTCTGAAGCCCGATGGCATTCAGCATGCCGCTCGAAGTTTCAGCGACACGCGGTGTCCTGTTGCCGATCCTGGGCTCGTGTGTCGCTGCCTTGACCATGATGGCCCCAAGTTCCGACAGATCATACAACTTCGAGAATTCCTCGCCGAAACTGAAGCATCCTGATGCGGGCATCACCGGGTTCTTCAGTTCAAGGCCGGGGAGGCTGATCTTCAGCGCTTCACTGTTCATAGCACGATCTCCCCCTTCCTGAAGACGGGACCCTCGGTGCAGAGCTTGATCCAGTCCCCTTCTGCCGTCTCACAGACGCATGCATAGCATACACCGAAGCCGCAGCCCATCCGCTCCTCAAGGGAGATGTAGCCATCAAGGTCCATCGTCTCACTCAGCACCTTCAGCATCACCTTGGGTCCGCAGGCATAGAAGCAGTCGAAATCGGCATCGAGTTTCCGGATCACATCCGTGACGTAGCCCTCCGTCCCGTATGAGCCGTCTGCAGTGGCGATATGCGTGTCACCGAGGGCGCCGAACTTCTCTTCATAGAATACATCCTTCTTTGAATTGAATCCGAGGACGTGGGTGGTCCTGACACCTTCCCTGTTCAGCTGCTTGGACAGTTCGTACAATGGCGGTACACCGATGCCGCCGCCGACGATCAATACGTGCGAGTTGTGTTCCACCGGATATCCCCTGCCAAGGGGGGAGAGGATATCAAGTGAATCCCCGGGACCGAGCTTCGACAGCTTTCTGGTGCCCTCCCCTTCAGCACGGTAGACGATGGTGAACCGCGAATTTTCCTGGTCGATATCCGCAATGGATATCGGGCGTCTCAGTACATGTTCCGTCGTATCATTGATTCGTACGTGGACGAACTGGCCCGGGGTCTTCATGTTTTTTGTGATGTCCCCCTCAAGGACCATTTCGTGGATCTTATCGGCAATGCGGCTCTGGGCGACGACTGTCATGATATTCTTCATATTCTCACCTACATCTTTTCCATATTGAACGTCATGCTTTCTATCACTTCGACAAGCGTGCGTGCAGTGTCGAGCGAAGTCAGGCACGGGATGCCGTTCTCGACCGATTCCCTTCTGATCCTGAATCCGTCCCTTTCAACCTGCTTTCCTTTCGTCATCGTGTTGATCACAATCTGCACGCTGCCGTTCTGAATCCATTTGAGGAGGCTTTCCTGCCCTTCTCTGACCTTGTTTACGGTGATATAGGGAATCTGGCGTTCTTCCAGCACTTTCCCCGTACCTTCCGTCGCCATGATGCGGTAGCCGCACTGGGACAGGCGATTGGCAAGCTCGACCGCTTCCTCCTTATCCTTGTCCGCAACGGTCATGAGCACCGTTCCATGGTCCTTGACTTCGAGGCCGCTGGCCACAAGCCCCTTATAGAGAGCCTTGTTGAGGCTCAGGTCCTTGCCCATGACCTCACCTGTGGATTTCATTTCAGGTCCGAGCGTGATGTCCACGTTCTTGAGCTTGCTGAAGCTGAATACCGGCGCCTTCACATGATAGCCCTGCTTGAATGGGGCAAGACCGAGCGGATAACCGGTCTCTTTGAGGTCTGTACCGAGGATCGCCTTCATCGCTAGGTTCGCCATCGGGATTTCAGTGATCTTGCTCATGAACGGCACGGTGCGGCTCGCACGCGGATTCACTTCGAGGACATATACCTCCCCATCCGACAGTACGAACTGGATGTTGATCAGACCCACCGTCTTCAGACCAAGCGCAAGTTTCTCTGTGTATTCCTTGAGCGTGTTGATTTCATTGTTGGTCAATGTCACCGGCGGGTACACGGCGATGGAGTCGCCGGAGTGCACGCCCGCACGTTCGATATGCTCCATGATGCCCGGGATGATGACATTTTCCCCGTCGCTGATGGCGTCGACCTCTATCTCTTTACCGGTCAGATAGCGGTCGATCAGCACCGGATGTTCCGGTGATGCCTTGACCGCATCCCTCATGTAGTTCTTGAGTTCGTCTTCGTTGTAGACGATTTCCATCGCACGGCCGCCGAGCACGTAGCTTGGACGGACGAGGACCGGATAGCCGATATGCTGGGCATTGTCCAGCGCCTCCTGTTCATTCGTCGCCGTCTTACCGAGCGGTTGTGGGACATCGATTTTGCGCAGCAGCGCTTCAAAGCGCTTCCTGTCCTCTGCACGGTCCAGGTCATCAAGCGATGTACCGAGTATCTTCACACCGTCACGCTCCAGCCTATCCGCCAGGTTGATTGCCGTCTGTCCGCCGAACTGGACGACGACGCCTTTCGGCTGCTCCAGGTCGATGATGTTCATGACATCTTCATGCGTCAGCGGTTCAAAATAGAGCTTGTCGGAAATCGAGAAGTCGGTGGAGACGGTTTCCGGATTGTTGTTGATGATGATCGCTTCATATCCGGCTTCCTGTATGGCCCATACGGCATGGACGGTGGCATAGTCGAACTCGACGCCCTGGCCGATACGGATCGGGCCGCTGCCGAGGACGATGATCTTCTCCCTGTCGCTGACGATCGATTCATTCTCCAATTCGTACGTCCCATAGAAGTATGGGGTCTCAGATTCGAATTCCGCCGCGCACGTGTCCACCATCTTATACACCGGCATGAGGCCGTTGGATTTACGGAGCTGGAACACTTCCTCCTCCTCCATGCCCCAGCGGTGGCCGATGACCCTGTCGCTGAAGCCGTAGGTCTTCGCCCACTTCAGGTGGTCCATGGAGCCCTGGTTCTCCTTCAGTTCATGTTCGATTTCGATGATATGCTCGAACTTCCTCAGGAAGAACATGTCGATCTTCGTCCATTCATGGATGGTCTCCTTGGAGACGCCGCGCCTCAGCGCCTCACCGATGTAGAAGAGCCTTTCATCACTCTGCTTCTGGATCATCTCATTGATGTAGTCGAGCTCGAAGTCGTCCCCGTTCGGCAAACCGAGGTGATGGACGCCGTACTCGAGCGAACGGATCGCCTTCAGAAGGGACTCTTCATACGTACGGCCGATCGCCATGACTTCGCCTGTAGCCTTCATCTGTGTCCCGAGCTTGCGTTCCCCCTTTTCGAACTTGTCGAATGGGAAGCGTGGAATCTTGGAGACGACATAGTCGAGCGCCGGTTCGAATGCCGCATAGCTCGTGCCGGTGATCGGATTGATCATTTCATCGAGCGTCATGCCGATGGCGATTTTGGCTGCAAGCTTTGCGATCGGATAGCCCGTCGCCTTCGAAGCGAGCGCTGAAGAGCGGGAGACCCTTGGATTGACTTCGATGATGTAGTAGTCGAAGGAATCCGGGTCGAGCGCAAGCTGTACGTTGCATCCGCCTTCGATGCCGAGCTCGCGGATGACGCCGAGGGAAACATCACGGAGCATCTGGTGTTCCTTGTCGGCCAGCGTCTGTGTCGGCGCGACGACGATGGAGTCCCCTGTATGGATGCCTACGGGATCGATGTTCTCCATGTTGCAGACGACGATCGCATTGTCGTTGGAATCGCGCATCACTTCGTATTCGATCTCCTTGAATCCGGCGATCGACTTTTCGACGAGGCACTGGCTTACAGGAGAATATTTGAGGCCATTCGCCACGATTTCCGCGAGATCCGCGTCATTGTAGCAGATGCCCCCGCCTGTACCGCCCATAGTGAAGGCGGGTCGCACGATGAATGGGTAGCCGACACGGTCCTTGAATGTCTGTGCCTCCTCCATCGTCGTGATGATGTCGGAGTCCGGGACCGGCACATCCATCTGGTTCATCAGCTGCCTGAAGAGGTCGCGGTCTTCAGCCTGCTTGATGGAGTCGAGCTTCGTACCGAGCAGTTCCACACCGTTCTCTTCCAGGATGCCGAGACGGTCGAGCTCCACTGCCATGTTGAGGCCGACCTGGCCGCCGAGTGTCGGCAGCAGTGCATCCGGATGTTCCTTGCGGATGATCCTTGCGATGAAGTCCGGCGTCAATGGTTCGATGTAGACGACATCCGCAATCTCCTTATCCGTCATGATCGTCGCCGGGTTTGAGTTTACAAGGATGACGCGGTAGCCTTCCTCCTTCAATGCAAGGCAGGCCTGCGTGCCTGCATAGTCGAATTCTGCCGCCTGTCCGATGATGATCGGTCCGCTTCCTATGACCAGTATGGTTTTGATGTCTTCACGTTTAGGCATGGTTGGCCTCCTTTATGTTCATCAGTTCTATGAATTCATTGAAAAGGTATCCGGGATCGTGGGGGCCTGCCCCCGCTTCCGGGTGGTACTGCACTGAAAATGCCGGATATTCTGTATGGCGCATCCCTTCCACAGTATCATCGTTCAACGCGCGGTGTGTGACTTCAAGGCCGGTGCCCAAAAGCGTATCCGGGTCGATCGAGAAACCGTGGTTCTGTGAGGTGATCTCTATCTTTCCAGTAGAAAGGTTCTTTACGGGATGGTTGCTGCCGCGGTGGCCGAATTTCATCTTGTATGTCTTTGCACCGCATGCGAGGCCAAGCAGCTGATGGCCCATGCAGATGCCGAACAATGGGATGCCGAGCAGCGCCTTCACCGTTTTGATCTGGTCTGGGATGTTCGCCGGGTCTCCCGGGCCGTTCGACAGCATCACACCATCCGGGCGCATCTGTCTGATTTCGTCTGCCGTCGTATCATGGGGCACCACCGTCACATCACATCCGTATGAATTCAGCTGGCGGACGATGTTCTCCTTCTTGCCGTAGTCGATCAGGACGACACGTGGTCCCGGACCGGTTGAAATGTATGGTGTCTTCGTGGAGGCACGCTTTACCTGATCCGTGCGGAACGTCGAGTTCTGCAGCAGTTCGATGAGGTCCTCGTGGTATGTTTCATCGGTGATCACCGCCTTCATCACCCCGCCGCTCCTCAGCTTTCTCGTGATGCTGCGGGTATCGATGCCGCTGATTCCCGGTATGTCATGGCGTTTCAGGAATGCATCAAGCGTTTCCGTCGTACGGAAGTTCGAAGGATCTGTACATGCTTCCCTGACGACGACCCCGCGGGCCTGTGGATTGAATGATTCGCTGTCCTCTATGTTCATGCCCGTATTACCTGTAAGCGGATAGGTGAACGTGATGATCTGATCCGTATAGGACAGGTCTGTGATGACTTCCTGGACCCCCGTCATCGAAGTGTTGAAGACGAGTTCCCCTTCCGATGCCCTGTTCGCTCCAAATGGATAGCCCTCATACACGGTGCCATCCTCCAGTACCAGATACCTTTTTTCCTTCAGCATTATGCTTCCTCCTTATAGGCGATTTTCCCGTCCACGATCGTCATGTGGATATCGGATTCCAGTGCGGTTCCATGGAATGGCGTATTGCGCGCCTTCGAATGGAACTTTTCCTTGTCGAGTACATAATTCCTGTCCAGATTGATGATGGTGATGTCAGCCGGCCGGCCTTCGGCCAGCACACCCATGTCCAGACCAAATGTTTCGGACGGTCTGACGGTCAGCCAGTCGACGAGCTGCTGCAGTGTGAATGTGCCTGTTCTGACGAGTTTCGTGTAAAGCAGCTGGAAGGCATTTTCGCTGCCGGTGATGCCGAATGGTGCCGTCTCGATGCCGACCGCCTTATCCGCTTCTGCGTGCGGGGCGTGGTCCGTCGCAATCATGTCAATCGTCCCGTCAAGCAGCCCCTCGATCAGTGCTTCGCGGTCCTCCGTGCTCCTGAGCGGCGGATTCATCTTGAAATTCGGGTCCTTCTCCACGATATCATTTTCATCCAGTACAAGGTGGTGCGGCGTCACTTCCGCAGTGACCCGGATGCCTGCACGCTTTGCATCCCGGATGACCCGGACGCTCTCTTTTGTACTTACATGGCACACATGATAGTGGCAGCCTGCCGCTTCCGCGAGCAGCACATCCCGTGCGATATGTACCGATTCCGTCACCGAAGGGATGCCCGGGATGCCGAGCTTTTCACTCGTCTTCCCTTCGTGGATCGCACCCCCGTGGATAAGCGTGTTCTCCTCGGTGTGGGCGACGATCGGCATGCCCACTCGGGCACCTTCCTTCATCGCCTGGAGCATCATGTCGGCACTCTGTACCCCGACGCCGTCATCGGTGAATGCGAATGCACCAGCTGACTTGAGTGCTTCGAAATCGACCAGTTCACGCCCCAGCTGGCGCGTAGTGATGGCCGCATATGGAATCACTTTGACATGGGCCGTCTCCCGGATCCTTCTTTGGATATCCGCCATCGTTTCAGCATCATCCGGCACCGGCCGTGTGTTCGGCATCGGGCAGATGGCCGTGAAGCCGCCGCGTGCTGCTGCGCGCGTGCCCGTTTCGATCGTCTCCTTGTGCTCGCCCCCCGGCTCCCTCAGGTGGACATGCACGTCCACAAATCCCGGAGTGATGAGCATGCCGGTACAGTCCACCGTTTCATCGGCTTCCGTGGTAATGTTGTCTGCCATCTCTTCAATCCTGCCGCCATCGACAAGGATGTCCTTCCTGACCTGCCTGTTGTCTTCAAGTACCGTTCCATTTTTCAAAAGCATCTTCATTATTGTTCACTCCCAAGGATTTCTTGTAGTACACTCATGCGCATGAATACGCCGTTGTTCATCTGTTCGAAGATGACCGAGCGCGGTGCTTCGATCAACCGGCCGTCTATCTCGACATCACGGTTGACCGGGGCCGGGTGCATGATGATGGCTGTGTCCTTCATGCGCTGATACCGTTTCAATGTCATGCCGTATCCGTTGTGGTACGCCGTCTTCGTAAAGTCCTTCTCGTCCCCATGCCGTTCGTGCTGCACCCGGAGGAGCATGATGACGTCGGCATCGCCGACTACATCGTCAAGAGCGACGTATGGGACTTCGATGCTCTCATCCTGCCAGGCCTCCGGTGCACTGAACCGGACTTCGGCACCAAGCTTCGCCAGTGCCTGCTGGTTGCTCCTCGCCACCCGGCTATGGGAGATGTCCCCGGCGATTACCACCTTCAGTCCTTCGAACCGGCCGAAGCGGTCATAGATGGTCATCAGGTCGAGCAGGGACTGCGTAGGATGCGAACCGCTCCCGTCGCCGCCGTTGATGATCGGGATGCCGAGCCCCTCCATCTCATCATAGTAGGCGGTTACGCCATGGCGGATGATGAGTGCATCGCAGCCGATGGCCTCCATGGTGCGGCACGTATCATAGAGCGACTCGCCCTTTGTCACGGAACTGTGGTCGACATCGAACGGCAGCGAGGTGATGCCGAGGTGCTTCTCGGCCATTTCGAAGCTCGCCTTCGTCCGTGTCGATGGTTCAAAGAAGAGGTTGGCCACATACTTCCTTTCGGGAAGCGGTCCGTAGTTTCCCGCCTTCATCTCGAGTGCACGGCGTATGAGCCGCATGATATCGTCCTTGGACAGGTCATTCATTGACAGCAGACTATTCATCACGGACAGGAGCCTCCTTCGGTAGAATTGCATTCAAGAGAATACCGGCGACTGCAGCAAGTGCCATCCCTTCGAGGTTGAATGGGATGTCGCCGATGGTGAAGTCGAGATGTGCCTTGCCGATGCCGATGACCAGTATTACGGAAGCGATGACCAGGTTCCTCTTAGAATCCAGATTCACCTGCTCATCGATGAGCATCCGGAGCCCGCTTGCAGCGATGATCCCGAAAAGGAGGATCGATACGCCGCCCATGACGGGTGTTGGAATGCTCTGCACGACGGCAGTGAACTTGCCGATGAAGCCGAGGATGATTGCGAGTACCCCGGCGCCGCCGATGACCCACACGCTGAAGATGCGGGTAATGGCCAGCACACCGATGTTTTCACCATATGTCGTTGTCGGCGGCCCGCCGATGATGCTTGAGAACATCGTGGATACACCGTCGCCGATCAGCGAGCGGTGGAGTCCGGGCTTCCTGAAGAAGTTCCGTCCGACGATCTTGTTGATGGCCATCTGATGGCCGATGTGCTCACTTACCGTGACGAATACGATCGGCAGCATGACGATCATCAGCCCGAAATTCCATGTCGGGTCATAGGAGACAAAGGGCAGATGGACGTCCGGTGTGACGAACCACCCGGTCTCGATGATGCCCGTGAAGTCTACGATGCCGACAAGTATGGCGGTGATGTAGCCGCCGACGATGCCGATCAGGACCGGTATGAGCGACAGGACGCCCCGGAGGAAGATGGACGCACAGATGGTAATCGTGAGCGTCATTGCAGCGACGAATATGTAAAGCATGCTGTAGCCTTCCTGGTTGCCGGAGTCCGTATACATCGCCATATCCACTGCGACCGGCGCAAGTCCGAGTCCGATGACCATGATGACCGGTCCGACGACCACCGGCGGCAGCAGATTCATCAGCCAGTCGGTACCGAACAGCCGGATGATGAACCCGATGATGACATAGAGTACACCGCTGAAGAACAGCGCGGTGAGCACTTCACCAAGGCTGTTCGCCCCAAGGGCGATGGTGATGGGAAGGATGAATGCAAAGCTCGAACCGAGGTATGCAGGAATCTGCCCCTTGGTGATGAGTATATAGAGCAGCGTCCCAACCCCGCTTGCGATGAGGGCGGCTGATATCGGCAGCCCCGTCAGGAACGGAACGAGCACCGTTGCACCGAACATTGCGAACAGGTGCTGCGAACTGAGCAGCAGCCATTGGGCCGGCTTCGGCTTCTCATGGACATCCAGTACCGGCGCCACATTTTTTGTGAAAATCTCTTCTGTCGATTCTTTATCCTGCATGTTCGAATTCCCCCTGCTATTTGGTTAGTGTCACTTCGTTCCTGTCATCGTGCTCTTCGAGATGGACATTGATCTTTTCATTCCGTGCTGTGGGGATGTTCTTGCCGACGAAATCCGCCCGTATCGGCAGTTCCCGATGTCCCCTGTCGACCAGTACAGCGAGCGTGATCTTCGACGGACGGACCTGGTTCAGTATCGCATCCATCGCCGCCCGGACCGTCCGGCCCGTATACAGTACATCGTCCACGACGATGACATGGCGGTCATCGAGCGGCACATCGACCGCGATGGCCTCCTCCGCCTCCCTGCTGTCCATCGGGCGGTCATCCCTGAAGGCGGTGATGTCGATGGTGCCGGTGGGGACCTTCACCCCGTCGATCTCCTCCATCTTCTTTTGCAGCCTGCGTGCGAGATATTCCCCCCGCGTCCTGACACCAAGGAATACGATGCCCTCAGCACCTTTGTTGCGTTCAAGAATTTCATGTGACATCCGCGTCAATGAGCGGCTGATCTGCGCTTCATCAAGAATGACTCTTGGTTCCATTTAATCGGCTCCTCTTTAAAATAGTATAAAAAAATACTCATGTCCTTAGACATGAGTATACACGTATCCTAATAATTATGCATCCCGCCCACTACGGGTGCACTCGTTTATACCATGTCTTTGAAGCCTCACGGGACTTCCCTTAAAGACATTTCATATTCACTTTTCCTTAATATCTTAGACTTAAAGATTTCTAAAGTCAAGTATTATTCTGAAAGCGGCGTCAATGTTTCCAGTACATCCTCGAACTGATCCGGCAGCGGCGCAGTAAATTCCAGATATTCTCCGGTCTTCGGATGAATGAATCCGAGCGCGCCTGCATGGAGCATCTGCCCCTCTGTCTCAAGCGTCTTCCTCGGTCCGTATTTCGGATCGCCGGCAAGCGGATAACCGATATATTTCATATGCACACGGATCTGGTGGGTGCGTCCTGTATCCAGTATGCACTCCACCAGTGTGAAATCCTTGTACCTCTCCAGCACATTGAAGTGTGTGACGGCTTCCTTGCCGTCATCGACGACGGCCATCTCCTGACGCTCTTTCGGATTTCTGCCGATCGGTGCCTCGATCGTCCCCTTATCATGCGGGATCGTGCCGTGCACCAGTGCTGTATATTTCCGTGTCACGCTCTTTTCCACCAGCTGCTCCACGAGATGCCGGTGCGTCACATCATCCTTCGCCACCATCAGGAGGCCGCTCGTATCCTTGTCGATACGATGGACGATGCCCGGGCGGAGTTCCCCGTTTATGCCGGAAAGGTTGTCCAGCTGATGCATCAGTCCATTCACCAGGGTGCCTGACGGATGACCCGCAGCCGGGTGGACCACCATGCCCTTCGGCTTGTTGACCACCGCCACTTCATCATCCTCATGGACGATATCAAGATTGAGATCCTCGGGCACAATGTCCGCCTCGACAAGCTCCCGCACTTCAACAGTCACCACATCATCCTTCTTGACCTTGTAGTTGGGCTTGACCGTTCCACCGTTCACTTTCACCAGTCCATCCCTGATGCGTCCCTGCATATCGCTGCGGGATGTGTCTTCGAGCTGTTCTGCAAGCAACCTGTCGATCCTCTGGCCACTGTCCATATCACTTACTGTAATTTCATGCATCCTTGTCACCTTTTCCTGTAAAGAAGAATTCCAAAAGCATTAGTATGACACCAATCGTCAAGGCGCTGTCCGCGACATTAAAAATCGGAAAATCATAAAATACGATCAGTACATCGATGAAATCGACGACTTCCTGAAATAAAATACGATCTATAAAATTGCCGAGCGAGCCCGCCATCAGCATGACGATTGCCAGCTGAAGGAGGAAATTGCCCTTCGCTTCCTTGATATACACATAGACCAGTATGGCCAGCACGACCACCGTCACCACATAGAAGAAGATCATCTGTCCCTGGAACATCCCCCAGGCAGCGCCGCTGTTGCGGTGGGAAGTCAGTTCCAGATACTTGCCGAGTACTGGAATCGACTCCCCCTCCTCCATGAAGCGGACGACCAGATATTTGGTGAACTGGTCGAGACCCAATATGAACAGCCCAATAAGCGTCATCGGGATGAGTCTGTATGATTTCATGGGAGCCCCCTACATCTGGTCGACAACTTCACGACATCTTGGACAGATGTCATCATCGCCGCCGTGGATGGATTCGGCTGTGGAATAGTTCCAGCAGCGCTCGCAGCGTGTGCCTTCGGCATGTTCGACCTTCACGCTGATGTGATCATACCGCTTTCCGTCCGGCAGTGAATCGACGACTTCCACCTGGGAGACGATGAAGAGCTGCGTCAGTGCACCATTGATCTCGTCATAGCTCATGCCTTCGGGTTCGGTCACATGGACTTTGGCTTCGAGCGACTTCCCGATAACCTTCTCATTCCGTGCTTCCTCAAGTGCCTTCAGCACATCATCCCTGACATCCATGAAGTGCTTCCATTTTTCGACGAGTGCCGTATCCACTTCCGCTTCTTCCGGAAGGTATTCCAGATGGACGCTCTCCTTCTCCACATATGGCGTATGCTGATGAATCTCTTCTGCCGTATGCACGAGTACAGGTGCCAGCAGACGGTTCAATTCGGTAAGGATCCTGTAGAGCACAGTCTGCATGCTGCGTCTGATGTGTGCATCTTCATTCTCGATGTAGAGGATGTCCTTGCCGTAGTCCAGATAGAAGTTCGAAAGATCCACATTGATGAAGTTCTGGAGCGACTGGTACATGGACACATAGTCGTAGCGGTCATAGCAGTCGCGCATCAGGTTGACCATCTCGTTGAAGCGCTGCATCATGAACTGGTCGACTTCCTTCATGTCCTCATATGCCACAGCATCTTCATTCGGATTGAAATCCGCAACGTTGCCGAGCAGGAACCGGAATGTGTTCCGGACCTTGCGGTAGACTTCGGAGACCTGCTTCAGTATATCGTCAGAAATCCTGACATCCTCTTCAAAGTCGGAGGACATGACCCACAGGCGGATGATGTCGGCACCCATCTGCTTCATCACCTTCTCAGGCAGGATGACGTTGCCGAGGGATTTCGACATCTTCTTCCCTTCCCCATCCATGACGAAGCCATGGCTGAGCAGTTCCTTGTATGGCGCAATGCCTTTGGTCGCCACGCTTGTGATGATGGAGGAGTTGAACCATCCGCGGTACTGGTCGGAACCTTCGAAATAGAGGTCCGCCGGGTATGTCAGGTAGTCGCGCGTCGCCAGCACACCGCGGTGTGTGGAGCCGGAGTCGAACCAGACGTCCATGATGTCCATCTCTTTCGTGAACTCACCGTTCGGGGAGCCTTCGTGCGTATAGCCTTCAGGCAGAAGGTCTTTGGCATCCCATTCGAACCAGATGTTCGAGCCGTGCGTTTCGAAAAGCTGCGCCACGTGTTCGATGACATCCGTATTGACGATCTCCTGGCCGTTTTCTGCATAGAAGAATGGCAGCGGCACCCCCCATACACGCTGGCGGGAGATGACCCAGTCGCCGCGGTTCTTGATCATGTTGTACATCCGCTTCTGGTTCCATGGCACCTGGAACTTCGTATCCATGACCGCCTGCAGGATATCTTCCCTGACATTTTTGATCGATGCGAACCACTGTGGTGTCGCACGGAAGATGACCGGTGTCTTTGAACGCCAGTCGTGCGGGTAGGAGTGCGTATAGAAGTTCAGCTTCAGCAGCGTGCCGCTCGCTTCGAGATCTTCCGTGATGACCTTGTTCGCCTCATCATAGAAGAGTCCGGAGTATTTGCCCGCTTCATCGGTGAAGACACCTTTGTCATCCACGGGGCTCAGTACCTCGAGGTCGTACTTCTGGCCGAGGACGAAGTCATCGTCCCCGTGTCCCGGCGCCGTGTGGACACAGCCTGTACCGGCATCCGTCGTTACGTGGTCACCGAGGACGACGAGGCTTGTGCGGTCGAACAGCGGGTGGCTTGTAGTGACATACTCGAGTGACTCTCCCTTGAATTCCTTCGTCCGGGTCACTTTGTCCTTGTCGAAATCCACTTCTTCAAGGAAATGGTCGAGCAGATCTTCCGCCACGATGTATTCCTTCCCTTCGTAGCCGAACTGCACATAGTTCAGTTCAGGATGGACCGCAACCGCCTGGTTGGCCGGAATCGTCCACGGGGTCGTCGTCCAGATGACGAGTTGGACACCTTTGTCCACTGCACCTTTACCATCTTCGACTTCGAAGCCGACATAGATGGACGGGGAACGCTTATCCTTGTATTCAAGTTCCGCCTCCGCCAGTGAGGATTCATTAACCGGAGACCAGTAGATCGGTTTCTTGCCCTTGTAGATCAGGCCCTTTTCGACCATGTCCTTCAGCACACGCACCTGCGCCGCTTCGAACTCGGGCTTGTATGTGAGGTATGGATTGTCCCATTCCCCATCAATGCCCATGCGCTTGAACCCTTCACGCTGCTGGTCGATCTGGGTGTTGGCGAACTCGATGCATTTGTTCCTGAACTCTTCGGTCGTCATGCTCTTGCGGTCGACACCCTTGTTCGTCAGTGCCTGTTCGATCGGCAGTCCATGCGTATCCCAGCCCGGGACATATGGCGCATAGTATCCACGCATCTGCTTGTTGCGGATGATGATGTCCTTGATGATCTTGTTGAGCGCATGCCCCATGTGGAGCGAACCATTGGCATATGGCGGGCCATCGTGCAGTACATATGGTGTATTGCCTTCATTCAGTTTCAATTTCTTTTCGTAAAGCTTGTCTTCCTGCCACTTCTTCTGCATTTCAGGCTCTTTGTTGATGAGCCCTCCACGCATTTTGAATTTTGTCTTCGGCATGAGCAGTGTATCTTTATAATCCATTTTTCCTAGCTCCTTCTCCTATTTTTGGTTGTTGGAATAAAAAACTCCGGAGCGTCGTCAACAGGGGCGAAAAAATCCGCGGTACCACCCTAATTGACTCCGGTCCAGAGTCCACTCGATTCAGATATGAAGATAAATCATTAGTGATATCAAGACCGCCACTGTGTGCCGGAGCTTCCACCCTCCTCCGGTCGCTTGATCTATAATGACGTCTGCATGTCTAACAATACTATTATTATGCTAAATATCCGCTGATCCGTCAACATCTCATTCGTCCTGTTTCTTCTCCACCGCTTCCAGATCATCCACGCGATGCTCGAGATTCTTATCGAAGTCGAGCAGATAGTCCCAGTCATCCGACTTCAGCAGATCCAGCTGCGCTTCGACAAGCATCTTGAAGCGTGCACGGAATATTTTCGACTGGCGTTTCATATCTTCCGTCTGATTGGCGATATGACGGGCACGCGCGAGACCTTCATCCACAACGCGTTCACGCTCCGCTTCAGCCGCACGGATGATCTCCTCGGCCCGTGCCTGGGCGGTGCGTTTCGCTTCGTCCCCTGCACGCTGGGCGGTCAGGATCGCCTCGTTGATGCTCGTTTCGACGTTTCTGAAGCTGTTCAGATTTTCTTCCTTCTCATCAAGCATGCCTTCAAGCTGTCTGATCTTCTCGTCCCGCCTGTCGATTTCTTCCTGCATGTTCCTGAGATGCGCGCGGACTTCCTGTTCATCGAGACCCCGGTATACTGTCGGAAACTTGCGGTTCACCGCTTCTTCTCTATCCATAATTTTCACCTCAGTTGTGTATTACCCATCCCTGTAGACTCTAACCTCAAGCCGGTACTTGCCCTTCTTCGTCTCCGCAATCAGCTGCGTGACTTTGAAGCGTCCGAAATGACGGATGGATACCGTATCACCAGTTTCCATTATAAATGAAGGATTCTCAACAATCGAATGATTGACTTTGACCTTGCCCTTCTCGACACGCGCCTTCGACTTGGCACGCCCTTCTTTGATGACCTCGGAGATGATGGCATCCAGTCTGAAGGAGGCGACGAGTATGGACATCGGCTTCCCGTCATCCACTGGTTCGATGAATGATTCGTGCGGCACCTCCGTCAGTACGACAGGCGCATTCCGTATCCGGGTCAAGGTCTGATGGAACAACGGAGCATACGGGGCAGCGACGGCAAACTGGATCTTTCCGCCTACTACAATGTCGCCGATCAGGGAGCGGTCCACACCGACATTCATCACGGCACCCAATATGTTGCGGTGGGTCAGTTTGACGAATTTTTCCGGATACTCCAGTTCGAAGACGATAATTTCAAAATCCGCCTCGGACACCTCCAGCAGATCCGGAACGATCATCGCCCGCTGCCGCTCCCGTCTCCCCGGTCCACCGTAGAATTCAACCCTGAGACCGGAGTGGAGTCCTGCGAGGCTTGTGACGATCATCTGCTCCCTTGGATCGAGGAAGTCGAGCAGGATGGGGTAATAGTCGCGTGCTGCAATTTCAAATTTTCCATTGAGCATGGTTATCTTTTCATGCTCCTCTTTTCTGAAGTGCTGATAGATCTCTTTCACAGCGAGGCCTCCTGTAGATTGCAATCAGGGCGCCCATCCGGACAATAGTCCACATGAGCGCCCCTTTTCGTGAATATTTAATACAATGAAGTGATGATGGTGTTGAAGATTGCATTCAGTCCGCTCAGGAACAGCTGCATGACGATGATCGCAATGATCGGGGAGAGGTCTAGCACGCCGCCGAGCGGAGGTATGATCTTCCTGAAAGGTTCGAGTATCGGTTCATAGATCTTCCCGAGTATCTGTCCGAAGGCCGACTCCCTGAGCCCCGGCAGCCAGGAGCTCAGGATGTAGATGATGAGCCCCCAGAAGAAGATGGGAAATATGGTATTGATGAAGCTTTGGATGAAACTTAGTACTTCTATAATTAATTGATTGTCCAAAATCATTCTCCTTACGTTTCTTCAGTTTGATTTTTATCTTCGCTGATTTCTCCTTCTACACCTACGCTGTTCGGTGTACACAGGAAGATATCGGCACCCACCTTCTGGATGTCTCCATCCAGTGCATAGACCGTACCACTCAGAAAGTCGACGATGCGCTTTTTCGGTCCGTGGTCCACCTTCGACAGATTGACAAGTGCCGCGCGTTCATTCTTAAGTTCATCAGCAATATCCTGGGTTTCGGAAAAGACCCTCGGTTCAAACAGACATACTTTCGTATTGCTTGCTTCAGCACTCATCAACGTCGTCTCCTTTTCCTTCTGAATGGCTTTTTTGTCCTTCTCCTGCCGCTGGCTGCTGGACTGCCTGCGCTCCGTCTTACGGAAGGATGGGGAAATGGATTCCTTTTTCTGCGGTTTGGACTGCGGTTTGGACTGAGCTGACCCAACAGACTGTCCCATGCTTTCCGGACGCCCTTTTTTGGACTGCTCGAGCCGCGTCACCTTGGCATTGCCGCCTGCCTTAGACTCCTTCTGTTCCTTAGGGGGCGCATCCTCTTCATACTCCACGATGAAGATATCCTTGAAAAACTTTTTGATGGCCATGGTCTTCACCTGCTTCCCATTAATTTGCTGCCAATACGGACATATGAAGCACCGTGCCGGATCGCAATGCCATAATCATTGCTCATCCCCATGCTCAGCTCCTCCACCTGGATATTCCCGTGGTTGCCTGTCCTGAGAGAATCCCGCAGTGCTGCGAGACGTTCGAATACCGCACTGATTTCGGATTCGTCCTCTGTATGCGGCGCCATGGTCATCAGACCGATGACCGTTACATTACTGTAGGATTCCATCGCCTCCAGAAAGCCGGGGACTTCCTCCGGTGACAGCCCATGCTTGGACGCTTCTCCTGATACGTTGACCTGTACAAAGCATTTTACAGCATTTTCACTGTATTGTTCAATTTTTTTGGCGACACTTTCCCGGTCCAGGGAATGCAGATAGTTCAGATGGCCTGCGATATCCTTCACCTTGCGCGACTGCAGCGTACCGATGAAATGGACTTCCGCATCTTCTGGAAGGGCCTCCCGCTTTTCAAGGAACCCCTCCACACGGTTCTCGCCAAAATGCCTGACTCCTGCATCATAGGCTTCGAGTGTCTCGTCTATGGAGTGGTATTTCGTCACCGCAATCAATGTCACGGCATCACCGATCTCCTTTTTCAGCTGTTCATAGTTATCCTTTATCATTATCTTTCTTCCTCCCGATAAATGCAAGTGCACGACCGGTCTTCCCCTTCTCCAGCCGATAGGAGAAGAAACGGTCCAGATCCTCTGTACCAAGCGCTGATACATGGATATGGCGCGCGTCCACGCCCGCATTCAATGCCTGATGCCGGTTTACGGCCTTCAGATCAAGGTCGAATCCTTCATCATGTGCATCGACTGCCCCTTCCGGCAGCCCTGCGTCTTCAAGTGCCCGGATGATGCGCGCGTCCACTGTATAGCATGGGCCGTTTATCGCGACCCCGATGACCACTGTGAGATCTTTCGGGTCCCCTTCATAGCGCTCGATCATCCTTTTGATGATTCCGTGTGATGTGCCGCGCCAACCCGCATGGACAAGTGCGGTGAAGCCATTGCTCCTGCTCCATATATAGATGGGGACGCAGTCTGCGTAATTCATGGCAAGCATGATTCCCGGGTCGTATGTATACAGGCCGTCCACATCATAAAGCTGATCGGACAACTCTCTGACATTCGTACCTGCATCCGCCAGGGTTACTTCCTCTATATTGCCGCCATGCTTCTGGATCGGCATCACCCAGCGTTCCGGCGGAAAGCCGGCTGCCGCACCGAGACGGTCCTGATGATGATGTACATTTGCTGCATCATCACCGATGTAGAGGGCCATATTGAAGCTCCCGGATGGATAGCTGCTCCTTCCGCCGGTCCTCTTTGTATAGCCGAACAGGACATCTCCATCCCGGTTTCCTACATGATGCGTATGGTCTAAGAATTTCATCCGTTACACCTCAAAAAATAAGTCAGAAAGGCGTGCCTTTCTGACTTATACCTTATTTCTATCGTCTGCGTCTTGAGCGGTTCCTCAAGAACGTAGGCACTTCGTAATCGTCATCCTGTGCACTGCTTTCCCTCGGTTCCGGTTCACGTTCAGGCGCGCTTTCCCTTGGGGAAGTCGGATAGGTGAATGATTCCTTCTTCTCTTCACGTTCGGGCGTGCGGTTCACCGATTTCTCATTGAAGCCGGTCGCGATGACCGTAACGACGATTTCATCTTCCAGTTCCGGATTGATGACCGTACCGAAGATCATGTTGACGTCTTCATCTGCCGCATCCTGTACTACGTCCGCAGCCTCCTGTGCTTCGAACAGTGACAGTGACTCGCTGCCTGTAATGTTCATCAGGACACCTTGCGCACCCACGATGGAAGTTTCAAGGAGCGGGCTCGAAATTGCCTTCTTGGCCGCTTCAATGGCACGGTTCTCACCACTGGAGACCCCGATGCCCATGAGTGCGGATCCCTGGTTGGTCATGATCGTCTTGACGTCTGCGAAGTCGAGGTTCACTTCACCGCTGACGGCGATGAGGTCGGATATGCCTTGGACACCCTGTCTCAGTACGTTATCCGCTTCCTTGAACGCTTCCATCATCGGTGTGGATTTGTCCACGATATCCAGAAGACGGTCGTTCGGGATGACGATGAGTGTGTCGACCGCAGCCTTCATTGCATCGACGCCTGCAGAAGCCTGCGTCTGGCGCTTTCTGCCTTCGAAGGAGAATGGACGTGTAACGACGCCGACCGTCAGTGCACCCATCTCTTTAGCGATCTTGGCTACAACCGGTGCTGCGCCGGTGCCTGTTCCGCCGCCCATTCCTGCAGTGACGAAGACCATGTCTGCGCCTTGGATCGCATCTTCAATCTGTTCCCTGGATTCTTCAGCAGCCTTTTTCCCGATATCCGGGTTGGCACCTGCGCCGAGACCGCGTGTCAGTTTTTCACCGACCTGGATCTTGGATTCTGCCTTCGACAGGTTCAAAGCCTGTCCATCTGTATTGATTGCGATGAACTCGACATTCTGCATGCCGTCATCAATCATCCGGTTGACTGCGTTGTTGCCGCCGCCACCGACGCCGACAACTTTTAATGTTGCCATATGGTTAAACCCTTGCTCGAATTCTAACATTTTTCATTTCCTCCCAGTCATTCATCTTACTCAAACAAATTTTTAAAGAGCTTCTTCATATATCCACGGTAGTCTTTCTGTTCGCCTTGGCCTGTCTCTTCGGAGCGTCGGGTGACCTTTTCATCCGAGCGTTCCTCATCATATGCGTAGTCGGAATACTCCTCTTCAGCCGGCTGCCCCCCGCGGGATGCTTCAGACGGGAACTTGTAAGTCTCGCCCTGTTCCAGCTGATGGGTATTCTGCTCTTTGCGTTTATTGAAAAGACCTGTGAAGAAGCTTCCTGAAGCCTCTCCATCACTTGAATCTACAGTATTTTTCGACTCCGTACCATAATTATCAATTGTAACATACTCAAGGAGTTCATCAAACATTATTCCACTGGATACTGTGGAAATGACGCTTGAGAATTCCGGCTTGCGTGCACCCATCTGCTTTGGAATATGGACTCTGATCTTCTCGGATACGAGATCCTGGAGGAGCTCCTTGACACCGAGCAGGTTTGCGGTGCCGCCCGTTACGACAAAGCCGCCATTCACCTTTGTGATGCGCTGCTCCTGAAGTGCTTCGAACACGGTCATTAACATTTCTTCCAGTCTCATCTCGATGATGTCCGCAAGATCTTTTGGAGTCACTTCGATGTCCGGTTCACCGTCCCGCTGTGGAAGCCTGACGATATCCTCTGAGGATGCGAGGTCGTAGAAGGCGTGGCCATACTGCTGCTTCGCCTTTTCGGCTGCTTCGAAAGTCGTGTTGAATGCTTCGGAGAGGTCATTCGTAATATGGTTGCCTCCGACGGGGATGCTGTCTGCATACTTTACTGTGCCGCGCTCATAATAGCCGAACTGGGTCAGGTCTGCACCGATGTCGATGACCACACCGCCGAGTTCGACTTCAGATTCGCTCAGCACATGCTGATAGTTGACTGCGTCGGAATAGACGTCAAGGACTGTCAGTCCTGCATCTTCGACACATTTGACCGCGTTCATCAGGAGTGTCCTGTTCATCAGTATGATGCCTGCCCGGACGAACAGCGACTGCGTCGCCATCATTTCCTTCGGATCCATCACTTCATGCAGGTCATCGACCTTGAAATGGATGGGATAGACCGTGATGACTTCCCTGTCACTGTGGACTTCGCGCTCACGGAGGGTCTCGAGGAGGTCTTCGATGTGCGTACCATTGATTTCTGTGGAGTTGCCGCCAAAACGCAGTTCCTCTTCTCCGATCTTGAATTCAGTTTCAGTAATGGGCATTTTTAAAAAGATTTCATCGATGTCCACACCGGATGAGATCTTTGCTTTTTTGACCGTATCTATAATTGCATTTCTCGCCAGATCAAAATCTTTTATTTTCCCTTTGGATATTGCATCCGTGAAGGTCTGGCCAGTGCCTATGATGTTGACGCCATCATGGAATTTCTCACCAACGACCGCCTTCACACTCGCGGAACCGATATCCAGGGCAACATAATAATGTTCCTTCAACTCATTTGCCTCCTAGCAAGCCTGTTTCAGCTGTATCTATCATATAGTTTACATTATACTTTTTATATTGTGAACTATTTGCACTGAATAGTCCAGTATAAAAACAGACGAGGAATCATTCTTCCCCGTCTTCTGCTTCCCCGATATTTGAAAGGCTCTCCTTCACATCTCCGAGGGCCTGATTCACCTCTTCGATGTATGGTGCCTGGACAGGCGCCTCGTAGATGCCCGCCTTCACTTCCATAGCTTCGTCGCTGCCATATGGCAGGAAGCTGCTGCCGATCTCCAGATCGATGAGGCCGGATTGCGGATCGCCGATCTCCTCACGCATGCTCAGATAATAATTCATCTTCTCGTTTATCGTACGGTAATCGGCGACGATCTCCTGACCGTCGTTCATGAACATGTGGATGCGTGTCGAGGAATTTTCCGATGGACGGTAGTAGATTTCCGAGATGCCTTCCCGGATGTCCGGCTCTATATCATTCAGGCTCTCCACCATCCGGTCGAATTCACGGCCTTCAAAATAGTGCAGGATTGGCGCCGAACCCGGAGTAGAGGGATAGCCGCGCAGCACCTGGGCATTTTCAAGGACCGGATAGTAGTCGCTGTTGTTGGCGACATATCCGACGGCCTGGTATTCCGTCACGGAAACATTGATGGTGTTCCACCACTCCCGCTCTATCTCCACTTCTTCGACAGCGGGCAGCATCGCGATGTTTTCGGTCGCCCGGGACAGGTTCGCGCTGAACATCCTGTCACCTGTGCCGAACTGCAGGCGCTCCTCCACTTCCTCATCACTGATGAGCTGGTTGCCGCTGATTTCTATATTCTTCACTTCACTGGCACTGCTCGCCACGTACCAGATGAGCAGTCCGACCAGGAATATAAGGAGCATCAGCAGCATGAGGTAGAAGTGCGTCCGGGTAAACTTCGGACGGGGGCGCTTCCGCTTCTGTTTTTTTGGTGCATCCCTCTGCTTCTCCTTCGGCGCATAGGTCTCTATCTCTTCTTCATCCACATCATGATGAGGGCCCGGGGGGCGGGTGCCTTCATTCTTCTCCTGATGGAATGTGGCACTGTGCGCTGTCGTGTCTTCTCCTGGATCCATTTCGGCGTCTCCCGAAGAGGAGCCGGCAGCCAGCCGCTCATCCAACCGTCCACGGGATGGTTCCGTCGAACGCTTCAGTTTCTGCTTCATTTCTTCTAAATCGGATTTTCCATTCATCGGCCCACCCCCTTCCTTCATTTACCGAGCGTGCTGAATCCTTCTTTGAAGTGGTCTCCCCGTGCTTCATAGTCCTTGTACTGGTCCCAGCTTGCACAGGCAGGCGAGAACAGTACCACATCCCCCGCCTCTGCATGCTGTGCTGCCTTGATGACTGCATCATGGGGGTGCTCGGCCAGTTCGACCGCCTTCCCGGTCCGCTCGGCGAGCTCCTGGAACTTCTCCTTCATCTCACCAAAAGTGATGATCATGGCCACGCTGTCCATCGAAGGGATGAGCCCGTCGAGGGACTGGCCGCGGTCGAGCCCCCCTGCAATCCAGATGACCGGCGCCTGGAAGCTCTCCAGCGCAAACGTCGTGGCCAGGTTGTTCGTCGCCTTGGAGTCGTTGTAATAGGTGGCACCTCTGTGCTCCCCAAGATATTCCATGCGGTGGGGGATGCTGCCGAAGTGCAACAGCGTCTCGCGGATACCGGCGTCGCTGGCCCCGTGGTTCTTCGCCGCAAGGATGGCCGCCAGAATATTTTCATGGTTGTGGGCCCCCTGCAGCTTCACCTGATCGAGGGGGATCAGCGGTGTGCCCTTATGGACGATGACACCGTCCTTGATGCACGCTTCATGGTCGCCTTCAGCTGCAAAGTATTCCACATGCAGGCCAGGATGCCCCCCGAGCATTTCCTTCTGCCTGCCATTGAAGATGACGGTCTGAGATGCATCCATATTGGAGACGAGGTTCATCTTCGCCTGGACATAGGCTTCCTTCGATCCATGATAGTCGATATGCGCTTCATAGATGTTCGTGAACACTGCGGTATCCGGGCAAAAACCCCTGATGCCCATCAATTGGAATGAGGAAAGCTCCATGACAAGGATATCCTCCGCCGTCGCCTCCCGCACTGCTTCCGAAGCAGGATAGCCGATATTGCCGCAGAGTATCGGCGACAGACCTGAGCGTTCGAGCATCTCGCCGATCAGGTGCGTCACCGTGGTCTTCCCGTTCGTCCCTGTGATGCCGATGATCGGAGCGGGCGACATATGATAGGCGAGCTCGACATCTGTGATGACCGGTATCCCCCGTGCCGCCGCATCTTCAAGGAAAGGGATCGTGTATGGGATGCCCGGATTCTTTACGATCAGTTCCGCATCATTAAGCAGGCTGGCCGGGTGGTGGCCATCCACTATCTCGACGCCCCAGCCCTTGAGCGTCTGTCTGATCTTTTCGTCCGCGATGACTTCATTTGTCGTCAGTGTGATGTTTGCACCGAGTGATGCCAGGGCCGATACTGCGCTCCGTCCGCTCCTGCCGTAGCCGAGGACGATCACATTCTTATTTTCAAAACCGCCTGTATCCATTCTATAACGCCCCCAATAGCACACCGATTGCGCCTGCCACTATGCCCACCGTCCAGAATACGAGGACGATCTTCCATTCGTTCCAGCCACTGAGCTCGAAATGGTGGTGTATCGGTGTCATCTTGAATATCCTTCTGCCCGTCATCTTGTATGAAGCAACCTGCAGCATCACGGAAGCCGTCTCTATGACGAAGACGATTCCGATGAGCAGCAGCAAAAGACTTTCATTCAGCATGATCGAGACGGTGGCGATGATGCCGCCCAGCGCAAGCGACCCCGTGTCTCCCATGAAGAGCTTCGCCGGATATTTGTTGTATATCAGAAATCCTGCCAGCGCACCGATCAGGATCATCAGGAAAAGGACGATCTCCATTTCCCCGCGTGTCCAAGCGATGACGAGAAAACTTGAAAATGCAATGATCGAAAGTCCTGTTGCCAGGCCGTCGAGGCCGTCCGTCAGATTCACCGCATTCGAGAAGCCGACCTGCCAGAAGACGATCCACAGGACAAACAGTACACCGAGCGGAATGTCGAAATCCGTGCCCGGGATATGGATGCCTGCTGCAATATCCGGAATCGCCCGGGTCATGATGAAGTAGACGATTACGGAAACCACGATCTGGGCCAGGAACTTCTGCTTGGAAGAGAGTCCCTTGTTGTCCTTCTTGACGACGATGATGTAGTCGTCTATGAAGCCGATCAGCCCGAAGCCTACGGTGACGATCACCATGACCAGCATCTTGTAGGCATCATCGACCAGCGGCAGGGCGATGACCGACAGCACGATTGCAGGAATGAGGTACGTCAGCCCCCCCATCGTCGGCGTACCGGTCTTCACCTGGTGGCTCTGCGGCCCTTCCACCCTGATGGATTGGCCGAACTTCATCCGCTTCAGCAGCGGAATTGTCAACGGCACCAGAATGGCCGTCAAGATAAATGCGATGAATAGAAATAAGTAGCTCATTGTGTCCTCCTCTAGTCTGCTGGATCATTGGATGACAGGGTGAATTCGACTGCTGCTTCATCACCCAGTACAGTACCCGGTGCAATGGACTGTGATTTCACATATCCTTCGCCCTCTGTGGATACATCCATATCCATGAATGTTCCAAACATGATTGCCTCCCGTTTGGATAATCCTGTAAGGTCAGGCATCTTTGCTTCCCCTTCGGTTTTCACGAAGAAGGTTTCATATGGTAATAGTCTATCATTTTTTGGATGATGGTCGATAATCTCTTCCCCATCACCGACGACGATGGTCTGTATCGTGTCGGCGGATGCCGGGGCAGCTTCTGAAAGCTTTTTGCCGCTGTAGTCCCCGACTTCGGTGACCTCAGCCGACTGTTCTCCCTCGGCCCCTCCGACGTTCAGGTATTTCAGCGTCCGCTCCATCAATGGGTTGAACCCCGGCATGACACCGATGTCCCAAGTATCCTGCTTGTTCTTCGAAGCGAGCTTCACACCATAATAGACGATGACTTCAGGGTCATCTTCCGGTGCATAGCCGATGAAGGATGTCAGGAATTCATATGGCCCATCCATGTAGCCGCCGCCTTCAGGATCGATCACCTGGGCAGTACCCGATTTTCCTGCAACTTCGTAGTCATCAAGCTGATACTGCGGATTCCTCTCCATCGAGCCGCCGACGAATGTATTGATCTCTTCCTGGGTCTTTTGGGCCGCCTCTTCGGATATCACCTGGCGCACCACCGACTCTTCACCCTTATGGAGCACTTCGCCGGTGGCGCTGTCAGTAATCGATTCGACCACGTATGGCTTCTTCATCTTGCCATCATTCAATATCGCAGTCATCCCCTGGATCATCTGGATCGGGGTGACGGTCGATGTCTGTCCGAAGGAAGTCGTCTTCCGTTGCAGTGGATCGTCCCATGCGAGGGTGCCGGACTGTTCATTCGGGAATTCGGAACCGGTCGGTTCGCCGAACCCGAATTTGCGGTAGTAGTCGAGCATCGCATCCTCACCGACTTTATCCTGCAGTATCATCATCAGGGCATTGGAGGAATATTGCATCCCTTCGTTGTAGGTGATGTTTCCCCAACCTTCCTCTTCCCAGTCATAGATGGTATGGCCATTGACATCGAACGAACCCGATTCGAATGTTGCGTCGGGATCATAGACGCCTGCATCTATGGCTGCAGCCAGACCGAACACCTTGAAGGTCGACCCCGGTTCGAATGAGTGCTGATACAGCATGTTGAGCCAGCTGTTGCCGAACCCTTCCCGGGTCCTCGGGTTGAATGAAGGACGCTGGCCGCTCGCCAGTATCTCGCCGCTTTCTGCATCCGCAACGACGGCGAACAGCTCCTCCGGCTCAAAATGCTCCTCCATGGTATCCAGGGACTCTTCAAGGTAGAGCTGGATATTGGAGTCGATGGTCAGCTTCATATCTGCTCCATCCTTCGGCGGTTCGACTGTATCGGTGCCTGGCACGATGTACCCCCACAGGTCTTGCGTGTAGTCCGTCGTGCCGTCCTCCCCCTGCAGAAGGTCGTCATAGGCCCGCTCCAGTCCAAGCTGGCCATCCAGTCCATCCGACTCCTCGCCCTTCTCTGCATAGCCGATGAGGTGGGAGGCGAAGTCCCCGTTCGGATAGAAGCGTTTGGTCTCCGCCTCGAAGACGAGGCCTGGAATTTTTGCATCCTCGAGCGCATTCTTCTGGTTGTAGGAGATATCCCGTCCCTTCTTGCCGAGCTCGACCTGGAACCGTTCCTCCTCTATGCCTTCTTCAATCCGCTCCTGTATTTCGGATGCTTCCATATCGATGATCGCCGCCAGTGCCTCGGCGGTCTCCTTTGAATCGGTCACATGGTTCGGATAGTCTGAATCCGTAATCAGCGCAAGCCGATATGCTTCCATATCGCTCGCCAGAACGTTGCCTTCCCTGTCGAGTATCTCACCACGTTGACCTTCGTTCACTGCGGTGCGGCTGAACTTGTCATGGCCATGGGCAACGAGGTCCTCATCATCCAGCGTCTTGTTTATCATGAGATAGCTGAACTGCCAAAATATGCATAGAAAAAGCACTCCTATACCAAGGTAGATTAGGAGCGCACCAACTGATAGCGTTTTAGTTTTCTCACCAAGCCTGATTCTAATCCTTGCCATACTTCTCAGCAACCTTTACATTTCCATTGTCCAGATCCAGCCCGAGTTCATTTGCTTTTTCATAGATCCTGTCATAGGAGGCAAGGTCGGTCACTTCGGTCTTGAGCTCGCCGATTTCACCCTCCATGACTGCTATTTCACTTTCCACCTGGGTCTTCTCCGTCTGCAGGGAATAGGCTTCCATCTTCAATGACAGTACATAGACCGCCACTGCTGCAATCAGGGCAAACAGCATCAAATATACGAGCGTCTCGAATTTCTTGAGTCCAACAACGCGGCTGGCTTTTCTGGTCCCCTGGGCCGGATCCTGTTCTGTATGCGGACGCGGCAGGGTCTGATGATAGCGTTCTACTGCCATAATAACACTCCCTATTTTTGCTTCTCAGCAATTCTCAACTTTGCACTGCGCGCACGTGGATTGCCTTCTATTGCCGTATCGTCTGCAACAATCGGCTTCTTGTTGACCCGCTTCAGGATGGGCTCGTAGGCTTCGGGAATGATCGGCATGTTACGCGGGAGCTCGGGCCCGGATTCATATTCCACAAACATCTGCTTGCATATCCGGTCTTCCAGGGAATGGAAAGTTATTACGGATACCCTCCCCTTCCTGTTCAGCAGATCGATCGCCTGTTCGAGCGACCGCTCGAATACTCCCAGCTCATCGTTCACTGCAATTCTCAGTGCCTGGAACACGCGCTTGGCAGGATGCCCGCCCGTCCTTCTGAATTTATGCGGAATCTGCGACTTTATGATTTCCGTAAGCTCAGTGGTCGTTTCTATCGGTTTCTCCTTGCGGACACGCTCGATTTCCCTTGCAATCTTTTTCGAGAACTTCTCTTCGCCGTATCTGAAGAAGATGCCCACCAGCTGCTCGTAAGTGTATGTATTCACGATTTCATGGGCATCGAGGGACTGGCTCTGGTCCATCCTCATGTCGAGTCTGGCTTCCTTCGAATGGCTGAAGCCCCTTTCCGTCATATCCAGCTGTGGACTGGATACGCCCAAATCGTATAGTATGCCATCCACTCCCGTGATCCCCCGGCTGGACAGTTCTTCCTTTAGGTGTTCAAAGTTGGAATGTATAAGCGTGAGGTTCCCGATGCCTTCAAATCTCTCCTGCGCGTTCTGTATCGCCCAACTATCCTGATCAAATGCGTACAGGTGTCCTGTTGTCAATTGTTCAAGGATATAGGCACTATGCCCTCCGCCACCGAGAGTGGCATCGACATAGATGCCGTCCGGACGGATATTAAGACCGTCCACTGTTTCTTCCAATAGAACGGTATCGTGCCTGAACATATCCTCACATCCTATAAGTCAAAGTCAATTAGTTCTTCTGCTATGTCTTCATAATGGGATTCCGATTCCTCGTAGAAGGAGTCCCATTTCTCTGTGCTCCATATTTCAATCCTGTGGGAGACCCCGATGACCGTACATTCCTTGGTCAGATCGGCGTACTCTCTTAAGTTCGTTGGAATATTGATTCTGCCCTGCTTGTCCACTTCGACTTCGGTTGCCCCGGAAAAGAACATCCTCATGAACTTTCTGGCGTCCTTTTTCGTCAGTGGCAGAGCACTCATCCGCTTTTCTATCTGCGCCCATTCCTCCAATGTGTATCCGAATAGGCACTGATCAAGGCCCCGGGTGATGATGAACTGGCCATTCAGGTCATCCCTGAACTTGCTCGGGACGATCAGGCGCCCCTTTGCATCAAGCTGATGCTTGAATTCTCCCATGAACATCAAATCACCTCGCCTATACAAATAATTTACCACATCTCCCCACTCTGTACCACAAATTATATGCTATCCAGTGAATTTAATTACCAGAACAGAAAAAAGACAGCTTTCATATCCAATGAAAGCTGTCTTTCGGCTAGACGCCCTTGATGATGGTGAGCTGTGTTGTATAGGACAGGGTGGAAGGGTCGATTCCAGGGAACATCCATGGGTGGTAGATGCGCTCCTGCAGGCTGCCGCCCGGCAGGATCCTTTCAGCCACCTCTTCCAGGTCATTCAGCTGGTGGCGGAGCGTCCGTCTGACTTCCAGCTGATACCTCCGTTTCAGGTAGTCGAACTGTTTCCGGTGGGCTTTCAGGTTGGCTTCGATCAGGTGGCGGTGGGTGCGTTCGGATGCCGCCCCCACTGCATCATAGTCGCTTTCAAGCCTTGCCTGCATATCATCCACTTCCTTCAGGAAGGAGGCGTCGGTCGCATCATCGAGCAGTTCTTTCTTTTTCCGTTCCACATCCTCATGAAGACGATGGGAGACTTCAAGTTCGTATTTGTCCATGAGTTTGCGCAGACGCATGTCTTCATGGATGATCTCCATACGCTTCACCACAATCGGCATCGGCACCTCCATCTTCCTGAAGGCTTCATGGAGCTCGCCCCAATACTTCACCTCAGCCCCGCCACCGGCAAAGATGAGTGTATTGAAGACCATCTCCTGCATGAGCGGGCGTGTAACGACATTGTTGCTGAATGTCTCCGGTGACTCCTCAAGCCTTGCAAGCAGTTCGTCCTTGGAAACCACTCCCTTGTCGGTGGCGTATCCGTCCGCGTCGTACACCAGCAGCGTCCTGTTCTCCTCGGAACCTGTAAATAGGTGAACATTCGTATCCGTCTCGATCATCGGAGCCAGGCTGCATGCGGCACCGAAAGCCGCCTGGCCGCTCCTGAACGCCTGGTCGATCTCATCATGACGCTCCAGCATCTCCTTGAACATCGGGACTTCAAGTCTGCGGACTGCACTGCTGTGGGCATTAAAGATGATCAGCCCCTCTTCGCTGAATACATCGTGGACAAGAGCATGGAAAAGTTCAGTCCAATATTCATGGGTCTCGATCATCTCCATGATGGCCGCTTTCCTGCTCCTCAAAAATCCAGAATCCCCACATTCCTCGACGACTGCATCGAGGGTGGCCTTCATATCCCCACGGTCATACTTATAGAATCCTAGGCTCATCGGCACTGTCAGGTTCGGCTTGTAGGCAATCTTCCTGCGCCTCCTGTGTGCCTGGTCGTAGACATGGGTGTGGTTCACTTCGTCAAAATCATGGTCCTCCCCCGCTATCCAGAATACGGGCACTGCTTCATAGCCGTGGCCCTCCCTGACTTCTTCCGCCATTACGAGGAGCGTGATGATCTTGTGCACGATGTAGCTCGGACTCATGAACAGGCCGGCCTGCTGGCCGCCGATGACGACACGGTTGCCCTGCCTGAGCCTCTCCAGGTTCTCGCGTTGCGCCCCACTCAGTCCGTAGCCCGCCATTTCCTCCTCGATGATATCGGCAAGTGCCTCAGTATGGGGGTGGGCGGGCCTTTCCCATACCTTTTTCAGACTCTCCGCGTCATAGGAGAGGTCTTCATAGAATGAGTGCACGTCCTGTTCCCTGCCATTAAATCGTTGTGTAAATTCATCCTGTGCGAAATCCAAACATTCAATTTCCATAATTCGTCTCCTTCTTCGGGGGTATTAAGTTAAATTATAAATATTATAGGCATATAAAACAATTGAACGGTTTTGAAGATGTATACTATAATGAAATCAAAGGAGAGAGGAAAATGTCAGAAGTTAAGCATCTAGCAATCAATTACAAGACAGCAGAAGATTTCAAGAAGTTCCGTGAGTATGGCGCCCAGGAGCTCCAGATGGTCAAGGAACTCGAAGGCAACATGATCGACGCCAATATGGATTCCCCATTCTACGGCATCTATGTCGGCGATACGCTGGCCGCACGCATGTGCCTCTACCGCAGGGAGGATGAACATGCACCGATCTTCGATCCTCCGCATGACTATATGGTCATCTGGAAGCTTGAAGTCCTTGAAAAATACAGGGGACGCGGCTTCGGCAGCAAGCTGATCGACTATGCCAAAAGCTACGGCATCCCGATCAAGGCGATCAGCCGGCAGAACTCCCGCGGATTCTTCGAGAGCCATGGCTTTGAGCCGCTGAAATACGACATCGAACGCGATATGTCCGAAGATCCGCTTATCTGGTATCCGGAAGGCTATGTACTCAACTAGACCAATCATCCATAAAATAAAAAAGTCGCTGGTGGACTCGTTCCACCAGCGACTTTTATGATCGCATCAATTAGTTTGCTGCGACATCTTCACCTTTATAGCTGCCGCATTCTTTACATACACGGTGGGAAAGTTTCATTTCTCCACAGTTTGGGCATTCCACCATACCAGGCACTGAAAGTTTCAGGTGCGTACGGCGTTTTCTTTTGCGTGTAATTGAGGTTCTTCTTTTTGGTACTGCCATGTCTATTCCTCCTTATTCTCACTGTCGTCTAGCAGCGATTTCAACTTTGCCAGTCTCGGATCCACGTCCTCTTCCTCCTGCGTCAACTCTTCTTCCGTCATGACGGACCATTCCTTGCCGCCGGTCAGCGCCTCATCACTCTTCGTGATGACGAATGGGATATTGACCACAATCAGTTCACGGACAACGGGCTCCAGATCCAAAGTGTGGGTCACTGGATGAACATTTTCAGCCAGTTCGTCGTCTTCGCCCGCCTCTTCATCGAATATTTCTTTCGATTCGATGTGAAGGGGTACTTCTATATCTTCAGAAGTACGGCTATCGAGCATATTAACCACTGTATCTATCGTAAGATCGACCGAAATCTGTCGATTCCGGACATGGATTTCTCCCTCTACAGAAGTTTCCTCGATGGAGGTTACATCCTTGCGGTCTGTGATCTCTCCGAACTGGACCTTTTCATTTACAGCGATTGATTCCTGATTAAACTTTTTAAGCTGTGTTAATGACCATCTCATATAGTTTCACCTCTTATGAGCACAAAAAACATTGTACCTTCAACAAGGTTTTCTGTCAAGTTTTTTTCTTAACACCATGCATTATTCTGCAGGAGATTTCTGTTACAATATCATTGAATAGAAAGGAGCCGTTAATGATGATTATCACATCTTTGATTACCGAATACAATCCCTTCCACAACGGGCATATCCATCATATAGAAGCGTCACGGCGGCTGACGGGCGCCGATGTCGTCATCGCCATCATGTCCGGCAGTTTCACCCAACGCGGCGAGATCGCCGTCACCGACAAGTTCACGCGTGCCGAAGCCGCAATCCGCCATGTGGACCTTGTGGTGGAACTCCCTCTCCTGAACGCCATCAGCTTCGCCGATGATTTCGCCATGGGCGGCGTGCACATCGCCGAACTGCTCGGCAGCGACCACATCGTCTTCGGCAGCGAATCCGGTGACATCAACGCCCTCAAGGAAGTCCATTCCAAACTGAAGGACAGCGACATCAAATCCCGCATGGAAACCTATATGAAGAAGGGGTACAGCTACCCCCGCGCCATCAACGCCTCCATATGTTCGGACCTTTTCAGCGGAGCGAACAATACACTCGGCCTGGCATACATCCGGGCGATTGAGGAGATCGGATCGGACATCGTACCCCTGACCATCCCACGTCTCGGCAACAGGTACAGTGAAACGACGCTGTCACAGTCCCGCTTCTCCAGTGCCACCAGTCTGAGGGAGGCCATCAGGGAAGGCCGGGTGGAAGAAGCGGCGCAGTACATGCCCCGTGAGCTTGCCGGAATCATAAATGCAGCAGGTCCACTTTCCAATGAAGACCTCTTCGCCACGCTGAAGCTCCTGATCCAGCGCAGTTCAGCCGAAGACCTCCGCCGTATATACATGATGACCGAAGGCATCGAACACAGGCTGCTCGCCAAGATCAGGGAGCACCATTCCTACAGTGCATTCATCGGGAGCGTCAAGACGAAGCGCTATACATGGACGCGCCTGAACCGCCTCATGCTCTATATACTACTCGGCATCACCCAATCGCGCATGGACGGCCATGTCATGAAGGATGCCGTCAGGGTGCTGGCGATGAACCGCACAGGACAGTCTTTCCTGAAGACACTCCCGGATGAGCTCTCAGTCATCACCAATGTCAACAGTACCAACCGGCATCATGTCGAGGATGAGATCATGGCTACAGATATACACAACATCTTCAGCCGTTCACAGCGTAATGACTATAATACGCCTGTCATCATAGCAGATTGAATTTCCGCTTCAGCGCCTCTTCAACAAGCGGCGGCACAACATCCTCTATTTTGCCGCCGTACTTTGCAACCTCTTTTACGATCGAGGAAGAGATGAATGAATAGTTGTTGTTCGTCATCATGTATATCGTCTCTATCGAACTGTTCAGCTTGCGGTTCATGGATGTGAGCTGCATTTCATATTCAAAGTCGCTGACCGCACGCAGACCCCTGACGATGGCTTCCGCCCCGACTTCTTCGCAGAAGTCGATCAGAAGACCGTTGAAGCTCCTCACCTCCACATTCGGATAGCGTTCTGTAACCTGTCTGATGAGTTCCACCCGCTCTTCCGGGGTGAACAGCCCTTTCTTTGAAGAATTTTTCAGCACCGATACATAGACTGTATCGAAGATTTTACTCGTGCGCTCTATGATATCGAGGTGTCCATATGTAATCGGGTCGAAACTTCCCGGACATACTGCAATTCTACCCATTATATTCCTCTCCTCCTTTCGTTAATATATTTACACGGATGGTCCCATATGCCACATCCCTGATGCTCACGTGACTATGTATCGGATACTTCTCATCCTTGTGGGTCTCCACGACAATCCGGCCGCCGTCCTCAAGTATATCCAGTTCCTCTATCATCTTCAGGGCTTCTCCGGCCATGCCTTTATGGTAGGGGGGATCCAGGAAGATCAGGCTGAACCTTTTTCCGCGTTTTGCCATGGCCTTCAGTGCCCGCCGGTAGTCATTGCGAAAGATCTCCACGGGCTCATCGAGACCCTCGGTGTTCTCCCGTATGATGGCTATGGCGTCTTTTGCACCATCTATAAACATAGCATGAGTCGCCCCCCGACTCAATGCTTCGATGCCAAGTCCCCCGCTTCCTGCAAAAAGGTCGAGGACGCCGCCCTCCACATCGCCCAGAATATTGAATATGTTCTCCCTGACCTTGTCGGTAGTCGGGCGGGTGTCGTTGGACTTCAGTGCTGCAAGTTTCTTCGATTTGTATTTTCCACTGATTATTCTCATGGCGAACCCACTTTCTTTCCTTTCACGGTTGGTTTAAAATGATGGATGGGAGTTGATAAGCATGCAAAAATTCATCACGCTCGGAGAAGGGCACGGCGACCTGTTCGAACTGGAGGCGCTGATCGGACACAACGCTTCAAGGATAGACAGGGGCATATTCCTGCATACAAAGGACGGGCCATCCACCTTTATACTGATCATGTCACCGGTACGCGGCAATTTTCAAGCCATATACACTATTTACCAGGGCGTCCTCTACAAAGAAGGCACGGGACGGAAATACACCCTGATCCAGGAATGGTGCAAAGCCGCGGACATACCTGTAGTCGAATTCTCTACACGCGACCCGGAGGATTTCTACGAAAGAGAGCAGTTCTACCAGTACATAACGGGCGTGCTGCGCCTGAACCATCTCATACCGCCGATGACCTGAGGTCAGATGACGCGGTAGTCCTTCGGCTCGAAATTCTCGGTGCCGTACTCCCTCTTGATATTCGGATATTCCGAAACGAGCACATCATTGACATACTTCAGCCCATTCAGCGCTTCGATGGTTTGAGGGAGGTCCGATTCGTATATATATAGTAATAAGTACTTCTTTTCCTTATTGACGTATATGAGGTGGCCGTAGCGTTTCAATTGTCGTATGAATTTATTTTGTTTAAAATAAATGTATATGCCAATGCGTTTCTCAAGCATATTACCCCACCTTATATAATTTTATAGAGTTATGATACCATGGAAATGGGAAGTTTTAAATGAAACTATAATTGGAGGCAGACTAACTATGAAAAAGTGTACTAAAACCCTTTTGACCGCAATCGGCGTCACAGGCGGACTGATCGGCGGACTGTGGGTCGGCACGAAGGTCACATCAGAGCCTGCGATCAGGGACATCAAACCCTACTTCAGGCACCGCTCTCCGTATATCTTCGCCCACCGCGGCGGTATGGGGCTCGCCCCGGAGCATACGGCAGCGGCATTCGACAAGGCAGGCAGGTTCGATGTGGACGGATTCGAAATCGACATCCGCATGACGAAGGACGAGGAAATCGTCGTATTCCATGATGCCTATGTCGACCGTACATCCAACGGTGCCGGCCGCGTCAGTGACATGACCCTTGCTGAACTCAGGGAACTCGACTTCGGCTACCACTTCCGGGACGCGGAAGGCAGCCATCCCTACAGGGGATCGGAAGATGCGAAGATCATGACGCTTCGGGAACTTCTCGAGAAGTACCCGGACAAGCTCATCAACATCGACATAAAGGATGATCCCAATTCATATGAGGGCAGCCTCATTCCAAGCCTCCTCTATCGTCTGATTGATGAACTCGGTGTGGAGGACCGTGTCCTCGTCACAAGCTTCTATGATTCACAGATCGACCGCTTCCACCTCTACTCCGGAGAGGATATCGCACTTGGGGCGGGAGAGGATCAGGTCAGGAATGCCTACATCGCATACGCATCCGGGTTCAAGCATATGTTCAGCCCGAAAGCAGACACTTTCCAGATTCCGCCAAGATATAATAATATCCCTCTCGACAAGGAAGGCTTCATCGATTACCTGCAGAGTCTGAACGTGGCAGTCGGATATTGGGTGATCAACGAAATGGATGAGATGGATGAACTGATCCAGAAAGGTGCACATACGATCGTCACCGATTATCCTGACATCAGCCATCACCTGATGAAGGAACGCTATTAGAAATAAAGAAAAGGTTCCCGCTCCATTATATAATGGAGCGGGAACCTTTTTCTTCAGCCTGCGGACTGACAGCCGCAGCTGCCACCGGTAGCACAGCCGCCGGAATCCGAGGATACCGAGAAGAACGGATTGCTGCTGACGACGTTGACATGGCTGCTGACGCTGATGCTGACATGGTAGAGCACCTCATCCAGCATTTCCTGCAGCTGGTATTCGGCCCTTCTGTATTCCATGATGACAGGATGCATGTCGAGCTTCTTCTTGAACTGATTGATCTCCCGCCGCTTGGTGCTGAAATCGGGGTGATATTTCCCGAAACGCTGCACCTCTTCAAAATCCATCTTCAGCCGTGTGAATTGATCTATGAGTCCAGCCACTTCCTCATCCTGTTCAAGGAGTGTCCGGTATTTGCAATAATGCCTGTAGACTTCAGTCTGCCTTATCTTTTCATTTAGGGCATCGATCTGATCTAGAATTTCCAATTCTGTTTCTGTCACCATATGCAACACCTCTCGTTTCATAGTATCACATGGATGCACATTTCATCCACCGGCATTTCCCGTTCTCAAATACTATTTGCAACTGTGGAAGGAATAGATTAAAATTAAAGTAATGGAAAAATGCTTAGGGAGGAAATTTCATGGTTTTCGAAAACTCTACTCTTGAGACGATGCTCGTGTCTCAGGATATACTGCAAGATGTAATGAACAAGAACGGATTGGTCCTCGGTGGCTCATGGGACTATGAGAGGATGACCTTCGACTTTAAATATGAAATACCTGAAGGCGTCTACTACCTGCGTGTGCCTGGCTACGCTGTCGAAGGTGATGTGGGTGCAAAAAATGCCATCATTCAGCTGATGGATCCCTACATGGGCAAACACTACTATCCGACAGGCATCGAGTATGGAAGCGATGAACACTTCCCTGAACGTATTGTCGATCATGCTGTAAAGAAGATCAGAGCAGTTGCCCAGGATCTGAAGGCGCTGACCAGCTAGATGACCAAAAAAAGAGCGGCTCAATTGAGCCGCTCTTTTTTTGGTTCCTATCCCTGCAGGATCGCTTTGATCAATGATGTGGTTTCTCCGCCCGGGTACAGGACATAGAGCAGGACGTAGACCATCACGCCTGTAATCGCCGTAGCAAACCATATCGTCGATGCCCAGGGCGCTATTTTCCTATGCCTGGCAAGCTTCTCCTTCAGCCCTAGGTAGACCTGGACGCCACCGAGGACGCCGCCGGTCGTAGCCAATATGATGTGGAAGATCAGAAATACCGTATAATATGGCACCAGTGCATCCGGCCCACCGAAGGCCGTGTTGCCTATGAACACTGTCCTCGAAGAATAGATGATGAAGAATATCAGGGCACTGAGTGCCGCAAGCATCATCATCTTCCGATGGACTTCAACCTGGCCATTCTTCACTTTGGCGATTCCGATTGCCATGAATATTGCACTGATCACGATGAACAATGTACTGAGGGTCGGTAAAATATGCACAGTGGGATTCTCCTAACTACATTATCTGTATTGATTGAAAAGTTCTTTCTGCAGACGCGCTTCCTCTACTGAACGGCGTGTCACTTCCTCTTCATCCCTGCGTTCATTGCGGTACCAGTTGAAGAAGATATGGGCGAGCATGAAGCCGAAGAAGACTTCCTGGAGCACTTTCATGATGATGCCGCCCGTCTGCTGGTCCATGATCGGCGTCGTATTCGTGAAGTACTCGGGGCCAGAGATGAGCCCCTGCCCTTTCAGTCCATCGAGGACACCGGAAGGGACACAGAGTTCCATGGCTGCAAGCCATGCATCACCATCCGTATATGTCCGGTACAATGGATCTCCTGCAAAGATGATCAGCCCGCATGCCGGTGTCAGCAGAGCGCCAATACCAAAGATGTATAGGAGCTTGAACAGACCACCCATATGACGCTCCTGAGGTTCCACCTTATTGAAGATCGGATAGAACATCAGCAGTGCCAGCGCAAACAGCAGGACATTGAATGCTGAGTGCAGCATACCGCTCTGCTTCAGGAAGTCCAGCACCACAGGCAGATGGTAGATTGAGAATACACCATTGAATAGGATCAGCGGAATGAGCGGTTTTTTAGCAATCGCAAAGAACTGCTTGACCACCGGCAGGCCCACGAAATGCTTCCACAGATATTCCGGAATGGCGAAATACATGAGCGGCGCAATCAGCAGGAAGACGACTGCCATCTGCAGCATATGGAAGCTGAAGAGTATATGGCTCAGAATATCCACTGGAGAGCCGTACATTGCATAAAGCAGTATCATGCTGGTCAGGAAGATCATGGCTTCCTTGTTCCTCAGCGGCCGGCCGCCCTCGAAATTGTCATACCATTTCTTGGTGATGAGGAAATAAACGACCGTCAGGAAGACGGTGAAGGCCAGAAAGTATGGACTCCAGTTTGCGATGAATCCGAATATTGATATAGATGACAAGTTTTCCATTTAGAATCATCCCTTTATAAAATCACTTAGTTCAAGTATAGAATCCACGGGGGTATCAGGCAAGGGCTGACCTTGACAATATGATGACAAAACAAAGGCCGGCACAGAAATGTGCCGGCCTTTATGAGGACCTAGATCGGTGAACCAATCCAGACGATATACATGAACGTGACAACGAATGCCAGTGCGAAGAACATTCCCGTCATCATGAACAGCTTCGCGAACTCATGCCCCTTATCCTTCATGTGCATGAAGTAGAAGAACTGCAGGACGACCTGGATGAATGCCAGACCGATGACTACCGGAATGACAAAGCTTGCGTCGAGGTCCATCGCCACCATCCCAAATGCGATGAAGGTGAAGAAGATCATGAGTCCGAAGGAAATGACCTGTTGGCGCATCTCCTTCGTGCGCTCACGGCGTACATACTCAAGTTTCTTTTTTGACATTGGTTCCTGTTTTATTTCTGCCATTTTACAACACTCCCAGCAAGTAAACTATTGTGAAGATGAACACCCACACAACGTCGATGAAGTGCCAGTACAGGGCTGCAGTGTTTACTTTCGCAGCAGTGTATACGGAAAGTCCGCGTTTTGCATTACGGATGATGAGCAGCGTGATCCAGATGAGTCCCACTACAACGTGGAACCCGTGGGTTCCAATCAGGAAGTAGAATGCACTCCCGAATGCGCTGGATCTGAATGTATGTCCAAGGTGGGTATACTCGATGAACTCATAGATCTCGAGCGCCAGGAAGCCAAGGCCGAGAAGGACTGTAATTCCCAGCCATAGCTGCATTTTCGCAAAGTTGTTGTTCCTCATGTGGTAGACTGCGTAGACGCTTGTCAGTGACGATGTCAAAAGGAACATCGTCATGACGAACGCAAGCGGCAGATGGAAAAGGTCCGATGCCAGCAAGTGGTCATCTGATGGTACCGAATCCTTCAATGCAAGATACGTTGCAAAGAGGGAGGCGAAGAGTGCAGTCTCACCTGCAAGGAAGATCCAGAAGCCGACAAACTTGTTCTTCCCTTCCATCGTTGCGGTTTCGGGATGTGCCGGCCATCTTTCACTTGGTACGTTATACTCCATGTGAGCCATTAGTTCTCCCTCCTTTGTTCTTCTTCAAGGTCTCTCAGTACTTCTTCTTTAGTTACATAGTATCCGAGGTCATCCTTGAGTGAACGTGTGATCATTGCACCGAATGTGATCGCAAGACCAAGGATGAGTACCCATAGTGCCCAAGGGTGCTGCGGCAGGTCGGCTACTGCATCGATCGCCCACTCTTTGCCGGATGCGAAGTACAGTGCACCGAAGGCTGCTACGAACAGGCCGAAGGACATTACGAATGGAATGAATGAGTTGTTCGGCATGTGGAAATCTTCCAGTGATTCAGCCGGCATCATCCTGCCATTGTTCGCCTTCTTCTCGATCCAGTAGGCATCCAGGCCACGTACAAGTGGTGTCTGTGCGAAGTTGTAGTAAGGTACCGGGATCGGCAGGGACCATTCAAGCGTACGTCCGTCGCCCCATGGGTCGCGGCCCACTTTCTGGTTCTTCGCAATCGTCATGATGATGTTGACGACAAGTATGATTACTGCGATGGCCATCAGCAGTGCGCCGATCGAAGATATCATATTCGCGGTGTTATAGCCCTGTCCATCAAGGAACGTGAATACACGTCTCGGCATTCCCCAAAGTCCGAGGAAGTGCTGGATCAGGAATGTCGTATGGAAACCGATTACGAATAGGACGAATGTAATTTTTCCGAGCTTCTCGCTGAGCATCGTTCCAAACATCAGTGGCCAGTAGTAGTGCAGGCCTGCCAGGAGGGCAAAAACGACCCCGCCGACGATGACGTAGTGGAAGTGTGCAACGATGAAGTATGAATCATGGTACTGGTAGTCGGCTGGCGCAGCGGCCTGCATGACACCTGTAACCCCGCCCATAGTGAACGATGGGATGAAGGCGAGTGCGTAGAGCATCGGTGTTGTGAACTCGATGCTTCCGCCCCACACGGTGAGTACCCAGTTGAATATCTTGATACCCGTCGGAACGGCGATCGCCATTGTCGCTACTGCGAAGATTGCGTTTGCTGTCGGTCCAAGACCAACTGTAAACATGTGGTGTGCCCATACCATGAATCCGAAGAATCCGATCAGTACGGTCGCAAACACCATTGCTGAGTATCCGAAGAGACGCTTACGTGCAAATGTCGCAAAGATCTCGGAGAAGATACCGAATGCCGGAAGGATCAGGATGTACACTTCCGGGTGACCGAAGATCCAGAACAGGTGCTCCCAGATGATTGTATTACCGCCGGTTTCAACCAGGAAGAAGCTGGAACCGAACATGCGGTCGAACATCAGCAGGAAGATGCCGATTGTAAGCGGCGGGAAGGCGAATACGATGAGTACTGAAGCCACGAGCGTCGTCCATGTCATCAGCGGCATCCTCATGTATGTCATGCCTGGAGCCCTCATATTAATGATCGTTGTTACAAAGTTGATACCTGAAATCAGTGTACCTGCACCACTGATCTGCAGGCCGAGTGCATAAAAGTCGATACCGTGTCCAGCAGATGCGATGGACAGTGAAGCATAGCTTGTCCACCCTGCGTCAGGTGCTCCACCGAGGAACCATGAGAGGTTCAGGAAGATACCACCGAAGATGAAGAGCCAGACCCCCAGTGAGTTCAGAAATGGGAATGCAACGTCCCGTGCCCCGATCTGAAGGGGCACCGTCGCATTCATGAAAGCAAACAGCAGCGGCATGGCTGCCAGGAATATCATCGTCGTACCATGCATCGTGATTACTTCGTTGAACAGTCCTGCAGAGAGGAAGTCATTGTTTGGTACTGCGAGCTGGATCCTGATGAGCATCGCTTCAATACCACCAAGAACGAAGAAGAAACCACCAGCAATCAAGTACAGTATTGCTATCTTCTTATGGTCCACTGTAGTCAGGTATTCCCAGATTACAGAACCGACACCTTGCTTTTTAGCTGTGGATGCCATTACTAGTTACCTCCTTCTTCAGATTCTGAGGATTCCTCTTCAGAACCTTCAGCGCCTTCTTCAGCGCTTTCTCTTAACGTTTCTACATCGCCTGCGCCTTCCTCGACCTTAAGTTCCATCAGGTAGGCTGCGACAGCATCGATTTCCTCATCAGTGAGATCGTATTGGCCTGTCATCTTGTTGTCCGGCTTGTAGGATTCAGGGTCCTTGATCCATTCGACGAGGTTCTCTTCATTATGTTCCATGAAGCCTGCGATCAGGTCGCGGTCCCCGAAGTTCGTGAGGTTCGGTCCCTGCGCTCCAGTACCTGTAGGTGTAACTGCGTGGCAGCCGATACAGGAATTGTTGAAGATTTCCTGACCGTCTGCCGCATCATCAGCAGAAGCCTGTACAGGTTCTTCTATGTTCTTCATGTCTGCGAGCCATTGATCATATTCCTCTTCCGGCAATGCTTTGACCTTGAAGTCCATGAGTGCGTGGGAAGGTCCGCAGAGCTCCGCACACTTACCGTAGAACAGGCGGTTGGAATCCTGTGCCTTGTCTTCATCGAATATAAGGTAGAAGCTGTTGATGCCATCGACGTTTGTATCGAGCTTACCGCCGGCTGCCGGTACCCAGAAGGAGTGTTTTACATCTGCAGCCTTGAGGTTGAAGTATACTTTCTTGTCTGTAGGGACAACGAGTTCCTGGCCTGTGACTACCCCTTCATTCGGATATTCGAATTCCCACCAGTACTGGTTGGCTGTAACATTGATTACTGTTTCTTCGCTGTTTACTCCGCCATCTTCGTTTTCCATCGCCTGTGTATCCGCCTGCTTGAATGTCAGGTAGACGGTAGGTACAGCAAGGATGATAAGTAAAAGAATCGGAATCGCAGTCCAGATTACTTCCAATGTATGGTTTCCGGCTACATCCTTGGGTTCGAAATCTTCACCCAGGTTCTTTCTGCGGCTTTTGACCACTGCTATCGTAAATACAACGGTGACTACTGCAACCACCAGCAGCATTATGATGATGGAGAGCAGCATCAGATTGAACTGTTCCTGCCCAACTTCACCTGCCGGCTTCAAAGTGCTGAGATGATTCTTGCCACAGCCTGAAGCAAATACAGCCAGGAGGGTGATGAGTCCAAGCCATTTGGCATTCATCCAACGATTTTTCATTTAAATAGACCTCTCTTTCATTCTTAAGCTTTAGAAATTCCCTAGTAAGCCAGCAACAATAATCATTACAAAGAATACAATAATGTAATTCAGCGAGAAGATGAATACCTTGCCGGCATGACGGTTATCATCTTCGACCGGACGAAACCTGTTGAACGAAATGACGAGCCACATTATGTTAAGTGCAGTTGCCATCACTACAAACCACGTTCCAAGTTCCGTCATCATGATCGGGGTAAAGAGAAGCAGTGCCACCCAGAAGATAATCGATCTCCTCGTACGGTGATTTCCTTTCACGGAAGGAAGCATAGGCACTTCTGCCGCGCTGTATTCATCGCTCCTTCTGATTGCCAATGCATAGAAATGCGGCGGCTGCCACAGGAACATTACGACGAACATCGCCCAGGCCAGAAGGTGAAGGTTCGGATCTATCACGGCCCAGCCGATCAGCGGCGGCATCGCTCCGGGAATTGCACCGATGATCGTATTCGACAGCAGATGGCGTTTCGCGAATATCGAGTAGACCACTGCATAGCCGAAAGCGGCAATCAGTCCCAATGTGCCCGCCGTCGGATTGATTGAAAACAGCAGTATTTCCCCGATGATCAGAAAAGTGTAGCCGATCAGTAGAATGTCACGTCCGGAAAAAGTGCCATCCACACTGGGTCTGGACTGCTTCGATGTCATGACGGAGTCGATATCGCGGTCATAGTAGTTATTCAATGCTGCAACGCCGCCTATGACGAGACCGGTGGCTACAACCATCAGTAGCAGAAGTGGAACATTGTAGAAGAAGGATTGGTTGTGGTACATTACAGCAAGAAAACCTGCGGCAAAAGCCGGAATCAGGTTTGACTTGATGATACCATCCTTGACCAGTGTCTTCACTGCCTTGAAGGTGATTCCCTTACTGTCATGATGCACATCATTCCCATATACATCACTTTGCATCCATACGCCTCCTTTCACCACAAACACATTTACAGATAATAATAAATTAAAAATGACACATTTACTATACATTTCTGAAATAAAATCGTTACATTTTATATTGTTCAAAAATTGTTCATTAATGTGCCACAATCTCATTCCCCATGTGTTCTATACTGGGAATAGTTGTTTGTTGTACATTTAGATTTTACCATATATTCAGGAATTGTTAAGGGTAATACGGCATATTGATGATTGCCTGCACCTGTCCTTTCCTATATATTGGTATTCTGTGGCTACATACAGTATAAGAACTATAGAGGTGTTACCATTGTATAAAAATTTAAAGATACTGGCCGTCATCACCACACTCATGATGATTTTCGTACAGATCGGTGGCGCCCTGGTAACTAAAACCGGCTCAGCCGATGGGTGTGGACAGTCATGGCCGCTGTGCCATGGCCAGATCATCCCAAGCTCATGGCCGATAGAGACGATCATAGAACTTGCCCACCGCGGTGTCTCGGGACTCGCCATCATACTTGTAGGCCTGGTCAGCTGGCTTGCACTCAAGCTGCTCTCCCATAAGAAGGAAACGCGCTTCCTCGTCGCAACCAGCATCGGCTTCATACTCGCACAGGCGCTGATCGGTGCGGCTGCAGTCATGTGGGGACAGAACGACTTCATTCTTGCGGCGCATTTCGGCATTTCCCTGATCAGTTTCGCATCCGTCTTCCTCCTCACGCTGCTCATCTTCGAAGTCGACCAGAAGTTTGAGGCACAGGAACTTGTAATCGGATCCTACCTGAGGTACCACACGATATTCCTGACCATCTACATCTATCTTGTGGTGTACAGTGGCGCCCTCGTCAGACATACCGACTCCTCTCTTGCCTGCCTGGGCTGGCCGCACTGCGGACCAGGCCAGTTGTGGGCGGGGAACTTCTATCAATGGGTGCAGATGAGCCACCGGGTGCTTGCAGGCATCATCGTAATATGGATTTTCATCATACTGATCCATGTCCTGAAGAATTACAGCCAATACAGAATACTCAAATACGGCTGGCTGACCGCCTTCATCCTGGTGCTGCTGCAGGCATTGACGGGAATGCTGAGTGTCCTCACACTCGTCAACATCTTCATCGCCCTGCTCCATGCCCTATTCATCACATTGCTTTTCGGACTGCTGTGCTATTTCATCCTGCTGCTGTCCAGAGCGAAATAAATAAACCCACACCAAGGTGTGGGTTTATTTTTATGCTTTTTCAATGGTCATCATGAGATCCATCGATTGGACTTTGTCACCGGCATCCACAAACACTTCGGATACCTTTCCATCAAATGGTGCTTTGACTGAATTCTCCATTTTCATGGCTTCGGTTATGATGATGACTTCACCTTTCTTGAAGGACTCACCCGCCTTGTACTTCACAGTGCTCACCGTGCCCGGCATCTGTGCACCGATATCTCCGATTGCAGTCGGGTCCGCTTTCTTCAGACGGGCTGTTGCTGACTCGACGCTCTCGTCGTTGATGTAGACCTTCCTCGGGAAGCCGTTCAGTTCGAAGTACATCCAACGGAATCCGTCCTCATGGACATGGCCGATGGAGAGGAGATTGACGATCAGCGTCTTGCCTTTGTCGATCTCGATCTCAAGCACTTCATTCTTCCTCATGCCGAATAGGAATGTCGGCGTATCCAGCACTTCAACGTTGCCGAACTTGTTGTTCGTAGTGATGAAGTCCTTGAACACTTTCGGATAGAGCGCATAGGACAGTACGTCCTTGTCAGTGACATTGTCGCAGAATGCAGAAATCTCCTCTTTGAGCGCGTCGAAATCGATCGGCTCCAGCACCTTGCCCGCACGTTCCTTCAGCGGTTCTGCACCTTTTAGGACGACCTTCTGCAATTCTGTATTGAAGCCGTTGGCCGGCTTGCCGATCTCACCCTTGAAGAAGCTGACGACGGAATCCGGGAAGTCCAGGTGTTCACCGCGTTTGATGACGCTCTCTTCATCAAGGTCGTTCTGCACCATGAACAGGGCCATATCCCCGACAACTTTTGAGGACGGCGTCACCTTTACGATGTCGCCGAACAGCATGTTCACCTTCTGGTACATCCGCTTCACTTCACCATAACGGTCTCCAAGACCCAGTGATTTGGCCTGGCTGAACAGGTTGGAATACTGTCCACCCGGCATTTCATGCCTGTAGATTTCGGTGTTCGGGCTCTTGATGTCACTTTCGAAGTCAGTGTAGTACTTCCTGACATCTTCCCAGTACTCGCTGAGACGCTCGAGACCGTCTATGTCGGCGCGGATCTGGCGCTTCTGGCCGCTCTGCGCATAGTAGAGGCTGTTGGCACTTGGCTGGGATGTCAGGCCGCTCATTGCGCCGAGTGCGGTATCCACCACATCGACGCCCGCTTCGATGGCCTTATGGTACATCAGAACGCCGTTTCCACTCGTGTCATGTGTGTGGAGGTGGATCGGGATGTCCACTGTGGCCTTCAGCTCGCCGATCAGTTCATATGCTGCCTGCGGCTTGAGGAGTCCAGCCATATCCTTTATCGCAAGGATGTGTACACCTTCCGCCTCAAGTGCCTTCGCCATCTTCTTGTAGTATTCGATCGTGTAGACGTCAGAGCGTTTCGGGTCGAGGACATCCCCAGTGTAGCAGATGGCACCTTCGGCCACCTTGCCGGTCTTCAGTACCGCTTCAATCGGCTGTTTCATCGCTTCCATCCAGTTGAGGGAATCGAATATCCTGAATACATCGATGCCTGAGTCCGCACTTTCCTGCACGAACTTCTCGACGACATTGTCCGGATAATTCTTGTAGCCCACTGCATTGGATGCACGAAGCAGCATCTGGAAGAGTACATTCGGGATCTCCCTGCGCAGAGTCTCGAGCCTTCTCCACGGATCCTCCTTCAGGAAGTTATAGGCCACATCAAATGTCGCCCCGCCCCACATTTCAAGGGAGAAGGCATCCTTGAGGTCATGCGCCGTATATGGTGCAATCTTCTTCATGTCGTACGTACGGACACGTGTCGTCAGCAAGGACTGGTGCGCGTCGCGCATCGTCGTATCCGTAATCAGTGCGTCATCCTGGGCCTTCAGCCATTTCGCCAGCCCTTCCGGTCCTTCACGGTCCAGTATCTGCTTCGTACCGTCTTCTATGACTGGTTCATAGTCGGGCATCCTTGGCGGATCGAAGTGCGGCTTCTGGCGCTTCTCGACACCCGGGAATCCGTTTACGGTAATCGTAGAGATGTATTCCAGAGTCTTCGTCCCTCTGTCCTTCGGCTTTTCGAATTCGAAGAGGGATGGTGTCGTATCGATGAATTTCGTCGAATAGTCGCCTTTCTGGAAGTCCTCGTTGCTGATTACATTCGTCAGGAACTGAAGGTTCGTCTTGATTCCGCGGATCCGCATTTCCTTCAGGCTGCGGATCATCTTCTCATTCGCATCCTTGTATGTCAGACCATGGGTCGACAGCTTCACAAGCAGGGAATCGTAATATGGCGAGATGACCGCGCCCTGGAAGCCGTCTCCAGCATCCAGACGGACGCCGAAGCCGCCGCTTGAACGATAGGCCATGATTTCACCCGTGTCCGGCATGAAGTCGTTCAAAGGATCCTCGGTCGTGATGCGGCACTGTACCGCAAATCCCATCAGAGGGACATCCTCCTGCTTCGGAAGGTTGATGACTTCGCCGAAGAGTGTGTTGCCGTCAGCAATCTGGATCTGCGTCTTGACGATATCCACACCAGTGACCATTTCGGTGATCGTGTGCTCGACCTGCACGCGCGGATTGACTTCGATGAAGTAGTATTCGCCATCTGCCACGAGGAACTCGACGGTTCCTGCATTGACATAGCCGACCTGTTGGGCCATATCCTTGGCGGCTTCACAGATTTCCAGACGCAGTTCATCGGTGAGGCCTACTGAAGGTGCCACCTCGACCACTTTCTGGTGGCGTCTCTGCACTGAACAGTCACGCTCATACAGGTGAAGGATGTTGCCTTCCGTATCTCCAAGGACCTGTACTTCTATATGTTTCGGGCGGTCGATGAACTTCTCGAGATAGACCTCGCTGTTGCCGAAGGACTTCGATGCCTCACTTTTCGCACGATCATAGCTGTCCCTCACATCATCGTCTTCATCCACGATGCGCATGCCTTTGCCGCCACCGCCGGAAATCGCCTTGATGATGATCGGGAATCCGTGCTTTTCAATGAATGCTTCAACTTCCTCGAAGGACTGCACTGCCCCGTCCGTCCCGGGAATGACCGGGAGGCCTGTAGAGAGTGCCGTCTCGCGTGCCTTGACCTTGTCACCGAACATATCCAGGTGACGCAGTTCAGGGCCTACGAAAATGATGCCCTCCTCTGCACAGCGTCTTGCGAATTCCTTATTCTCACTCAGGAAACCATAGCCCGGGTGGATCGCATCCACACCGGCATTCTTCGCGACCTTGATGATCGCTTCTATATTAAGATAGCTTTCCGTCGGTGAAAGGTCTTCCCCGACAAGATAGGCTTCATCTGCTTTATATCTATGTAAAGCACCTTTATCTTCATTACTATAGATCGCCACAGTCGTAATATCGAGCTCTGTACACGCCCGGAAAATGCGGATTGCTATTTCTCCCCTGTTGGCGACGAGCAACTTATTGATCTTATTCATAGTGTTCCTCCTTTGCTATAATTATCAATTATAATAAATATTCAAAAAATATACAATAATATTAATAGTTTAAGTGTGTATTCCTATATTATACAGGAATATGAAAGCGATTTCCGTATATTATGAAGGGTGAAAAATAAATTGGTCATACATAAAGAACCGGGTATCATAGATACCCGGTTCACGTATGGCCCAATGCTTTTGATTTTTTGACGTGCTTGGCTGCGATGATCAGCAGCCCGACGGCAATCGAAATGCTCAGGAATGAGGAGCCGCCATAGCTGAGCAGCGGCAATGGCACACCTGTAAGTGGAATCAGCTTCGAAATGCCGCCCAGATTTATGAAGAGCTGGAACGAGATGTATATGGCCACACCAATGCAGATCAGCCGATAGAACATATCCTGTGACACTGCTGCATACCTGAGTGCCTTGATGACGATGATGAGGTACAGGCACAGTATGAAAATCACACCGATCAGCCCCAGTTCTTCGGCAACGACGGCAAAGATGAAGTCGGTATGCGGCTCCGGCAGATAGCCGAGCTTCATGACCCCGTCCCCGAGTCCGTTTCCGAATATGCCCCCGTGCGAAATCGAGACCAGCGCATTGGTCAGCTGATACCCTGTCCCCGTCGGATCGTTGAAGGGGTGCAGGAATGTATCGATGCGCGCCTGCTGGTGCGGGGAGAGGATGCTCCCCTTGACCATATAGATGATGACGCCCACTGCACCGGCGGCAACTGCAAGCGCCCCGCCGACCTTGGCGAGGAAGCGGATCGAAATGCCGGAATAGATGAATATGCCGGCGATGATTCCCGTGATGACCAAGCCTGTACCGAAGTCATTGGAAATGACGATCATCGTACAGAAGCCGATGAAGGCGAGCGGGACGAGATGCCCCCCTTCAAGCTGCTTCAGACGATCCTTCTTGCGGTCGTATATATACGCCAGATAAAGGATGGTCACGATCTTGAAGAACTCCGAGGTCTGGAAATTGAACCCTGCCAGGCGGATCCAGTTCCGCTCCCCGTTCACTTCTGTCCCGAAGAATGCAGTGAAGACAAGGAGGATGAATATCCCGACCGTCGCCGCAATCTGGAAGTACTTGTTCCTCAGAAATTCCCCTGACATGAAATAGGCCATGATGAATACGACAGTGAAACCGAGTAATATGGAAATCAGCTGGCGTATGTAGAAATGCTCGGGATTCCCTCCGGTGATTCCGGGTGTTCTTGATGCCATCACCATGCTGGCGCTGTAGATCATGACGAGTCCAATCAGACTGAGCAGTACATATGTAATGACTATGGTGAAATCGACATACCTTGAGTATGTCCTTACGTAATTAAAGAAATCTTTTATGAATGACAAAGAACCGCCTCATTTAAAAAAAGCCTAAAGATCACATTTCTTTAGACTCGAATTTTTCATCTTCCATATATGCATCGTGTACTTTGGATACTTCCTTCTCGAGTTTCTCCAGAAGTGCACGCCCATCTTCCGGGTCGATCAGGCCGAGCCTGGCAGCAAAATGAACTTCTTTAGAAAGCCCAAACATCTGTGTGTCCAATACTTCTTCATAGACTGGGCATTGGGGCATCGTCAAATTGTCCATCTGCACTTCGATCAGCTGGACAATCTTTTCTGCATCTTTCTCCAGCTGTTCATAAGCCTGTTTACTCAATTCATCTAATGTGGACACGAAATAACCCCTTTCTATAAACTCTCTATAAAATTTTATATCACAGACCATAAAAAAGCAAGCAAAGACGAGTGCGTGAAAACAGCAAAGAGGATTTATTTATAACATGCAAGTCTGTTATAATTACGGGGTAAGGAGAGAATGAATATGATTATACAGATTATGGGCAATGTACGTTTTCAAATCACACTCGATCCATCCACCTGGATCTTCGATGACCGCAAGGAGGAACTCGACAAGGTCCTCGCCAACGATGCCGACGAGGAGCAGATCGAGTTTTCCGATTCCAGGGAGTGGAGCCGGCAGATCATAGAGGGTACGACGAAGCCGCCTACGCTGAAGTCGGAAAAGAAATTCAAGAAGCAGGAGCTGCTCGATGGCACTTTCGTCATATGCCTCAAGCCATTCCTCGAATATACGGAACCTGAGCGGGGGGAAGATGCGATGATCACCTTCACCCATGACGACAGCACGACGATCCTTCCATACAACCAGCGCCATAAGTTCTATGCACACTTCAGCAAGGACGGAAAGCGGCTGTATGATGATGGATTCATCGATATACTCGTCATCGATGGTGGAAAAATAGAAAACCGCCTCGAGCATGTCACCGGCATATCATTTGAATAATCGAAGTTCAAAAAATAAGCTGCTCATCCATATGGACGAGCAGCTTATTTTCTATTTTTCGGAAGTCTTTATATTGCCGGCCTTGCGCTCCTGATGCAGTCTGAACCGATACAGCGCCAGTATGATGGCGGCAACGACGAGGCTCTCTGCCACAGGCAGGAATGCCCCGAAGAATGTCAGCATCACACAGCCGAAAAACATGACGATGTAAATGATCACGTTCTGCCATAGCTTGATTTTACGGGCAAAACCAAGATTGTAGACGATGATGGAAAGGATATATATCGTCAGGAACAGATACCACATCCCCGCCTGGGGGTTGGTATCCAGCCCGAACACCCTGCCAAAAAAGGTCAGGCGTTCCGTAACATTTACACTCATCAGATCAGGGAGAAACAATTAGACTCACTCCGCTTCAAGTTTAAACTTTTCTTTCTTCTGTGACTTTTCCCTTTCACTCTTGCCGAGGATCTTCTTCCTCAGGCGGACGGTTTCAGGTGTCACTTCCACCAGTTCATCTTCATTGATGAATTCCAGTGCCTCTTCAAGTGTCAACGCACGCGGCTTTTTCATCGTAGTGGTCTGTTCCTTCGTTGCGGAACGGATGTTGTTCGCCGCCTTCACCTTGGTGATGTTGACTGTGAGGTCATTTTCCCTGGAGTTTTCTCCAACGATCATGCCCTCGTAGACTTCTGTCCCGGGCTCCATGAAGTTCGTACCACGGCCTTCAAGCTGCAGTATCGAATAGGTGGATGCCGCCCCCTTGTCGATGGAGACGAGCACACCATTGCGTCGGCCGCCGATCCGTTCCCGGATGACGGGTCTGTAGTCCTCGAATGTATGGTTCAGTATACCATATCCCCTTGTCATTGACATGAACTCTGTACGGTAGCCGATCAGACCCCGTGCCGGCACATGGAAGATGATGCGCGTCTGGCCATTGCCGGTATTCGACATGTCGACCATTTCACCTTTCCGCTGGCCGAGGGATTCGATGATGCTGCCTGTATGCTCTTCAGGCACATCGATCTGAACGCGCTCGAATGGTTCACACTTCACGCCGTCGACTTCCTTGACGATGACTTCAGGTTTCGATACCTGGAGTTCGAATCCTTCACGCCTCAAGTTTTCGATCAGTATCGAAAGGTGGAGTTCGCCCCTGCCTGATACCTTCCAGGCATCCGGCTGGTCCGTCGGCTCCACTTTCAATGAAACGTCCGTTTCAAGCTGCTGGTCGAGCCGCTCTTCTATTTTGCGCGCAGTGACATATTTGCCTTCCTTGCCCGCAAACGGTGAATTGTTCACAGAGAAGGTCATCTGCAGCGTCGGCTCATCGATGTGGAGGATCGGCAGGGCTTCCGGTGTATCCACTGGTGTGACCGTCTCGCCCACGTTGATGTCCTCCATACCGCTCAATGCGATGAGGTCGCCTGCTTTGGCATAGTCGATTTCAACACGGTTGAGGCCGAAATAGCCGAACATCTTCGTCACCCTGAAGTTCTTGATTGTGCCATCCGTCTTGATAAGGGAAACCTGGTCCCCCACTTTCATCTCGCCCCTGAAGACACGGCCGACGCCGATCCTTCCGACATAGTCATTGTAGTCGAGGAGTGCCACCTGGAACTGGAGCGGTTCACTGCTGTTGTCGACTGGTGCCGGTACATGGTCGATGACCATTTCGAAGATGGACTCCATGTTCTCATCCTGCTGGTCCATTTCAAGGCTAGCTGTACCATTGATGGCAGAAGCGTATGCAACCGGGAATTCCAGCTGTTCGTCATTGGCATCAAGTTCGATGAAGAGTTCCAGCACTTCGTCGATGACCGCTTCCGGACGTGCTGTATCCTTGTCGATCTTATTGACGACGACAAGCGGCTTCAAGTCCTGTTCCAACGCCTTCTTCAATACGAAGCGCGTCTGCGGCATCGTCCCCTCATATGCATCCACGACGAGGATGACACCATCCACCATCTTCATGATGCGCTCGACTTCACCACCGAAGTCGGCATGTCCTGGAGTGTCCAGGATGTTGATTCTTGTATCTTTATAGGCAAGGGCTGTATTTTTTGCGAGGATTGTAATCCCGCGTTCACGTTCAATATCGTTCGAGTCCATTGCACGTTCTGCAACCTGTTCATTCTCCCTGAACATGCCGGATTGCTTGAGCAGCTCATCCACCAATGTGGTTTTCCCGTGGTCGACGTGCGCAATGATTGCGATATTACGGATATCATTTCTTAAATTCATCAAGACTTTCCCTTCGTTTTTAGAATCGCTATTTCACAACTAGTTTATTATAGCATGAAACCCGTGTGTTTTTCCACTATGTATTGCATGGGCCGGATGTAATGGCACACGGTTTATGATATAATGGTCCAAACATGACTTTGGAAAGGATCGTAGCCCATGGAACCAAGAAAATCTAAAGCCATATTTGCTGTACTTGCAGTGCTTGCGGTAATGATGATGATTGCATTTTCCGTCTTCATCGCTGAAGCGATGCCTCTGATGGCAGTGGCCTCCGTCCTCATATTCATCGCAATATTCGGGACCGGCTTCACCCTGAAGAAGAAATACCGGGAAAATGGCTGGCTATAGGACAGCAGATTTTGAGTTTCCGTCCAACCAAAGCAGGATGAATGGGAATCGGCCCTCCGATTCAGCCATTTATCCTGTTTTTTTATGCCATTTTAAGGTTTCGGCGCTTTGACATCCAGCTTCCGATGCCAGACAATGAAGCCATCAAAGCAAAGGGAGATGTGCCATGAGACAGAAACCCGACCGATTGAAAGTATATGAGTTCCTTTATAACAGACTGCCTTTTTCGGATAACGAAACCAGCGAATATGAAGCGATGCAGAGGATGGAGAAGCTGGAAGAGAAATTCGAACACCATCTGATGAAGGTAAATACAACAAACATGCGGATTCACTGGCATGCTGAAGTTCTGGTCGACAGGCAGGTGGAAATAGTGAACGTACTGATCGTGACCGATTACTGCTACTATCTGTTCATACTCCACGACCTTGAAGGCGAGCACTACATCAATCCGTTCAATATCCTGTGCAGCAGCACGCATGAAGCGGTCCTCGACCTGAACCGCAGCAGGCGGATATTCGAAATGTTCCGCAACCAGCTGATAGATGCCGGTACATATCAGCGGCCCGTCATACTGAAATATGTGCTGATGAACGATGCCTTCCAATTGAAGGGAAAGCGCTCGGACATCTTCCTGGAGGAGCAGAACCTCCCCTACTATCTGAAGGCCATCGAACATTCCGCTGTGGTCAGAAAAAAGAACCATCGCCCCGCCTCGACTTGATGCTCGGGGCGCGGGCGCCGCTTCCGATCGGTACCGGAAACTTCCGTCGGGGCATAAAATGCAGAAGGTGCCATGCCTTCGGATGGGAGGCGATCGGCGGGAAGATCGGAAAATGCTGCATGTGCGGCCAGGTCGAATCGGTACAGGTCATCGCGAGGGACTATTTCACGCAGTTCGACCGCCTGTTTCCCCATGAGACCTACAAGCGCCGGGACATCATCGACCATCTGCGCATATCGGTATCTGAATACACCCTGCAGAAAATAATACGGTCCAACTTCAAGAAGCTGGACCATAAGGAAAGAATCTATTATTTTTCGCCATGTGTGCGTCTATGGGATTCGATGAAAGATGCATCGGAGTCGAAATAGCTTACAAGCTCTCCGTGGATCGCCTGGTTGCCTGCCAATATGCTGTCTTTTTTCAGAATATCTATCTCTTCACCAAGCAGATTCGTCGTCCTGCCCCCAACCTCCGAAATGATGATCATTCCGGCAGAATAGTCCCAGGGGTGCAGGCGGTAGAACAATGTTGCACTTACTATCCCTGTTGCGGTGAATGCCATATCAAGTGCAGCAGAGCCGTATGAGCGCGTACTGCGCGCTTCCCTGACCACTTTCGTGAAAGCCTGGCCGATGCCTTCCCTGACCACCCAGTTCGAATTCAGGCTGACGAGCGAATGGGCAAGGTCCGTATCTTCCAGCGGCGCCAGACGGATGTCATCCTTGAACGCCCCCTCCCCCGCCTTCGCATGATAGAGGTGGTCATTCATCACATCAAGTATCATCCCGCAATGCGGTCTGCCATCAACATACACACCGATCGAAACCGCAAAATTCTGAAGCTGATGCACAAAATTCAATGTGCCATCAATCGGGTCCACTATCCATAGGACCCCTTCAGTATCTTCAATATCGGTTCCATGACCCTCTTCACCGATGATCCGGTGGTCGGGATACCTTTCAAGTATTCGGTCGTATATATATGTTTCAGTCTCGCGATCCACGTCGGTCACGAGATCATTCGGATTCAATTTAGCATCGATACGGAAGTCCTTTTTCATACGCAGCCGGATGAAATCCCCGGCCTCTCTTATCAAGCGTTGTCCAAACTCGTATATTTCCATTGCATCCACCCCAAATAATTGATTGACATCATTACTTATTCTATCATATAAGTAGTCATTTGAAAGGAGTAGTAAAATGTCCAAATACCATTTTACCAAAGATGATTTCAAAGTATTTGAAATCGATGGCCTCGAGCCGCGGATGGATGCGCTCAAGACCACCATACGTCCAAAGCTCGAAAACCTGGGTGAATACTTCAGTGAATACCTGACAGAGATCACCGGGGATGAGCATTTCGCACATGTCGCCAAGCATGCAAGACGCAAAGTCAATCCGCCCGATGACACGTGGGTGAGCTTCAGCACCAACCCGAGAGGCTATAAGATGATGCCGCATTTTCAGATCGGCCTCTTCGGCGACCATGCCTTCTGCATGTATGGCACCATCTATGAATCCCCAGAGAAGGCGGCAACCGCAGAAAGGTTGCTCGACCAGATTGACATCATCCGCTCCATACCTGAGGATTACGTCGTCTCCCTCAACCATATGAGACCGGAAAAGACGGCCCTCAGGGACATGAGCGAGGAAGATCTGGAATCGGCACTTGTAAGGCTCCGGGACGTCAAGAAGGGTGAGTTCCTCGTCGGCAAGAAATACCTCCCTTCAAACAGCGTCCTCAGCCACGATGACATCTTCATCAAGGAGCTCGAAACTGTCCTCCAGGAACTTGTCCGTCTGTACTAGGATGGAACAGAACTTTACATCGGCACGAAACAACCCGTCATCTGGATAGATGACGGGTTGTTTCGTTGATCCCAAGTATGGCTACAATACCACGGTGTTACGGGACCGTTCGGGCTTCAACTGATTTGCGAGCGACTGGACATCACCAATCTTGCCGATGTCGAAGTTGCCGCCGCTGACGATTACTCCACAATGTCTGGAATCTATCTGATCATTATGTGACAATAATCCCGCCAATGCAGCTGCACCAGCGCCTTCGACCAATGTCTTGCCGCGTTGGAGCATAGTCACCATGGCGTTCGCAATTTCGGCTTCGCTCACTGTAATCACATCATCCACATAATGCCGGATGAGCGGAACCGTCTTTTCGCCTGGCTGCTTTACGGCTATGCCCTCTGCGATGGTGGAGACCTTATCCAACTTTTCCACGACGCCCTTGTGGTAGGCGGTGTACATCGCTGCAGCTGATGCTGCCTGGACACCGATCACCTTGATATCCGGATTTACGGATTTGGCTGCGACAGCGATGCCGCTGATCAATCCCCCGCCGCCGATCGGTACGATGATCGTATCGATCCTGCTTTCCTGCTCGAGCATCTCGAGGGCGATTGTTCCCTGTCCGGCCATGATGTCATAATCGTCGAAAGGATGGACGAAGGTCGCACCGCACTTCTTTTGATGCTCAAGTGCTGCTTCATAGGCCTCCTGGAAACTTTCTCCCGTGAGTACGACTTGGGCGCCATAGCCCCTTGTCGCCTCGACTTTCGCTTCAGGTGTCGCCTCAGCCATATAGATCGTCGCCTTCACTCCAAGTTTGTGGGCGGCCAAAGCCAGTCCCTGTGCATGGTTGCCTGCAGACGCGGTGATTACCCCGCATCCCAGCTCTTCATCGGTAAGGCGCATGAGCTTATAGCTTGCCCCCCTGAATTTGAAAGCCCCGGTCTTCTGCTGGTTCTCCATTTTGAAATAGACATTTTTCTCTGTGCGCTGATTCGTTGTAGCTGACGTACGTAACGGTGTGTGATGGACAACATGATCCAAACGCTTCCAGGCGTCATGGACTAATCCACCAGTTAGGAAATCCCCATGTGGTCACACTCCTTGAATGATTTATTTGGATATAATCTATGTTTTTGATTACTCCCTGTTCCAGCGAGGAGTCAGGCTTTCGCAGCCTGCTTCTCCTCATATTCCCTGATCTTGTCGTCGAGCAATAATGTCAATGCGATGTCGTCCCAGCCGTTCAGGAGCTTCTCCTTATGGTAGGATGGAATATCGAACGGGAGCTGCTTCGTTCCGTCCGAAATGGTCTGCTCTTCAAGGTCGACATTAAGATGGAACGTGCCTTCCTTCGCCTGCTCCATCCATTCATCCACTTGGCTTTCATCCGCCTTGATGAGGATGATGCCGTTCTTGAATGCATTGTTGTAGAATATATCCGCAAAACTTGGTGCAATGATGACCTTGAATCCGAAATCGAGCAGCGCCCAGGGTGCATGCTCCCTTGAAGAGCCGCATCCGAAGTTCTCTCCAGCTATGAGGACCGATGCATCCTTATAGCGCGGACTGTCCAGTTCGAAATCCGGTTTCGGATTTCCATCATCATCAAACCGCCAGTTGTGGAAGACGAACTGGCCGAAACCTGTCCGTTCCACACGCTTCAGGAATTGTTTGGGTATGATCTGGTCCGTGTCCACATTGCTGCGGTTGAGCGGAAAGACCTTCCCTTCATGTTCTTTGATCGCTTCCATCCGTTCCCCCTCCTAACTCGGCACTCCAGCCTGGAATTTTCTTACGTCTGTAAAGTTGCCTTCGATTGCAGCTACGGCTGCCATCTCCGGACTGACGAGGTGTGTACGTGCACCGCTGCCCTGCCGTCCCTCGAAGTTCCGGTTGGAAGTGGAGGCACAGCGTCCACCGGCAGGTACGACATCATCATTCATTGCAAGACACATGCTGCATCCTGATTCACGCCATTCGAAACCGGCTTCCTTGAATATTTCATCGATGCCCAGTTCCTCCGCCTGCAGTTTGACACTGAAGGAGCCTGGAACGACAATCGCCCTGACACCATCCTTCACTTTGTGCCCTTTGATGATGTTCGCAGCGTTCACCAGATCCGGAAGCCTTGAATTTGTGCAGGAACCGATGAATACGTGATCGACTTCGATGGAAGTGATCGGCTGGTTCTCCTCGAGTCCCATGTACTCCAGTGCACGGCTGACTTCATCCTTGTTGTCGACTGCATCGACCGAAGGGGTCATCCCGCTGATTGGAACGACCATGCTCGGGTTCGTGCCCCATGAAACTTGCGGTTCAACTTCCTGAGCGTCGATTTCAAGCGTCTTATCATATTCTGCGTCTTCGTCTGAAGCAAGTTCGAGCCACTCGGCCGCCTTGCGTTCGAATGCTTCGCCTTCCGGCACATATTCCCGGCCGCGCAAATATTCCACGGTCGTTTCATCCGGGCTGATCAGCCCTGCACGTGCACCGCCTTCAATCGACATGTTGCAGACCGTCATCCGGCCTTCCATCGACAGGTTGCGGATTGCATCTCCAGTGTATTCAATGACGTGGCCCGTACCGAATTTGACGCCGAATTTTGCTATGATGGCAAGGATGAGGTCCTTTGCTGTCACGCCCGCCGGCAGGTCACCATTGACTTTGACGTTCATCGTCTTTGGACGGCTCTGCATCAAAGTCTGGGTAGCCAATACATGTTCCACTTCACTTGTACCGATGCCGAAGGCGAGTGCACCGAAGGCACCGTGGGTGGATGTATGGCTGTCTCCGCAGACGATCGTCTTTCCTGGCTGGGTCAGACCAAGCTGAGGACCGATGACATGCACGATGCCCTGGTCCGGGTGGAACATATCGGCAAGCTTGATGCCGAACTCCTCACAGTTCCTTCTCAACGTTTCCATCTGGGTCTTGGAGATTTCATCTTTGACGACTTCCCTGTTCTTTGTCGGAACATTATGGTCCATCGTGGCATATGTCAGATCCGGACGACGCACTTTCCTGTTTTTGAGCCTGAGTCCTTCAAACGCCTGCGGAGAAGTCACTTCATGCACCAGATGCTGATCGATATAGATCAGGTCCGGCTTTTCCTCCTGGCTGTGGACCACATGAGTTTCCCAGATTTTTTCAATTACTGTTTTTCCTTTTCCCATATCCGACACACCTTTTCCTTACATATAAGAACTGCAGATTGCATTAGAAATACTTTTCGTGGATAGATTCTCGACGACCCGCTTGATCATTTCATCCGTACCGACGACCTTGCCGCCTTGCACATCCAGATCGCGCGTATGATATCCGTCTTCGAGGCATTCCTTGACGGCCCGCTCTATCTCCGCCGCTTCCTCTTCCATGCCGAATGAATACTTGAGCATCATTGCAGTGGAGAGGATCATGCCAAGTGGATTGACGACTCCTTCACCGGCAATGTCCGGCGCCGATCCATGGACCGGTTCGTAGAGGCCGACACCATCTGCCCGCAGACTCGCTGAAGGGAGCATTCCGAGGGAACCGGTGAGTACGGAAGCCTCATCACTGAGTATGTCGCCAAAGAGGTTTTCCGTGACGATGACATCAAACTGCTTCGGGTTCGTAATCAGTTTCATCGCTGCAGAATCGACGAGCTGGTGTTCCACCGTCACATCCGGATAGTCCTTTGCCTTTTCCTCAACGACTTCCCTCCACACCCGGCTGGACTCGAGCACATTCGCCTTGTCGACGGATGTCAGTTTGCCGCTCCGCACTTGTGCCGCTTCGAAACCTTTCTCTACAATCCGTTCAATCTCCTTACGGGTGTAGCGGAGTGTATCGACCACTTCTTCACCGTCAGCGCTGCGTCCGCTCGGCTTCCCGAAATAGAGGCCGCCGGTCAGCTCACGGACGATGAGTATATCGCAGCCGTCGACAAGCTCCGTTTTGAGTGGAGAGGCATGGACAAGTGGTCCGAACCCCTGCACCGGACGCAGGTTTGCGAAAAGTCCAAGGGACTTGCGGATGCCGAGCAGACCTTTTTCAGGTCGTTTGCCGGCAGGTATGCCGTCCCACTTCGGACCGCCCACAGCCCCAAGAAGTATCGCGTCGGCATTTTCGCATGCTTTCACCGTCTGTTCCGGTAAAGGTGTATCATATCGGTCGATGGCATCTCCACCGATTGCATGTTCATGGACAATGAATTCATGGTTGTATTCGCCTGCTATGGTATTCAGTACTGCTTTTGCACCTTCCATGATTTCCCGACCGACTCCGTCACCGGGCAATAGGATCACTTGTTTTCTCATTTTGTACCCCTCCATCTCACTTTATCTGTTGGCTACTTCCTCTTTCTCCACCTGCATCTTCAGGATATACCTGTTGACTGCGTTGATGTATGCATTTGCCGATGCTTCAATGACATCCTGTGCCGTACCGCGTCCGTTGACCGTTTCCCCTTCAACAGCCAACTGCACATGTGATTCCGCAAGGGCATCCTTCCCGCCGCCGACCGAATTGATCTGATAGTCGAGCAGCTTCTGATCGTAGTCGATCAGTTCGGAAATCGTGCGGTACAGTGCTTCGACACTGCCATTCCCTGTAGCAGCGGTCTGGACCGTCTCCCCTTCCGGAGTATTGAGCGCCACTGTCGCAGTAGTGATGTTCTGTGTGCCATAATTGACCTGGAATGTTTCAAGCGTGTATTTGTTCATCGCAGACTGGTCGGTCTTGACTTCCATGATCAGCGTATAGATGTCGTCGTCAGTCACTTCCCGTTTGTGGTCGGTAAGCGTCTTGAAGTTCTTGAACGCCGCCTTGATTTCATCATCCGTCATTTCTACGCCGAAGGCCTTGACCTTATCCTTGAAGGCGTGACGTCCGGAGTGTTTGCCCATGAACAGTGTATTGGATGAAACACCCACGAGTTCCGGCGTAATGATTTCATATGTTTCCGCATTCTTCAGGACGCCATCCTGATGGATCCCGGATTCATGTGCGTAGGCATTACGGCCGACGATCGCCTTGTTCGCCTGCACGTACATGCCGGTCAGTTTCGCAACAAGATCGCTGGAACGTTTGATCTCATTGAGTTTGAGTCCCGTTTCGTAACTGTAGCGGTCATTGCGTATCTTCAATGCGATGGCCACTTCCTCAAGTGCCACGTTGCCTGCACGTTCGCCGATGCCGTTGATTGTGCCTTCAACCTGGGTCGCACCATTTTCAATGGCTGCGATCGTATTGGCTGCTGCCATCCCAAGGTCGTTGTGGCAGTGGCATGAGAGGTCGACACGATCGATGTTCGGAACACTTTCCTTCATATACTTGAACATGTTTCCATATTCATCAGGCGTCGTATAGCCGACCGTATCGGGAAGGTTCACGACTGTTGCTCCGGCTTCGATGACCTGTTCGATCACCTGGGCCAGGAAAGGCCACTCGGAACGTGTCGCATCTTCTGCGGACCATTCCACTTCCTCGAACTTTTCCTTGGCGTACTTCACCATATCCACCGACTGCTGGATTACCTGTTCCGGCGTCATCTTCAGCTTGTATGTCATATGGATCGGGGAAGTTGCCAGGAATATATGGATTCTTGGGTGCGGTGTATTCTTCAAAGCCTCATAGGCACGATCGATATCCTCTACTCTCGTCCGGGCAAGTGCTGTTACTGAAACATCCTTGATAGTGTCCGCAATCAGCTTGACTGCCTGGAAGTCACCTTCGGAGGCGGCTGGAAAGCCTGCCTCCATGACATCCACGCCAAGACGTTCAAGCTGCTTTGCGATTTCAAGTTTCTCCATCTTATTCAGATTCACGCCTGGGGACTGCTCCCCATCCCGAAGGGTCGTATCAAATATCCTAATTCGTGACATGGACTTTCCCTTCTTTCTTTTTATCATTGACAGGCTGCTTGACGAATGGCATCAGATCACGCAGATCCTGTCCGACTTTTGTAATCGGGTGGTTGTATTCGTTGTTGTTGATTGCATTGAATTGTGGACGTCCAGCCTGGTTTTCAAGGATCCATCCTTTGGCGAACTGGCCATTCTGGATTTCAGTCAGTACATCTTTCATGCGTGCTTTCGTTTCATCATTTACAACGCGTGGTCCGGATACGAAGTCACCCCACTGTGCAGTGTCGGAGATGGAATATCTCATGTTCTCCATGCCGCCTTCATACATGAGATCTACGATGAGCTTCATTTCATGCAGGCACTCGAAGTATGCCACTTCCGGCTGATAGCCTGCTTCAGTCAATGTTTCGAAACCTGCTTTCACCAGGCTTGTCAGTCCGCCGCACAATACAGCCTGCTCTCCGAAGAGGTCCGTTTCCGTCTCTTCCTGGAATGAAGTCTCAAGCACGCCTGCCCTTGCAGCACCGATGCCTGCAGCATAGGCCATCGCCACATCGGTCGCTTTGCCGGTGACATCCTGGAAGACGCCATATAGTGCAGGTACGCCGGCTTCCTCTTCGTATGTTCTCCTTACGAGGTGGCCAGGTCCTTTTGGAGCGACGAGGAATACATCGACGTCTTCCCTAGGCACCACCTGGTTGAAGTGGATGTTGAATCCGTGGGCGAAAGCTAAGGCGCTGTTCGGCTTCATGTTGTCCTTGATGCTTTCTTCATATACTTTCGGCTGGTTCTCATCCGGCAGCAGTACCATCGTGACATCTGCTTCTGCAACTGCATCGGCAACTGCCTTCACTTCGAAACCATCCTCTTTGGCCTTGTCCTGGGATTTGCCTGGTCTGAGTCCGACTACGACCTCGTATCCGCTGTCGCGCAGGTTCTGCGCATGTGCGTGGCCCTGGGAACCATAGCCGACGATTGCGATTTTCTTTCCTTGGAGCGCCTCTTTGTTGATGTCTTTGTCATAGAATACTTTAGTCATTATAATCTTCCTCTCATTTGTGTGAATTGGTTTTTTTGGTTTTTGATGCTAAACGCTTAGTGTAAACTCCTGAATCTGCCTGGGCTGCTTTCCTCTTGGGAAAGCAGTCACTCCTGTCCGTGTCATGTCTTTGATGCCGTAGGGCTGGAGCAGATCGATAAGTGCCTCGATCTTATCCGGCTTCCCTGTCACTTCTATTACCAGGCTGTCCCTCGATACATCGAGGACTCGGGCCCTGAAGGGCTCGATGACCCCCTGGATTTCCGCCCGGGAAGCGCTTGTACTGCCCACTTTGATCAGTGCAAGCTCCCTCTGGACGATCGCCTTTTCGGTGATATCATTCACCTTCAGCACATCGATCTGCTTGTTCAGCTGTTTTGTCAGCTGTTCGATCTTGTTCTCATCAGGTATCTCAACTACGAATGTCATTTTGGATATGCCTTCTATTTCAGTTGTACCGACTGTGATGCTTTCTATATTGAAAGCCCGTTTCGACAGCATGCCGGTGATCCTGTTCAACACGCCGCTCGAATTCTGGACGGTGGCTGTAATTATTCTTCGCATCGTTTCACCCCTATCATTTCATGGTTTCCCTTGCCCGGAGCAACCATCGGGTATACTTTGTCGAGCTTCTGTACTCTGGCATCCACAAGCACCGGGCCGTCATGCTGGAAGACTTCCTTGATTACGGAAGGGACATCGGTCTCCTTTGAAACCCGGATGCCCTTGACCCCGAAGCCTTCGGCAAGTTTGATGAAATCCGGATTCTCGGTCAGCAGTGAAGCGGAGTAGCGTTCCTCATAGAAACTTTCCTGCCACTGCCTCACCATGCCAAGTGCTTCGTTGTTGACGATGATGACTTTGATCGGGAGGTTGTGCTGCTTGATGACCGCCATCTCCTGCATGGTCATCTGGAAGCCGCCGTCCCCGACGATGGCCACCACCGTCTCTTCCGGCCGGCCGAGCTGTGCACCGATTGCTGCCGGAAGGCCGAAGCCCATCGTACCGAGTCCCCCGGATGTCACCCATTTGTGCGGAGAATTGAACTGATAGAACTGGGCTGCCCACATCTGATGCTGGCCGACGTCCGTGGTGACGATCGCATGGCCATCCGTTTCACGGTGGACCGATTCGATCAGCCACTGGGGTGAAATCAGGTCATCGGAACGTTCGAACCAGAATGGGTATTCCTTCTTATTGCGCATCGCATTTTCACTCCAGCTGGAGTGGTCGGTGCATTCGATGTCGATATCGAGCAGTGCATTCAACGCTTCCTTTGCATCCCCGACGACCGGAATCTTCGTTTCGATGTTCTTGCCGATCTCGGCAGGGTCTATATCGATGTGTGCGACTGTTGCTTCCGGTGCAAAGTGCTGGATGGCTCCTGTGAGCCGATCATCGAATCTTGCCCCGATATTGATCAGCAGGTCCGCTTCATAGAGGGCCATGTTCGCACTGTAGGAGCCGTGCATCCCGGCCATCCCGAGTGCCTGTTCATGTCCTCCCGGGAAGCTGCCGAGTCCAAGCAATGTCGTCGTGACCGGCAGTTCGAACCTTTCCGCGAAAGCCTTGAGCTCAACTGAAGCATCTGCAAAATGGACACCAGCGCCGGCAAGAAGTACCGGTTTCTTCGCCTGTGCAAGTGCTTCAGCAAGCCTTCTGATCTGCAGCGGGTTCGGCTTGATCGTCGGCTGGTACCCTGGGAGATGGAAGGATGTATCGAATGTCTTATCCGTGATCTCCTGGGCGATGTTCTTTGGAATGTCGACGACCACCGGCCCCGGCCGGCCCGTCGTAGCAATGTGGAATGCTTCCTTCGTTATCCTTGGAAGGTCCTTGATGTCCGTAACCTGATAGTTATGCTTTGTTATTGGAGTTGTCAGGCCGATTACATCCGCTTCCTGGAAAGCATCGGAACCGATGACTGCTGTGGATACCTGGCCGGTGAAGATGACGACCGGCAGTGAATCCATCATTGCATCAGTGATGCCCGTAATCAGGTTGGTTGCACCCGGTCCTGAAGTGGCAATGACGACACCCGGTTTGCCCGTCACCCTTGCGTAGCCTTCCGCAGCGTGGATGAGACCCTGTTCGTGTCTGCATAGTATATGCTGAAACGGTGCTTCCGCCCGGTATAGTGCATCGTAGATCGGCAGCACGGCACCGCCAGGGTAGCCGAATACTGTTTCAACATTCTCTTCAACAAGTGACTGGACGAAAAGGTCAGCCCCAGTTCGCAGTTTCTGTTCAACTGGTTGTGTGTGCATTTCAGTTTGTGTTTTCATTACCACTTACCTCCTTATGGATCTTGAGCAAGATACGCTTCATTTACTTTTGTTATAAAAAAATAGCCCCTTCTTCCCACGTTCTGCTCCCAGTCGGACTGCGAGCATGTCATGGGGCGAAAAGAGCTATTTCACGGTACCACCCAGTTTTGCATCCTTCTCACGAAGAATGCCTTATGGACTTGTAGAAGTCCGTTTTGGTAACGGGTGGCATGCACCCGGCCGAGCCTACTCAACTTTTCAGTCCGGCACTCAGGGTCGAGATAGAAGAAAGTGTCAATCCCGGTTTCCAGCATCCCGGGTCTCTGGTGATCGACTTGCCTTTCCTCTACGTTCCCATCGTCGTTTTTCATTGATTTATATTTATCTGACATTTCTGATATGTGATATTGAAAGTAATCTTATAACGTTTGGAGGAAGAAATCAACCACCTGTCGGTAAATAATTTTAAATTATCAAACATTTCAGAATATGTAACCGTTTACAATGGCTACATGAGGGGATTCCATGTTTCTGATTTTTTTCTGATTTTTTTGATTTAATCTTCCATATCCGTCCAAATGAAAAATGCACGGCATGGATATGCCGTGCATGCATGTTCTATTTGGTCAGGTAATCTGTCACTGCACCTTCGGAGGAGCATGTGACATTATGTGCATATTTGCCGAGCACACCTTTTTTGTAGAGCGGTGGCGCTTCCCACGCGCTGCGGCGCCTGTCCATCTCCTCTTCCGATACTTCACAGGAGATTTCCTTCTTCGTTGAATCGATCGTCACCATATCCCCCTCCTGGAGGAAGGCAATTGGTCCCCCGCTTTGTGCTTCAGGCGAGATGTGACCGACGACAAGCCCATGTGTACCGCCTGAGAAACGGCCATCCGTGAGCAGCGCCACCTTCTCACCGAGGCCCTTGCCGACGAGCAGGCTCGAGATGGAGAGCATTTCCGGCATGCCCGGTCCGCCTTTCGGTCCGACATAGCGGATCACGAGGACATCGCCCTCATTGATCTCGTTGGCCAGTACGGCATCGGATGCTTCCTTCTCATTGTCGAATACCCTCGCTGGCCCCACGTGACGGGCGACCTTCACTCCGGAAACTTTCGCTACTGCGCCTGTCGGTGACAGGTTTCCTTTCAGGACGATAAGTGGACCATCTGCACGTTTCGGGTTATCGAATGGCATGATCACATCCTGACCTTCCACAAGGTCATCCACTTCTTCAAGGTTTTCTGCTACCGTCTTGCCCGTTACCGTCATGCAGTCCCCATGGAGGTAGCCTTCCCTGTGCAACATCTTCATTACGCCCTGAACGCCTCCGGCCTTATACAGGTCCTGCATGACATAGCGTCCGCTTGGTTTCAGGTCCGCCAGATGCGGGACCTTCTCCTGGATGCGGTTGAAGTCGTCGATGGTGAGATCCACTTCAGCCGCGTGCGCGATGGCAAGGAGGTGCAGGATGGCGTTTGTCGATCCACCCAGCGCCATGACGACAGTGATCGCATTTTCAAATGCCTTCTCCGTCATGATGTCCTTCGGATAGATACCCGCCTCGAGCAGTTTGTAGACAGCTTCGCCTGCAGCTTTGACGTCTTCCGCCTTCTCCTTCGATTCAGCCGGGTTGGATGCACTGCCGGGCAGGCTCAGTCCAAGCGCCTCCATCGCCGATGCCATGGTGTTCGCAGTATACATGCCGCCGCACGCTCCTGCCCCAGGACATGCATTGCATTCGATCTGATTCAGTTCCTTCTCATCGATCTCTCCGGCATTCAGTTTGCCGACGCCTTCAAACACACTGACAAGATCGATGTCACGACCTCTGTGCTGTCCGGGTGCAATTGTGCCGCCATAGACGAATACTGCCGGAACTTCTGCATTCGCAATCGCGATGGCACAGCCCGGGATGTTCTTGTCACATGCACCGATCGCTACAAGTCCATCCAGGTTCTCGGCCCCTACGACCGTTTCGATGGAGTCTGCGATGAGATCGCGTGACGGCAGGGAATAGCGCATGCCCTGTGTACCCATGGAGATCCCGTCGGATACTGTGATCGTATTGAACTGGAGCGGCACGCCGCCCGCTTCCCTCGCTCCGGCCTTCGCTTCCAGAGCAAGGTCGTTCAGGTGGATGTTGCATGGTGTCACCTCAGCCCAAGTGCTGGCGATTCCGATCTGCGGCTTTGTGAAACTTTCATCCGTCAGTCCGACCGCACGGAGCATTGCTCTGTTCGGCGCCTTTACATCACTTTCCGTATATACTTTACTCTTGATTCTTAGATCCTTTTCAGTTTTTCCTTCTGTTGACATTTTAAAACCACCCTTCATGATTATGACCCATTATACACGTACTTCTTCATTTTTGACCGATTCCGCTTCTGTTTCATCTCCATGGTATTTGCTCATCCACGTAGCAGCCATAGATCCGGAAATATTATGCCAAACGCTGAACAATGCAGCAGGCACGGCGGAGAGTGGAGAAAAATGCGCTGCAGACAAGGCTGCTGCAAGCCCTGAATTCTGCATTCCTACTTCAATTGATACCGCCTTCTGGTCGGCAAGGTCGAACCTCAGCACTTTGGCCAGGCCGAATCCGATGAGGTAACCGAGCACATTGTGCAGTATGACCACACCGAATATCAGCAGGCCGGACTGCATGATCGCTTCCGTATTGTTCGATACGACCGCTGCGACAACGCCGACGATGCCCACCACTGAGATGAGCGGCAGTATGGTGATGCCCTTCTCGACATGGTCACCGAGCAGCATCCGCACAGCCAGACCAAGTGCGATCGGAACCAGGACGATCTGTATGATCGAGATGAAGAGGTCCATGAAAGAAACCGGCAGCCACGCACTTGCAAGCAGCAGCGTAAGCGCAGGCGTCAGGATTGGAGCCAGGACCGTCGAAACGGCTGTTGCGGTTACGGACAGTGCCGTATTCCCTTTTGCCAGGAAAGTCATGACGTTGGATGACGTCCCTCCTGGTGTGCACCCGACCAGGATGACACCGACCGCAATTTCAGGTGGCAGCTGGAACAGTACGACCAGCCCGAGTGCCAGAAGCGGCATGATGGTGTACTGTGACAGCACTACGATGAATACCATCTTCGGTGCTTTCAGTACCCTTTTGAAGTCCGTAAGCTTGAGCGTCAGGCCCATGCCGAACATGATGATGCCGAGCAGCAGGTTTATGTATGGTGCAATCCATGTAAATCCTCCCGGGAGTACAAAGGACAAGATCGCAAAAATGATGACCCATATACCGAACGTACTTCCGATGAATTGACTCAGCCTTGCCAAAGCATTCATTGAAAATCCCCTCCTTATTGGATAAAGCTTGAAACTATAGAAAGTATCTTAACAGATAAAAGTGCAATATCCTAGAGTTTTTATTAAAATTTTTAGAATCTTTGAAATTATATTTTCACCCTATAATGCTGCATCCGTTGATGCATTTGAATGAAAACGATTACACATTTTGACATGAAACAGCCCCCGGCTCAAAAAGCCGGAGGCATGTATTATTCATTCAATTACAGGGTGTCATTATTGCGTCGGTTGACGTTATCCCTGCGTTCTCTCGTTGCATCGTAGCCATAGTCATCCCCGCTCCGGTCAGCGAGATTTCCGTTCCGAGTGTTCCTCTCGACATCGTCCCTTTCGGCTCCGATGCCGCCACGGCGGGCATACTCTTCCTCTGTAACCGGTTCAGTCGCTTCCTGGGAATCTATGTTGCGGTCGACGTAGCGGTCGTCATCCCGTCCAACATACTCGCCTTCCCTGTCCGACTGCGCGTCGCTGGCGACGACACCGGAACGGCCGTCCCTGCCATTATCGTCCAGGCTTCGGAATGTGCGTGTCCGCTCCAGATCATCATCACCGGTACGCTCCCGCTCATCGATTTCGTCTGCGTAGCGCTGTTTTTGCCGATCATCTTCATATCTTCCTACAGGATCGTCTCCACGGCGGTTCACCTGATTGTCTTCCAGGTCCCTCTCCATGTCGCGACGTCGATCATATGCTGCATCATCATCTGATGCCCTGCGCCTGTCCTCCTGCACTCCATCTCTTCTACGGGCATCTGCATCCCTTCTGCCTTCAAGTGGTTCCATATCGTCATCATGGGTGATGACACGATCTTTTCTGACGAACAGAAGAATCGCTGCAATGACGAAGAACAGTGGAATCAGTCCAGTGATGACAAATGCAATCATCGGTGCAGTGAGGATACCTGCAATGAGCAGCAGGAATCCCGCGAGTATCCTGCGTCGCATCGTAAGCAGGCCGAAAAGTCCAAGAATTAGTGGAATGGCGAGGTAAAGCGCCAGCATCCAAACGTTATTAAGCCACCCGACGACCATATTCGCAACTTCTCCAGGTGCTGCCCCGAGATCCTGCCCCTGCTGGGCCACATTCTGGAATTCCGTCTCCAACTGCTGTCTTACATCATCTACAAATGCAGGGTCATTCATGGTGACGAGTGAAAAGAATAGAAGTAAAGCGGTAATCGCAAGCAGGCCGAGCCAGGCCAGCCACCCGAAGATCTTTTCAGCAATCCGGCTGACAGGTTCTACTGTTTGTGTGTAATTTTTTCTAGCCATGTTAACCTCCCAGATATTATGTCTTCATTTTGAATAATACCCTACCGTCGATATTTTAATCAACTTTGAATGGTATATATGCCCGGAACAGAATACCGGGACATCCAGAAAAGACAAAAAAGCCTGCCCCGGCGAGGGGCAGACCTGATGGATGGATCTATATTCTGATGACATCGTCATCATCGGCATCCTTGAGCAGCTTGACCGCTGCATATGATTCGAGTCCGCTGTTCGATTTGAATTCCCTGAAGACCGTCTTCTCCTCGGCCTTACCGGGAACGACCGCCTTGAACTTCCGGTACTTTTCTTTAAGCTCCACAGCGGCGATTCCTTCCTCATGGGCTTCTTCCACCGCTTCGAAAAATGCGACGACGTCGATGATTTCATCCGTCGACCAGTCGACATCTATTGGATAGCTGTATTCTTCCATATTCAGACTCCCATCTGGCAATAATGGATAAAGGACGCCCATATGGGCGTCCTTTCATCAATCCTATTACATAGTGTGTATCGGTTTGCCGAGTACAACGTCTGCCGCTTCCATTGGAATCTCTCCAAGTGTCGGGTGGGCATGGATTGTGAGGGCGATATCTTCCGCAGTCATGCCGGTCTCCACTGCAAGACCGAGTTCAGCGATGATGTCGGAAGCACCGGTACCTGCAACCTGGGCACCAAGAAGTAGACCGTCTTCCTTGCGTGAAACCAGTTTGACGAAACCATCTGTTTCATTGAGACCCAGCGCGCGGCCGTTGGCTGCGAATGGGAATTTTCCTGTCTTCACTTCGAATCCGGCTTCTTTGGCATCTGCTTCATTATAGCCTACAGTAGCAAGTTCAGGCTCTGTGAAGCATACTGCCGGCATGCCGAGGTAGTCGACTTCGGATTTCTCTCCAGCAATGGCTTCTGCCGCCACTTTGGCTTCGTAGCTTGCTTTGTGCGCAAGCGGAAGACCAGGGACGATGTCACCGATAGCGAAGATGTTCTTGACGGAAGTCCTGGACTGCTTGTCCACTTCAACGAGGCCTTTGTCAGTCATTTTGATTCCGAGTTCTTCAAGACCGAGCTCATCCGTGTTTGGACGGCGGCCGACTGTGACGAGCACGTAGTCCGCTTCGATCTCCTTCGTCTCGCCTTTGACTTCATAAGTCACCTTGACGCCGTTATCAGTCTCTTCTGCTTCTTTGGCCATCGCCTGCGTTTCGATCTTCACGCCTTTTTTCTTGAGGTTCTTCTTGACAAGCTGCGTCATCTGTTTTTCGAACCCGCCGAGGATGTCTTTTGCACCTTCAAGAATCGTCACTTCAGTACCGAAGTTTGCGTAGGCTGTACCAAGCTCGGAGCCGATGTAGCCGCCGCCGATCACGACGAGCTTTTCAGGTTTCTCTTCAAGCGCAAGTGCACCTGTGGAATCCAGTACGCGCTCGCCGAATTTGAATCCTGGAATTTCGATTGGACGGGAACCTGTAGCGATGATTGCATTTTTGAACTCGTAGGTCTGGGATTGCTTTTCATCCATGACCTTCATTTTGTTCTCATCGACGAAGTATGCTTCCCCTTTGACGATTTCAACCTTGTTTCCTTTGAGCAGGCTTTCTACACCGCCAGTGAGTTTTTTGACTACGCTCTCCTTGAAGGATTGCACTTTTGAGAAATCAAGTTTGACACCTTCCGTGATTACACCCATATCTTCAGAATCCTGGGCCTGATGGAAACGGTGTGAAGAAGAGATCAGAGCCTTGGAAGGAATACATCCAACGTTCAGACATACACCACCAAGAACATCCTTCTCAACGATTGTTACTTTCTGGCCGAGCTGTGCTGCACGGATTGCTGCAACATAGCCCCCTGGGCCTGCGCCAACTACAATTGTGTCAGTTTCGATAGGAAAATCTCCAACTACCATCTGTAATTATCCCTCCATTAATAGTAATTCTGGATTGTTAAGCAAACGTTTAACATGGTTCAGGGCATTCTGTGCTGTCATACCATCAATCTGTCTGTGATCATAGCTGAGTGAAAGTGCAAGCACTGGTGCTGCAACGATTTCTCCATCTCTTACAATGGCCTTCTGTTCGATGCGGCCGATGCCGAGAATTGCAACTTCCGGCTGGTTGATGACAGGAGTGAACCACTGTCCGCCTGCAGAACCGAGGTTGGAGATCGTCATGGACCCGCCCTTCATCTCTTCACCGGACAGCTTGCCATCACGTGCCTTCACAGCAAGATTGTTGATTTCATCGGAGATTTCAAACATGGATTTCTTGTCTGCATGCTTAACGACAGGCACGACAAGTCCGCGTTCTGTATCCGCAGCAATACCAACATTATAGTAATGTTTCTGGATAACTTCAAATGTTTCATTGTCGATTGAAGTGTTGAACTCAGGATATTTCTTGAGCATGGACACGAGTGCCTTCACGACATACGGGAGGAATGTGAGCTTGACGCCCTGCTCCTCTGCCACACCTTTGAACTTCTTCCTGTGGTCCCATAGGGCCTGCACTTCAATTTCATCGAGGTGCGTCACGTGCGGGGATGTCTGCTTGGAGTTCACCATTGCCTTGGCAATCGCTTTTCTCATGCCGCTCATCTTCTCGCGCGTTTCAGGGAACTCGCCTTCAGGCGCAGCCTGTTTCTCCTGCTTGCCTTCAGCCTGCTCTTCCTGTGCTTCGGATGTTTCCGCTTCCTCTTCGGAACCGGCGGATGTCTGATCACCATTCATGAATGCTTCTACATCCTCTTTCAGGACCCGGCCATTCTTGCCGCTGCCTGAAACTTCAGTGATGTCGACATCATTGTCGCGTGCGAACTTGCGTACGGACGGCATCGCGATGACGCGTCCACCGGATTTCTCCTCGCCGGAGTCCTTGTCGTCCGCTTCCTCTTTTGTTTCTTCTTTTTCTTCTTCCTTATCGGAAGATTCCTTTTTCTCTTCTTTCTTGTCTTCTTCCTTCTCCTCTTTTTCCGGTTCTTCTTCACCGGAATCCTCGGAGCCGTCGTCGATCGTCACGATCGTCTCGCCGACGGTCGTCACTGTACCCTCTTCAACGTGCAGTTTCTTGATTGTGCCGTCCACTGGGGATGGGATCTCAACAACCGCCTTGTCGTTCTGCACTTCCGCGAGTACATCGTCTTCCTTGATTTCATCGCCTTCACCTATGAACCACTTGACGATTTCACCTTCATGGATACCTTCACCGATATCCGGCAGTTTGAATTCAAATGCCACAGTATTTCCTCCTCTGCTGATTAAAAGTCCAATACTTGTTTTGCACGCTCGACGATGTCTTCCTTATTCGGAAGCCATACGCCTTCTGCCTGTGTGAATGGATACACTGTATCCGGTGCCGTTACACGCATGACCGGTGCTTCAAGGCTCAGGATCGCACGCTCGGACAGTTCTGCAGCGACATTTGCTGCAACACCCGCCTGACGCTGTGCTTCCTGGATCACTACCGCACGGTTCGTCTTTTCTACGGATTCGACAAGCGTTTCGTAGTCGATTGGAGAAACTGTACGCAGGTCGATGACTTCTGCAGAGATATCTTCTTCTGCAAGTGTATCCGCAGCCTTGATCGCCTCCTGCACCATCGCACCGTAGGCGATCAGCGTGATGTCATTACCCTCGCGCTTCACATCAGCTTTGCCGATTTCCACCGTATAGTCCTCTTCAGGCACTTCTTCACGGAATGAACGGTAGAGCTTCATGTGCTCGAGGAAGATGACCGGATCGTTCGAACGGATCGCCTGGATGAGCAGCCCCTTAGCGTCCACCGGGTTGGAAGGGATGACCACTTTAAGGCCCGGTGTCTGGGCCATCAGGCCTTCCAGGGAGTCAGCGTGGAGTTCAGGTGTGTGTACGCCGCCGCCGAATGGCGCACGGATAACGACCGGCATTTCCTTGCTTGCCCCTGAACGGTGCCTGTGGCGCGCAATCTGGCCGGCGATGCCGTCCATCGCTTCGAACACGAAGCCGAAAAATTGGATTTCGACGACTGGACGGAATCCTTCAAGTGTGAGGCCAAGCCCCAATGAAGCAAGTCCACTTTCGGCGAGGGGCGTATCGAAGACACGCGCTTCGCCAAATTCTTTCTGCAGGCCTTCTGTTGCACGGAATACCCCACCGTTTACGCCGACGTCTTCACCGAAGACGAGGACGTTCTCATCATTTCTGAGTTCAGTGGCCATCGCATCAGTGATTGCCTGGATCATTGTCATCTGTGCCATTGATTATTTCGACTCCTTTTCTTTGTAGACTTCATACTGCTCTTCCAGATTGGATGGCATTTCGTCATACATGATTTCCATCAGTTGTGTAACTGTCTGCTTCTCAGTATTGTCTGCTTCTTTTATCGCTTTCTTGACGTCTTCCTTAGCCTGCTCCATCACTTCGTTCTCCTTCTCTTCGTTCCAGAGATCCTTCTCTTCAAGGAACTTGCGGAAGCGCACGAGGGGATCCTTCTTCTCCCAGTCGGAATCCTCATCGGAAGTCCTGTAGCGGGTCGGGTCGTCTCCAGCCATCGTGTGTGGTCCGAAGCGGTAGCAGAGCGTTTCGATGACCGTCGGTCCGTCTCCAGCCACTGCACGGTCACGCGCATCCTTCGTCACCTTATAGACAGCGAGCGGGTCCATGCCGTCAACAAGCACACTCGGTACACCTGAAGCCACACCCTTTTGTGCCAGTGTCTTCGCAGCCGTCTGCAGTTCCCTCGGAGTGGAGATTGCATAGTTGTTGTTCTGGATGACGAAGATCGCCGGCGCCTTGTAGGCACTTGCAAAGTTGATGCCTTCATAGAAGTCACCCTGGGATGTGCCGCCGTCACCTGTGTATGTGATCGCTACAGCGTCCTTGCCGCGCTTCTTGATTCCGAGCGCCACACCAGCCGTCTGTACATACTGCGCACCGATGATGATCTGAGGGCTGAGGGCGTTGACGCCTTCAGGGAACTGGTTCCCCTTGAAATGCCCTCTCGAGAAGAGGAACGCCTGAGTAAGCGGAAGACCATGCCAGATCAGCTGAGGTACATCACGGTAACCCGGCAGGATGTAGTCCTCTCCTTCAAGTGCGTATTGGCTTGCAAGCTGTGAAGCTTCCTGCCCCGCCGTCGGCGCGTAGAATCCGAGGCGGCCCTGACGGTTGAGGGAGATTGAACGCTGGTCGAGCACCCGGGTCCAAATCATGCGCTCCATCAGTTCGACGAGATCTTCGTCCGACAGGTCAGGCATGTAGTCTTCATTCACTATCTTGCCGTCCTGGTCCAAAATCTGAAACATTTCAAATTTGCTTTCGATCTCTTCAAGTGTCTTGACTGGATCGAAGCTCTTTTTCTTCGGTGCCATAAACAGTTCACCATACCTTTCAAATTTTCATTTATCATCAGTTATCTTACCACATGCTGTTATAATAGTAAATAAAACCGGACTGTAACAGAGGGGTAGAAACCCTTTTAAATCAACGTTCACTGTACTAAAACAGCAATATCTGTTATATAATACAGCGCTTCCATCATTTACGACTCGATCAGCGATTCGATCTCCTGTTTGATCTGGTTCACATTCTCCGTCTGCTCGCTGAATGTCTGTGCATCCTCCTGGACCTGCTGGTACTCTTCGTCCAGGTTGTTCAACCTTTCGTCGACTTCATCCTGGGAGATGTCCTCATCGCCAAGATATTCGAATATATCCCTTTCACTTTCAAGGACCGTCTTGTAGCTGCCGATCATGTCTCCATGTTCATTGTATCTCTGATCCATCGCGTCCACCAGAGACTGTGCCTTCTCGCGGTTGGACTCATTTGATATCTCGCTGATGTACTGTTCCGATGCTTCCATGCGGCTCCGGCTTTCACCCATGATGGCTACTTCCTCATCGAGCTGGGCAATTCTGGCATCAGCATTTTCGACCAGCTCTCCGCTGATTTCAGTCAGCTCATCCCTGGTGGCGGATTCTAGGGACTGCTGGAGTTCCGCCTTTTCGGCTTCCAGCTCGTCAAACGTCGCTGTCACATCCTCTATCTCCTTTTCCACCTCGACGGTCTCTTGAAACGCATTATAAAAATCCAACAGCTCATCTTCGTCCGATGAGCATCCAGCAATCACTACTGAAAAGATCAGCAGGCTCCCTAGCATTTTCTTCATTTCCCTACCTCCGATAATTTTTTGAGTCTATATGTTTGAGAAATTCACGTTCCCCTGAGTATTATAGTATAATAAATAATAGTATAGATAAAACAGGAGGGTTTATTTTGTTGACAATGAAAGATATCGTACGGGACCCCGATCCGATGCTCCGGACGAAAGTCGCGGAAGTCATAGATATAGATGAAGAGACGGTCTCGGAGCTCAAGGAGATGAGGGAGTATCTCGTCAATTCACAGGATCCCGAAACCTCTGAAAAGTATGGCCTCCGTCCCGGCGTCGGCCTTGCAGCACCACAGGTCGGCCTCAATAAGCGCATGCTCGCCGTCTATATGGAAGGTGACGAGGGGGAGGTCCTCCATGACTACATGCTGATCAACCCGAAGGTGAAGAGCCATTCGGTGACCGAGACCTATCTCCCGGGCGGTGAAGGCTGCCTCAGCGTCGATGGGGAGATTCCGGGTCTCGTGCACCGCTACCAGAGGATCAGGGTCACTGCCACAGACATCCACGGCGAACCGGTGGAAGTGAAGGCGAAGGGCATGCTTGCAGTCGTGCTGCAGCACGAACTCGACCACCTCGATGGCATCATGTTCTATGACCGCATCGACGACGAACTGCCGATGGAGCCGAAGAATGGAGCCACTCCTGTAGAATAGAGATGAAGCGGCTCGATCGAGCCGCTTCTTTTTTCTGCAGTGGATGCGGTCAGATGAAATCATCACGCCTCTCCCTGAATGGTACATTGTTTTCATACAGCTTGTCCTTAAGTCCCGCGAACGTTTCGTGGTCCATGATCTCCGGATCGTGGTCATGGCGCTTCTTGTGCACATCCTCGACCGTTTCATGCGCATCATAGACGTAGTTCATGACCACCATGTCCGGATGGATGTTGAACTCCACCATCGTCATATTCCTATCCTGGCGCTCCATCTCGAGGAGCACCCCTTCCAGTATACGCTTGTCCTTCATCTCTCTCCCCCCATTCCCCACCATTATAAAGTCTTTGCATGTCTTCCGTCTATAATGTAAAATAAACTTAAGCTGATAAGGGATGTGGTCTTATTGCTCAAACGGTTGAGAAAAAGGCTGAAGGAGAGGCTTGGACGCATTCTCGGTAGGAAAGGGTTGCTGAACAACGAATTCATGAAGAGGGACTGACCCACCCTCTTTCCTGTGCTGCTTCTTACAGCGCACATTTTTTAATGGTTTGGAAATCATGCATATAAAAGCAAAAGGAGAATATATTAAATGGCAGTATTCAAAGTTTTTTTCCAGGAAGCACTGGATAGCCGCATCATCCGTGAGGACACCCTCACACGTTATTACGAAGCGGAATCCGAAACGGAAGTCCGCAGCATTCTAAGCGATTCATCATACAATATCGAATTCGTACAGGAATTGAGTCCCTCACACCTGGAATACGAAAAAGAGCATAACGAAGATTTCAAGGTTGAAAACGCCTGATGGGACTTGAAAATGGAGAAGTAGGCGTTTTTGCCCTCGGGGGACTCGGGGAAATCGGCAAGAACACCTATTGTATCGAATATAAAGACGAGATCATCATGATTGACGCAGGCATCAAATTTCCGGATGATGAACAGCTTGGCATCGACTATGTCATTCCGGACTACACCTACCTCAAGGAGAACAAGGAACGGATCAGCGCACTGATCATCACCCACGGCCATGAGGACCACATCGGCGGCATTCCTTTCCTGCTCAAGGAGATCAATGTTCCCATCTATTCCGGTCCGCTTGCGCTCGGCCTGATCCGCAACAAACTCGAGGAACACCACCTCCTGCGTACTGCAGAGCTCAACCCGATCAAGGAGGACACGGTGCTCAAGTTCAAGCATATGTCCGTCGAGTTCTACCTCACCACCCACTCCATTCCGGAGGCATATGGTGTGATCGTACGAACGCCGGAAGGCAACATCGTCCACACGGGCGACTTCAAATTCGACTTCACACCAGTCGGAGAACCTGCAAACATCGCCAAGATGGCAGCACTCGGGGAAGAGGGCGTACTCTGCCTCCTGTCCGATTCGACGAATGCGACTGTACCGAACTTCACAATCAGTGAAAAGGAAGTCGGCCAGAATGTCGAGGACATATTCAGGAAATGCAGCGGCCGCATCATCTTCGCCACATTCGCCTCAAACATCTATCGTGTGCAGCAGGCGATTGACGCTGCGATAAAATTCGACCGCAAGATCTGCATATTCGGCCGCAGCATGGAAAACAACATCAAGATAGGCCTTGAACTCGGCTACATCAAAGCACCGCCTGAGACATTCATCGAACCGAAGATGATCAACAGCATCGAAAAGCACAAGGTCATGATGCTGTGTACGGGATCCCAGGGCGAGCCGATGGCAGCCCTCTCACGGATTGCCAACGGTACACACCGTCAGATCAGCATCATTCCGGACGACACCGTCGTCTTCAGTTCATCTCCGATTCCGGGCAACACGCTCAGCATCAACCGTACGATCAATGCATTGTACAAGGCCGGCGCAGATGTGATACACGGCAAACTGTCGAACATCCACACATCCGGCCACGGTTCCCAGGAAGAGCAGAAACTGATGCTCCGCCTGATGCGTCCGAAGTACTTCATGCCGATCCACGGCGAGTACCGTATGCTGCACCTCCACAAGGAGCTTGCAGTGAACACCGGAATGGACCCGGACAACATCTTCCTCATGGAGATCGGTGATGTGCTGGCACTGAAGCGTGACAGCGCAAGGCACAGCCATAGGGTGCCTGCCGGCACCGTCTTCGTCGACGGCATCGGCATCGGCGATATCGGCAACATCGTCCTCCGGGACAGGAAGGACCTCTCCGAGGAAGGTCTTGCGATCGTCGTCGTTTCCATCGACTTCGAGACGAAGACACTGCTCAGTGGTCCTGACATCATATCGCGCGGGTTCGTATACATGCGTGAATCCTACGGTCTCATCCGCAGTGCGGAGAAGAAGATCAAGGGAGATGTCATCAACCTCCTGAATACGAAGGAAAATGTAGAATGGTACCACGTAAAACAGCTCATCATCGAAGAGCTGAGCAACCACCTATACCGCAAGACACACAGGAAACCAATGATCCTACCGACGATCATGAGAGTCGATCAGCAGAAATAAAAAAAGAACATCCGGCGCTGCCGGATGTTCTTTTTTTATCGGGTCAATGACTTTTCAAAGCGTGTCAGATCATCATCGTTGCCGATCATGATGAGTATATCCTCCTTCTGGATGTTGACCGTCGGATCGGGGCTGACGATGATGTCCTCACCCCGTTTGATCGCAATGACGCTGACACCGTACTCTGCCCGTATATCGAGGTCGAGCAGCGACTGGTCCGAGAGCTTCTCCTCGGCCATGATCTCGACGATCGAATGTTCATCGGACAGTTCCAGATAATCAAGCACCGAACTCGAGGCGAGCTTATGGGCGACCCTCCGTCCCATATCCCGCTCCGGATGGATGACGACATCGGCGCCGATCTTCTCAAGCACACGTGCATGGTAGTCATTCTGAGCCTTTACGCTTACCTTCTTGACACCAAGGTCCTTGAGCAGCAGTGTCGTCAGTATGCTCGACTGGATGTTGTCGCCGATCGCCACGATGACATTGTCGAAGTTGCCGAGGCCGAGGTCCTTCAGCACCGTTTCGTCAGTCGTATCGCCGATGACCGCCTGGGTTGCGATGTCTATGAACTCATTGACGCGGTTCTCATCAGCGTCGACCGCCAGAACATCCATTTCAAGCACTCTGAGTTCACGGACGATGCTCCCCCCGAACCGGCCGAGCCCGATGACTGCATAATCTTTATTCATCTTATCACCTGTCCATCCTCAATGTTAGTACTTGCTGTTGTCCTTTCCCTGTACATACTCCTTGTCGAACAGGAACAGTCTCATGAGAAGGACAAGACTTGGCACCAATAATAGTAAACCTAAAATGAAGACGACTGTCAAACTGAAAGCCATGCTTTCATTGACGACGGCCGTATTGATGTCCACATACGGATAAAGGATGTAGGGCAGCTTGCTGATGCCATATCCGTAGAAGGCAAAGGCAAACTGCAGCATGATCATGATGAATGCAAGTCCGAATGCGCGCTTCCTCCAGATCAGGAATACTGCAACGCCCATGGAGGCAAGACTCAGTCCGAACAGGTACCAGTAATCCTGGGCACGCAGGAAGTGTTCATAGTTGTGTTCCCGGAGTCCCAGGAAGACGAACTGTGAAATGAACAGCATCGGCAACGTCCATATGAGGAACCATCTGCGCACAAGATGCAGTGCCTGAGAATCCTGAGCCCGCGCTGCATAGAATGTCAGGAAGCCGCTGGAGACATAGAGGACTGTGATGATGGCCAGGAATACGACCGACCACCCATAGGTGCTGAACAGCAGTTCCTCGAGCTGCAGCTGGATGCCGTCCCCCTCCTCCACGATATAGCCCCCCTCCGATATGACAAGGGCCATGGAAAGCGAGGCTGGTATCAGCAGGCCAGTGCCTCCGTAGAGGAATGTCCAGGACAGTTTCGGCTCCTTGTTGTAGGAGTTGAAGGCATAGTAGCTGCCCCGTATCGCAAGCAATATCAGTGCGATGCTTCCGGGAATCAGCAGTGTCGTCCCATAGTAGTAGGCCGTATCCGGATAGAAACCGACGATGCCGACGAAGAAGAAGACGAAGAAGACATTCGTCACTTCCCACACGGGACTCAGGTAGCGCTGGATGATCGGGCTGATGACGTTGTCATCCCCTGTAAGCTTCGAGTAGAAGTTGAAGAAGCCGGCACCGAAGTCGATCGATGCCACGATGATATATCCATAAAGGAATGTCCATAGTACAGTCACTCCGATGATTTCATAATTCATGGCAGCCGACCTCCTTTGTAGTCCTCACCGTACATTTCAAGCCGTTCCGTATCGGCACTCTTGCCCTGGAACATCTTGAGCAGTACATAGATGCATGTGACGCCGAGCACTGCATAGAGCAGTACGAATGCGATGAGTGTCAGACCAAGGCCGTCGGCGTTCGTCACAGCCTCAGACACCCGCATATAGCCGCGCAGAATCCATGGCTGTCGTCCCATCTCTGCCAGGAACCATCCGGATTCTATTGCCGCCATCGACAACGGTCCGGTCAGTACATAGGCGTACAGGAGCGCCGGATGATGTTCATCGAATTTCGAGAACTTCGCCAGGAAGTAAATGAGGGCCACGGTCAGCCCGTACATTCCGAAGAACACCATCATGTCGAAGAAGTAGTGGATGATCAGCGGCGGATGTTCATCCTCCGGTATGTCGTTCAGGCCGGTCACCTCAGTATCGAAGGAGTTTCCGGCGAGAAAACTGAGCACACTCGGTATCTTGATTGCGTAGCTGACTTCCTGGGTCTCCTCATCGAGCACCCCGAAAAGGACCAGATCCGCATTATCTTCGGTCTCAAAGTGCCATTCCATCGCCGCCAGCTTCTCAGGCTGATGCTCATGCAGGAATTTTGCCGAAAGGTCCCCGGCGAGCACTGTCAGGGATGCCATGACCAGTCCGAGCACCATCATGACCTTAAGGCCCTTCTTATGATATTCCCTGTCCTCCTTGAACTTGGAACGCAGCAGCTTGAAGGCACCGATTGAAGCGATGATGAATACCGCCGTCATGTATGCCGTCACTACAACGTGGAATATCCTCACCCAGCTGGAAGGGTTGAACATTGCTGCAAGCGGGTCCACATTGACCAGCGCGCCATCTACAAGATCGAACCCTGCCGGCGTATTCATGAACGAGTTGACTGTCGTGATGAACACGGCGGACAAAGTCGAGCCGATGACGATCGGTATGTTGAGCAGCCAGTGATGCCATGGGTTTTTGAAACGGTCCCATGTATAAAGGAATATGCCGAGGAATATCGCCTCGAAGAAGAAGGCGAATGTTTCCATGAACAGCGGCAGTGCGATGATCTGTCCGCCGAGCCGCATGAAATCCGGCCATATCAGGGACAGTTGGAGCCCGATGATGGTCCCAGTCACGACGCCGACAGCGACAGTCACGGTATAACCTTTCGCTATCCTTCTTGCCATGGTCAAGTACATGGCATCCTTATTACGCAGTCCCAGAAATTCCAGAACCATGAAGACAATCGGTATCCCGACACCGATCGTCGCAAAAATTATATGGAATCCCAGAGTGGATGCAGTCAGTACACGACCAATGATTACCTCATCCATTCGATCACCTCTCAATTAATGTATCCTGAATATACGACGGATTGCCCCTCTATGGCATTCAAGATCATGATGAATTCATGACAATTTTGTGAAATAATTATCATTCTCAATTTATTATTCTATCGTATCATGCCCTGAATTACAATTATTTAAACCGGCGATCGATCCTCCTTGACCTTAAGATGGAACAGTATTCCAATCACGATCATGACGATGAGGCTCGTGATCGCCATGCGGGATGCCAGCACCCCATAATCCGCCAGCATCAGTGTGATAGAGCCATATATGAAGGGGCCTATGACAGCACTCATTTTTGCGCTGAAGGCGAACAGGCCGAAGAACTGCCCTTCTTTTCCTTCAGGGGAAAGCTCTATGATCATCGTCCGGCTCACCACCCAGGTCGATCCCATTGCCACACCGAAGAGCGAAGCTGCGATCCAGAAAGTCCACATCGGCAGCGGTATGGCTGCTATCGCCACCGCAACCGCCAGCAACACGGCGATGATTACGAAAGTGCGCTTCGAACCGAACCCCCTATTGATGAAGCTGAATACGATTGCCCCGATGATGCTGAACAGTGTCGCCACCATGAAGATGATGAGGAATGTGCCGGGAGCGAATCCCACTACCGTCGTGGCATAGGGCTGCATCATCGCAATGGCCGTGGCCAGTGCGTCGTTGACGAAGAAATAGGCGATCATGAAATAGAATATGGATGGATACGCCCGCGCTTCGACGAATGTCCTGTAGATGTCACGGTATCCCTTCAAAAAGGCCTGCTTCGGCTTCTGTTCCGAAGGCGGATCCCTGTTGATGAAGAAAAGCGGCAGCGCGAATACGAGGAAGAGCAGGCCGGACAGCCAGAATGTATGGTGCACCGCCCGATCTCCGATGATCAGGAGGACCGAGAAGATGCCGAACAGGGTACCCATATACCCGAGCGCTACCCCATAGCCCGAAATGAGGGGGATTTCCTTTTTGTTCCCCAGTCCTGAGAGCATGGCGTCATAGAAGACGTTGCCCGAGTTGAAGGCGAACTTTGCGGCGACGAAGAACAATATGGTCAGCACAAGCCCGTTCGGCAGTCCGAACCACCTTCCTGTGTCCATGCCGCCGAATATCCCCATGCCTACAGAAGCGGTGACGCACAGCAGCGTAAATATGATGACATACCGCCTGCGCCTGCCCGTCCGGTCCATCGTCACCCCGTACAGGGGGGCAAATGCAATCAGCAGTATCGCCGCAACGGCATTCGCATAGGCGATGATGGTGGATGCTATCTGTTCGAGCCGCGGGTTGGTCCCCACCATCTCGGTAATATACTGGGGGAAGAACAGGGTGACGATGTTGGCGCTGAATATGGTGTTGGCAAAATCATAGAGTGCGAAAGCAAGAATCGGCAGCGTAAGATAGAGTTCCATCGGACGGCGCACAGTTTCCTTCATCATCTGATCCTCCTCAGCCCTTTTCTGCAATCATGACGGCAAAAAACACGCACGGATGCATCCGTGCGTGTGATGTTTCTATATCTTGCCTGTATATTCCTCAACCAGTGCAAGCACTTCTTCCGAATCCTTGCATTCGATTGCGGATGCGGCCAGACGTTCCATATCCGTCTTCTTGAGTTGGGAAATCTGCTTACGCGCCTTGAGTACTGAAGATGCGCTCATGGAGAACTCATCGAGTCCGAGCCCAAGAAGCAGTGGCACAGCCTGTTCATCGCCGGCCATCTCTCCGCACATGCCGGCCCATTTGCCTTCCTTGTGAGCTGCATCAATGACCATCTTGATGAGTCTGAGAAGTGCAGGATGGTGCGGCTGGTACAGATAGCTTACGGACTCGTTCATCCGGTCTGCAGCCATAGTGTACTGGATCAGGTCATTCGTTCCGATGGAGAAGAAGTCCACCACTTTCGCAAACTGGTCTGCGAGGATTGCCGCTGAAGGGATTTCGACCATGATACCGACTTCGATATCCTCTTTGATCTTCTCACCTTCATCGACGAGCTTGTCCTTCTCTTCGATCAGCAGTGCCTTCGCACGGTTGAATTCATCTATGGTAGCAATCATCGGGAACATGATCTTCAGGTTGCCATGCTGGCTCGCACGGAGCAGTGCACGCAGCTGTGTCCTGAACAGATCCGGATTATCTAGCGTCATGCGCACGGCGCGGTGGCCGAGGAAAGGATTCATTTCCTTCGGCAGATCCAGGTAAGGCAGTTCCTTGTCTCCGCCGACATCCAGTGTACGTACGACGACCGGCTTGTCATCCATGTCCTCGAGCACCTTCTTGTAGGCTTCGTACTGTTCCTCTTCAGTCGGCAGCTCATTCCGGCCCATATAGAGGAACTCGGTACGGTAGAGGCCGATGCCTTCGGCGCCGTTCGATTTCACGCCGTCCAGGTCGTCCGGCGTACCGATGTTCGCAGCGAGCTCCACAGCGATGCCGTCCATCGTTTCGGATGGTTCATCTACAAGCTTCTGCAGTTCCGCCTTCTCTTCCTGTACACGTGCTTCCTTGTCCTTATAGACCAGGACTTCCTCTTCAGTCGGATTGACGATGACTTCCCCTGCGCTGCCATCCACGATGATATCATCGCCGACTTTCGCAACAGCCGTTATCTCCTTCGTTCCGACGACAGCCGGTATCTCGAGGGAACGGGACATGATTGCAGAGTGGGACGTACGTCCGCCCACATTCGTCACAAAACCTTTGACGAAATTCTTATCCAGCTGGGCTGTGTCCGAAGGCGTCAGATCTTCTGCAACAATCACAACAGGTGTATCGATCTTACTCGGGTCAGGCAGTTCCTTTCCGAGCATATGGGCGAGGACGCGCTTGGATACATCTTTGATATCCGCCGCCCGTTCCTTCATGTATTCATTCTCCATATTCTCGAAGATTGCAACGAACTGGTCCCGCGTTTCCAGAAGTGCCTGAGGCGCACTCTTCTGGTCGTTGCGGATATGGGCTTCAATCGGTCCGAGGAACTCCGGATCATCGAGCACAAGCAGGTGTGCATCGAATATCGCAGCATGCTCCGGGCCGACAGCCTCTTCCGCATGATTCCTGATTTTGGTGATTTCTACTTTGGATTGGTTGAAAGCAGCCTTGAAACGTTCAACCTCGGCATCTTCCTGGCCGGGTTCAATCTGTTTACCTTCAAATGTCAGGTCAGGCTCTTCCAGGGAGTATACAGGTGCAATCGCTACACCGTCACTCGCACCAATTCCTTTCAGGATGTTTGACATCAGTCGGTCAGTCCTTCTTTGGAAAGAGTTTCAGTAATCGCTTCAATTGCCTCAGTTTCATCTTTGCCTTCCGCATACACGGAAACTTCGGAATCCTTGCCTACACCGAGTGACATGACGCCCATGATGGATTTGAGATTCACTTTCTTGCTGTTGTATTCAAGCTGGATGTCGGAATCGAATTTGGATGCTGTCTGTACCAGAATTGTAGCTGGTCTTGCGTGAATTCCTGTTTCGTCTGTAATGAGATAAGATTTTTGTTCCATTGCGTTAGTCTCCTTTAGAATGCGTTATAAGTTTACATGATAGACATACATGGTTAGCTTCATTGTACCACGTATAATTGCGATATTCTAATATACCACCATCGTTGCAGGCGTAAACTTTTCACTTTTTGTCCCACATGGGTCAAAAATTATATTCGTACTCCAGACCGTGCCCAAATAAAAAAAGCCTTCTTCGGGAATTTTCCCCGAAGAAGGAGCATAAGCCTGTCAGACCGTCTGGCTTTTGGCCATTTCAACACATTTATCGACATAGTCGTTGCCAAGTTTCTGCATCACTTTATAGCTTACTGCAGCACCGATGACCCTGCTGAGGAGCGGGATGACCCCAAACTTTGTGAGCTTGGAATTCTTGGACCCCCTCTTCAGCAGCATCTTGGTTGTCTGGCTGCCTATGAATTCGCTCCCGATGCTGGTCGCCATCACGGCAGCACGGTTCATCAGATCGTCGGAAATGTCATTGACCTGCTTGTGGTCGAAGCCGAAGATCTCTTCTGCCTCCTGTCTGATGTCCTTCATCAGCTTCATATCCGTACCGACGTCGAGCAATGGTATCGGCAGGGCTGCTGCGATGGAGGAGTACAGGGATTTCTGATGAACCATTTCACGGGCTTCCTGCTCTTTTTCCTCTATCTGCTGTTCAGTGAGCGGTTGGGCGCACATATTCAAAACTCCTTTGTACATTATTTTGATCATCGTCGTTTTGAATATACCCATTTCAGTCCACTGATAACCAATCTACTTGTTGATCTGCACCGTGACCACCTTGAGGTACTTGCCATTCTTGTATCCCTTCACAGTCGGGTAGTCCTTGGGCAGCCCCTTGACATCGACAAGCGTATAGGAATAGCCGGCATCTGTCAGCGTCCTGTCGATCTGGCGCTTGAACTGGTTAAGCGTGAATGACTCGAGGTTCTGGCTGAGTATCAGATGGCCCCCTGGCTTCAGTACCTTGAGCGCTTCCCTGATGAGCTTCGGGAAATCCCGCTCCACTTTGAACACCTTTTTGCCGAAGCGTGAGAAGCTTGGCGGATCGATCAGTATCGCATCAAAGCGCTGGCGGTTCCGCTCCGCATATTTCAAGTATTCGAAAGCTTCCATTATATAGATGCTCTGGCCGTCGAGCGACATGTTGTTGGCATTGAAGTTTTCCGTGATCAGTTCACGGCTCCGCTTCGCCAGGTCGACGCTCGTCGTCATCATTCCACCCTCTCTCGCAGCGATTGAAAATGTCCCGCTGTAGCTGAAGAGGTTGAGGAACGATTTCGCGTTGAACGGGTTGTGGATCAGCGTCTTGCGTGTCTCACGCTGATCCAGGAACAGCCGCGTCATCGGTCCTTCATCGAGATGTACACTGTAGATCATCCCGGATTCCTTTACCGTAATGGGAAATTCGACATTGCCCATGACACGTCGGTTTACCGTCTCCATCTTCCCCTGATCGCTGAAACGCGTCTGCTCCGTTATGGAGTCCGGTTTCAGCTCCACCATCAATGTCTTGATGATCAGGTCCCGGATTTTGTAGATGCCCCGGGAATAGAAGGTGATGAGGAGATGATTGTCATAGTTGTCGACGGTGAAGCCGCCGATGCCGTCCCCGATTTCATTGAAGAGGCGGAATGCCGTCGTATCCTCCTGGTTGTAGAGGGGGGCGCGCTTCTCCAGCGCTTCCCTGATCCGCCGCCCAATGAAGGCATCATCTATCGCCTCCTGCTCATCGCGCGTCAGCACCCAGCCCTGGGCCTTCTGCTCGAAACTGATCATGGCGATGCCGACCAGCCTGCCATAGGTATCTTCAAGCTTGACGATTTCACCATCCTTCAGGAATGTGTCGTCGCTCAGGTCTTCCCTGTCTATGTTCAGCTGCCCATTCATATAGGCACGTTCGTGTCCTCTTTTCAGCTGTATCGTATTCATCAAAATGTCTCCCTTTCTGTCATGAAGGTGTGGAATAGACTTGCGGCCAGACTGCTTGTCCGGTCATCGGTATCAAGGGCCGGGGCCACTTCACTGATGTCGAAGCTTACAAGATTGGAAAGCTTGGCAAGTTGTGCTACCATACCATGAATTTCCTGCGCCGTATAGCCATTCTGGGCAGGCATGCTTGTGCCGGGTGCCACACTCTGCTGCACAGAGTCCATGCAGAGCGTCCCGAACACCACATCATATTCCGACAGCTTGGAGAGGGTGTGTGCGTATGCGTCTGCGGACCGCACTTCATCCATCATTGCATAATGCACGCCGAATGCATCCGCCGTATCGAACAGTGTCTTGGTATTGCCGGAAGACTGGATTCCGAGGACATGATAGTCGATGTCCTCATCCTCTGAGAGGATCTGGTGGAACATCGTGCCGGAAGACGGCCTTTCATCCCGCAGGTCGAAATGGGCATCGAAGTTCACAACCGCAATCCGCTTGTCCGGATAGGCCTTACGCACACCGAGGTAATGCCCGTAGAGGGTCTCGTGGCCGCCGCCGATGATGAGCGGGAACTGGTCCCGGGCGAGCACTTCCCCCACACATTCGCCGAGCGCCTCCTGGGAAGCTTCCAGATCCTCATCCCCCACGACACTGCCGTAGTCGTATACAGGCTCCGTATAGGGCAGTGATGCCATCTTCTGCCGGACTTTCACAGGACCATCGAATGCACCGGTGCGCCCCTTGTTGCGCCGCACCCCTTCATCAGAGCGGAAACCGATGAATACCGGTACGCTGGCAGGCGTCTCTTCACTCCACTGGCTGATGACCTGATGCACACGTTCCTTCACATCCGGATTGTCTGTTCTCCCTGTAAAAGTATGATGTTCAATATGCTTCATCTGTTATCTCCCCTTTTCATGAAATTCCTTGAATATGCTTATGATGAGCAGCGGTGTTGTCAATAGGACGAGCAGGATGTTGAATGGCAGTATGAACAGCGACAGTTCCACATCCCTGAAGAGGGTGATGAACAGGCTGACCGTCACTTTCAGCCAGAGGGCGGTGATGATGATCATCTGACGGTGATAGTACTTGTTCTGCGTCATGTTGAAGAATGTTGTGAACAGGTACGCCACTGCCAGCGCGAGGGCGATGAACAGGTTGACCCATTCATATATATACTGCATGTCGGATATTCTGAAATAGCCTTCCGTGAAGACCCCATGCCGATTATTGAATTCAATCAGGATGAAGATCAGCACAAGCGTTCCGAGCAGCAGTTCCAAATAATTCGGCTTGAGCCAGGATGGAAACTCGATTTCCATGAACGTCTTCACCCTGTGCAACAGGCCGTTGCGCATGTCATACAGCTGTTTTGAGAATCCCAGATATTCGTCCGGGTGCAGCCTCCGCTTTCTGTTCTTCCGGGATAATGTCGCCTGGTCCCCCTTCTTCGGCTTCTTGAGGAGGTTCTTCGACTTCGACAGGAAGACCCCCACCCAGAGTGCCATGAGCGACAGCACCCAGAGGGTGCCGAAAAATGTATTGATCGATAGGACATCCGTCGGGGACAGCGTCGTATCGATATTCGAATAGACGGCAGTCTGTGTAAAGAAATAGGCCAGTCCATAGAAGGACAATATGACCATATAGTGCTCCTTGCGGTGCCTCGGGTCCAGCTGCTCATTGAAGATGTTGTAGAGCATATGGACGATGAACGCCAAAAGGAACAGCAGAGCAAACCATCCGTAGACCTGGAACATCAGCAATGTCGTCAGCAGGAACAGAAAGAACGAGAGCCCGATGAAGAAGAAGGACAACTCTGTATCATACTCCGTCGTTTTGCGAATGAGCTGGGCGATCTTGAACATCCCAAGACCGAACAGGATCGACAGGATGCCCGCGATGATCGGGAACCCGCCGATCACCATCCCCAATATATTCAGAACCTCGACAAAAAAAGCATCGAACAGATCGAAAAACGTATCTATCTGCGGCGTCTCCACAGCTTCTCCATCGCTTCTGATCCTGCCTGTATTGAACAATATGAACAGTCCCAGAACGACGAAGAAGACCCCCAGGAGGACGCTGATTATCACTTCACTTTGTTGCTTCAACCACTTCATTTGATTTCACCTCAATATCCCTTCCCATTATAGAGGAATTCCTTTCTGAATGCATCGAATGACCCATCATCAGAAAAAGAAATATTAAAATTTTTGTTTAGGAAATCTCAGCCATGGGTATACCTCAACTAACAGCAGATAAGTAATTAATATATATGATATCAACCCAAACCAAGTATCCCTAGGAGTGATTTCAATGGACTTTAAAGATAAAGATAAGAAATCCGAAATCGAAGATGCAGCACAGGAAGCCCGCACCAAGGAAAACCCATCGGAAGAGATGGATACCGAGGCAGACAGAAAAGTGGATAAGGGGAAAGACCTTGAACGGGACGAATCCGGTTCTGAAAGGACAGAAGACGAGATTCAGGATTCATTCGAATAGGAAAAAGGCGTTGCCATTACACGGACGGTGTTCTGGCGACGCCTTTTTTGTGGATTTTTATTTTTGAATGGGCCAATTGTCGTTCGTGGCCTTCACCAATGATAATTGGAGGCCCAACTGTCACTCGCGATCCTCACCAATGACAATTGGAGGCCTAACTGTCACTCGCGGTCTTCACCAATGACAATTGGAGGCCCAACTGTCACTCGCGGTCCTCACCAATGACAATTGGAGGCCCAACTGTCACTCGTTAAATGCATCTATGGTAACAGAAACCGATCATTCCCGGTTCAATGCCCTTTTGGCGATATCCCTTCTCAGGAAAAGGCCCCCCTCGTCAAATTTCACTTTGCCCACATTGGAATATGCATCTTCTACGGCAGCTTCGATCGAGGCACCTTCGCCGGTGACGAGAAGCACACGGCCGCCGTTGGTGTGCCATCCATCATCCACCTGTTCAAGGCCGCTTACATAACACGCATCGCGCACCGCATCAAAATCGATGGTGTGCCCTTTTTCATATGCCATCGGGTAGCCCGCACTTGCGAGCATGACCCCGACCTTGTATGCCGGCGAGAAGGTCAGCTCAAACGGCGCCTTCTTTTCCACCTTTTCAAGCACATCAATGAAGTCATCCTCCATCAGCGAAAGGAGGATCTGCGCTTCGGGGTCGCCGAAGCGGGCATTGAATTCAATGACTTTGACGCCATCCTCCGTCACGATGGCCCCGAGGTAGAGGACACCGAAGTAGTCGAGCCCTTCCGCCACCATCGCATGCGCCATCGGTTCGACGATCTGTTCGACTGCTGCCCGCCTCACCGGCTCTTTGATGTGTTCCACCGGCGCATAGGCGCCCATGCCGCCGGTATTCGGTCCTTCGTCACCATCGAATGCGCGCTTATGATCCTGGGCGATGATTTCGAAGGAATGCGTGTACTCGCCGTTGACGAGCACCATCAGGGAGAACTCCTCCCCTTCCAGGAACTCTTCTATGACGACCGGCGCATCCGAATCTTCCATCAGTACATCCAGACCCGCCAGCGCCTCGTCCATATCCCTAGCGACGACGACGCCTTTGCCTGCGGCAAGCCCATCCTTTTTCAGGACGATCGGCGCCCCCACCGATTCTATGTATCGATAGGCAGCATCATAGTCAGTGAAGGATTCATACTTCGCTGTCGGAATCCCGTGACGCTCCATGATGTCCTTGGCGAATGCCTTGGAGGACTCGACTTTGGATTCTTCCTTCCTGGGTCCGAACACTTTGATGCCCTTCCCTTCCAGAAAATCCGCCACGCCGCCGCTTAACGGTGCTTCCGGACCGACGATCACCCACTCCACCACATTACTTGTGCAAAGATCCGCCATCGCTTCGAAGTCGGTCTCCCCGATTTCCGGATGCACTTCTGCAACATCCCGCATGCCATCGTTCCCCGGCATGACGAAGACTTTATCCACACGCTCCGAATCGGAAAGCTTCCTTGCGAGTGCGTGCTCCCTGCCTCCGCCACCGATTACAGCCACATTCATAAAACCGCCCCTTCCGATATTAAAACAGCCGGACGCATCCGGCTGTATCCATTGATCAATGCTTGAAATGCCTCATACCCGTGAAGACCATCGCCATGTCATGCGCGTTGCAGAAATCGATGGATTCCTGGTCGCGTTTGGAGCCGCCCGGCTGGATGACCGAGCGGATGCCATGCGCATGCGCCAGTTCGACAGTATCCGGCATCGGGAAGAAGCCGTCACTTGCCATCACGACATTGTCACCGAGTTCAAGTGCCCGGTCGATGGCGATTTTGAGCGCACCGACACGGTTCATCTGTCCGGCACCGATGCCGACGGTCTGCTTTTCATTCGCCAGGACGATCGCATTGCTTTTGACATGCTTGGAAACTTCCCAGGCCAGCGCCATCGCCGTCATCTGTTCACGCGTCGGCTTGTTTTCCGTAACCACCTTGATTTCGTTCTCCTGGAGTGCACCCGTATCCTGGGACTGGACGAGATAGCCGCCGGACACGCTGACGAACTCCTCTGCATGCTCATCCTCACGGAAGTCGGCCTCGAGCAGCCTGACGTTCTTCTTCTGGGTGAGCACTTCAAGTGCCGCCTCATCGAAATTCGGCGCAATGATGACTTCAAGGAAGATGGAATGGAGCTGTTCCGCCGTCTCCCGGTCGACCGTCTTGTTGAGCGCAACGATGCCGCCGAAGATCGACTGGCTGTCCGCTTCATGGGCGTTCCTGAATGCTTCCGCAATCGTTTCGCCAGTGCCTACACCGCAAGGGTTCATGTGCTTGACGGCGACCGCCACCGGCATCGTGAACTTCTTGGCCAGCTGGAACGCGGCATCGGCATCACGCAGGTTGTTGTAGGACAGCGCCTTGCCATGGAGCACATCGGCATTGAGGATCGTATTCCGGTCCTCCGTCGTCCTGACAAGACGGGCCGACTGGTGCGGATTCTCGCCATAGCGGAGCGTCTCCTCAGCTTGGCTGAAGTGGTTGACGATCGCCTGGTCGTAGTCGTTCGTATGGCGGAACACTTTGATCATGAGGGAGCGGCGGTATGTCTCATCGAGCGTATCCGATTCGATACGCTGGATGACTTCACCATAGTCTTCCGGCGAGACAACCGTTGTGACATGCTTGAAGTTCTTGGCAGCGGCACGCAGCATGGTCGGTCCACCGATGTCGATGTTCTCGACCGCGTCATGTTCAGTCACATCCGCCTGCGCCACCGTCTCCTTGAACGGATAGAGGTTCACCGCCACCAGATCGATCGGTGCAATGCCCTCCGATTCGAGTGCCGCCATGTGCGACTTGTTGTCGCGGTCTGCAAGTATTCCTCCATGGACGGCCGGATGGAGCGTCTTCACACGTCCGTCCAGTATTTCTTCGAAGCCTGTCAGCGTGCTGACGTTCTCGACCGGGACTCCGAAGGATTCTATCTCCTTCAGTGTGCCCCCTGTGGAATAGATTTCATAGTCATTGCGCGCAAGACCGCGCACGAATGGTTCGAGTCCCCTCTTATCGGAAACGCTAATGAGTGCTTTCTTCATCGTCTCTCTCCTTTAGAACTTTTTTGATGGCTTTTGGATAGAGTGCATACTCCGTCTCATGGATTTTGCGTGCGACCGCTTCAAGCGTGTCCCCCGCTTCGATCATCACCGGCATCTGGTCGATGATCTCCCCCGTGTCGATGCCGGCATCGACGAAGTGTACGGTCACACCGGTCACCTTCACACCGTATTCATAGGCATCTCGGATGCCGTCCCTGCCCTTGAAGCTCGGCAGCAGGGAAGGATGGACATTGATGATGCGGCGTTCGAACCGCTCAATGAAGGGGGCCGACAGAATCCGCATGTATCCGGCGAGCAGTATATAAGAAATGTCGTATGCCCCGAGTGTCTTCATGATGGCCGATTCATGCGCCGCTTTCGACGGATGATCCCCCCGTGCGTGGACCACGCAGGGGATGCCCAGCCGTTCCGCGCGGGTGACGGCAAACGCATCCTTGTTATCGGTGATCAAGACGGCGATCTCCATGCCGATGTTCCCGGCACGGTGTGCAAGGTTTTCAAAGTTCGTGCCTCCTCCGGAAGCGAGGACCGCAACCCTAGTAGCCATGGATCGTCAAGCCGCTTCCTTCGGTCACTTCCCCGATCACAACGGGCGCCTCACCGGCGGCTTCCAGGATCCCGAGCGTACGGTCGGCTTCGTCCCGGCCGACACAGAGTATGAATCCAATACCCATGTTAAACACATTATACGCTTCTTTCCTGTCCATTTCCCCCAAGGAGATGAGCCAGTCGATGATTTTAGGCACTGCAATTTTCGAGGCGTCGATGTCGATTCCCGCATCTTCAGGGAAGGCACGCGGTATGTTTTCGATGAATCCGCCGCCCGTAATATGGCTCATCGCCCTCACCTCGACCTGTTCCAATACAGCAAGCACACTTTTCACATAGATGCGTGTCGGCTCAAGCAGCAGGTCGATGATCGGTGTACCGTCCAGTGTATCGTCTACATCCACCGAATAGTCAGCGAGCCATTTCCTGACGAGGCTGTAGCCGTTGGAATGGATGCCGCTTGAAGGGAGGCCGATGATCTGGTCGCCCGGCTCTGCATTCGAGCCGTCGATGTATTTCGTCTTCTCCACCGCGCCGACGCTGAATCCGGCGATGTCATATTCGCCTTCTCCATACATGTCGCCCATCTCGGCAGTTTCGCCGCCGATGAGTGCACAGCCCGCCATCTGGCAGCCTGCTGACACGCCTTCGACGATCTGCTCGATATGCGTCGGGACCACCTTATTGACCGCGATGTAATCGAGGAAATAGAGCGGTTCTGCGCCTGTCGTCAGGATGTCGTTGACGCACATCGCCACGGCGTCGATGCCGATGGTGTTATGGCGGCCATGATCGATCGCAAGCTTGAGTTTCGTGCCGACCCCGTCCGTTCCGGAAACGAGGACTGGGGATTTCATGTTCAGGCTGGACAGGTCGAAAGCCGCACCGAAGCCACCGAGTCCGCCGATGACCTCCTTGCGCATCGTCCGTTTGACATGGGATTTGATCTGGTTGACTGCCTGGTATCCGGCCGTGATGTCCACGCCGGCATCTCTATACTGTTCTGACATGTCAGACCCCTTTCGTTTTCAGATCCTTCTCCTGAGGCAGGAGGCGATCGATGATTTCAATAGGATAATTGCCTGTGAAGCAGGCGTCACACTGGCCTTTGGAGCCATAGGAATAGTATACATCATGCATCGCATCGACCGACAGGTACGTCAGCGAATCGGCACCGATTTCATCCCGGATCTCCTCCGTGGATTTCTGGGATGCGATGATTTCCGCATGCGTCGAAACATCGATGCCATAGAAGCATGGATTCTTGAGCGGCGGGGAGGATACACCCATGTGCACTTCCTTCGCCCCGGCCTTCTTCAGTGCCTTGACGATGAAGCGGCTTGTCGTCCCCCGTACGATGGAGTCATCAATGACGATGATGCTTTTTCCCTCGACGACATCCCTTACAGGGGAAAGCTTCATGCGCACTGCACGTTCGCGCGCTTCCTGCCCTTTCGAAATGAACGTCCGGCCGACATAGCGGTTTTTGAGGAGCCCCTGCTCCTGCGGGATGCCGGATGCTTCCGAGAATCCTTTTGCCGCTGCCAGACTCGAGTCAGGTACACCAACGACGATGTCCGCATCAACATCCATTTCCCTGGCGAGCTCACGCCCGAGCGATTTGCGGATGGTATATGTCGAAGTATTGCGGAATTCTGAATCTGCACGTGCAAAATAGATGTATTCCATCGAGCACATGTTGGGATGGCGTGAATCCGTGTAGTAGTCGTACTCGATGCCCTTGCCACTCAGTGTGATCAGTTCCCCCGGTTCGATATCCCGGATGTACTCTGCACCGATGGCCGTGAATGCGCATGTTTCACTCGCCACGCAGTAGGCCCCGTCCACCATGCCGAGCATGAGCGGACGCACACCGTGGTCATCCAGTGCGATCGTCAGTGAATCCTCATCCAGGATGACGAACGCGAACGCCCCCTTCAGCTGGCGCAGCGCCGTCTTGATGCGCTGCTTTTTGTCCGTGCTCTTATTTTTGCGGATCAGGTGCGCCAGCACTTCGGAATCGGAGGACGTCTGAAAGATCGCCCCGTCGTCCTCAAGCGCCTCACGCACACTGATGGCGTTGACGAGGTTGCCGTTGTGGGCAAGCCCGAGGTCGCCCTTGTGGCTTTTGAACAGGAATGGCTGGACATTCGATATCTCACTGCCGCCCGTCGTAGCATAGCGGACATGTCCGATGGCATGCGGAAACGTTTCAAGAGACATCAGCTGCTCCCTCGACAGTGCTTCCGTCAGAAGCCCCATGCCGCGGGCGCCGAAAAGGTATTCCCCGTTCGAACAGACGATGCCTGCACCCTCCTGGCCCCTGTGCTGCAGGCTGTGGAGTGCCATATACGTCAGTTCGCTCGCCTGCGGGTGGTTGAATACGCCGAATACGCCGCATTCTTCATTCAGTCCATGGATGTCATACATTGCGGGATTGCCCCCTCCCAAGTATTTGAAATCGCTTCGATGCTCCGGTCGATGGTCAGGTCACGGGTACCGATATGGAATCCTTCGTCCGTCAGTCTGCCGATTTCTTTGCCGTCCCTGATGTCGAGGCCGGCGGGTGCAATCACAATGTAGCGGGAAGCATTCTCTGCGAAGAGGTCCTCCCCGTCAAGGTCGATCTCCACATCCATGCCGAGATGATGGAATGCTGAAAGCTGGGCCAGTTTGATGGCGATGCCACCGCGGCCGACCGGCGCTATTTTCTTCACTTCACCATTGATGAGGCGTCCACGGAGATCCATGCCGCGTGCATACTCGAGTTCCAGATCGATGTCGCGTGTCTGCTTCCTGATGTCATTGTCGATCAGTTTTTCGATCTGGCTGCCGGCGAATGATTTCGTCGTCTCACCGACGAGGTAGACTGCATCACCAGCTGAAATTTCTATACCGGCCATGAAGTTGACATCTTCGATCAGCCCGACCATGCCGATGACCGGTGTCGGGAGGATGGTGCCCTTGGATTCGTTGTACAGGCTGACATTGCCGGATACGACAGGCGTCGACAGCTTTTCACATGCTTCCGCCATGCCGCGTGTGGAAGCTTCAAGCTGGTGGTAGATCTCAGGCTTTTCCGGGCTGCCGTAGTTCAGGCAGTCCGTCATCGCAAGCGGCAGTGCACCGGTCGAAATGATGCTGCGGAAAGTCTGGGCCACCGCTTCCTTGCCGCCGTTCAACGGATCGGCATAGACATAGCGGCTCTTGCCGTCGATTGCCATGGCAATCGCCTTGTCCGTGCCTTCTACTCTGACGACGCCTGAACCGAAGCCGGATTTTTGGACGGTGTTCGCTCCGACCTGGTTGTCGTACTGTTCATATATATAGCGTTTCGAACCATGCGTCGGATGGCCGATGAGCGCATCGAACACTTTGTTCAGATCCTGGTCGCTGTAGCTGTATGGTGTTTCGTCCTGCGCCGGCGCCTCGCCTTCAAGAATGTAGACAGGTGCTTCATCGGACAGCGGCTGTACCGGGATGTCCGCATATTTTTCACCATGGAAGAAAAGTTCCAGACGGTCGGTATCCGTCACTTCTCCGATGACAGCAGCATCGAGCTCGTAGCCTTCGAACATGTCGAGGAACTTGTCCTCGGATCCCGCTTCGACGACGAGCAGCATGCGCTCCTGCGTCTCCGACAGCATCATTTCATACGGTGTGATGCCTTCTTCCCTGACCGGCACCTGATCGAGGTGGAGCGCAATGCCGGACTCACCCTTCGCGGCCATTTCAGCGCTTGATGAAGTGAGTCCTGCCGCACCCATATCCTGGATGCCGACGAGTTCCGGCTGCCTGATGGCATCAAGTGTCGCCTCCATCAGCTTCTTGCCGGTGAATGGATCGCCGATCTGGACCGACGGGCGCTTCGATTCGGATTCATCCGTCAGTTCCTCTGAGGCGAATGTCGCCCCGTGGATGCCGTCGCGGCCTGTCTTGAGTCCGACGTAGATGACCTTATTGCCGGTACCTTTGGCCGTGCCCTTCTGGATCTTGTCATGGTCGATCGTACCGACGCACATCGCGTTGACGAGCGGATTGCCGTCATAGGAAGGATCGAATTCCACTTCACCCGATACCGTCGGGATGCCGATGCAGTTGCCGTAGCCGCCGATGCCTGCAACGACACCGCGCAGCAGCCGGCGGTTGTTCGGTTCTGAGAGTTCGCCGAAACGCAGGGAGTTCAGGAGGCCGATTGGACGCGCACCGATGGAGACGATGTCGCGGATGATGCCGCCGACTCCCGTGGCTGCGCCCTGATAGGGTTCTACAGCCGATGGGTGGTTATGGGATTCCACTTTGAACACGACCGCCTGGTCATCGCCGATGTCGACGACGCCGGCACCTTCGCCCGGCCCCATCAGTACACGGTCGCCCGTCGTCGGAAACTGCTTAAGGAATGGCTTCGAATGCTTGTAGGAGCAGTGCTCGCTCCACATGACCGAGAAGATGCCCGTTTCCGTGTAGTTCGGCTGCCTGCCGAGGATCTCGACGACCTTGTCGTACTCGGAATCGGTCAGCCCCATATCGGCGTACAGTTTTTCATTCAGTATATCCTGTTCAGTCGGTTCAGTGAATGTGATCATGATTAGCCTCCCAAGCATTCATTTTTTCAAAAAGCCTCAATCCGTCGTCGCTGCCGAGCAGCTTTTCAAGCGCACGTTCAGGATGCGGCATCAGGCCGAATACATTGCCCGCTTCGTTGACGACGCCGGCGATGTCCGCCCTGGAGCCGTTCGGATTGTCATTATATGTGAGTACGATCCTGTCGTTTTCGACAAGGGTATCGTATGTCTCGTCATCGCAGTAGTAGTGCCCTTCGCCATGTGCAACCGGGAAGGTGACGGCTTCTCCCTTTTCGTATCCGCTCGTGAACGCCGTTTCATTGTTCGTGATCGTCAGCACCTCGTTGCGGGAGATGAATGTATGCGTATCGTTGAAGATGAGTGCCCCCGGCAGGAGGCCGATTTCGGTCAATATCTGGAATCCGTTGCAGACCCCGAGGACCGGCTTGCCTGCTGCCGCCGCCTCTTTTATGGCCCCGGTGATCGGTGCCACACTCGCCATCGCACCGCTCCTCAAGTAGTCGCCGAATGAGAAGCCGCCCGGGATCAGTACGCCATCATATCCTTCGAGGGAAGTTTCACGGTAGTCGACATACTCCGCCTCGCCGCCTGCCTTGATGGCGGCATTCAGCATGTCCCTGTCACAGTTCGACCCTGGAAATTTCACGACTGCAAACTTCATTATTGGGACACCTCGTCAAGGATCCTGTACGTGTATGTTTCGATGACCGTATTCGTGAACAGCTTCTCCGACAGCTGGCGCACACTGTCGTCGATCTTTGCATCATCCGTTTCATCTATTTCGAAATAAAGGACCTTGCCGACGCGGATGTTGTTGATTTCATCATGGTCGAGCTCGTGCACCGCGCGGTTCAGTGCCTCCCCTTGAGTATCCAGTACCTGTGGTTTCAGTGTGACGATCAGTTCTACCTTTTTCATTATCTAATGGCCTCCATCTTGTTATAGAATGCGGTGTACGTATCGAGCAGTGAGCCTGTGCTGTTGCGGTATACATCCTTGTCGAAATTCTCCTTCGTCTCCATATCGACGATGCGGCATGTATCCGGTGAAATCTCATCTGCAAGGACGATGTTTCCATCCTGGTCCTTGCCGAACTCTATCTTGAAGTCGATGAGGGAGAGTGACATCTCAGCCATCATCCGGCTGAGCACGGTGTTTATCTTCAGAGCGGCCGTCTTAAGCGCCCTGATCTCCTCAGTTGTCGCAAGCCCGAGCATCAGCACGTGGTCGTCCGTCAGGATCGGATCGCCGAGGTCGTCGTTCTTGTAGAAGAACTCGACGAGCGGCGGATCGAGCGGCTGGTGGGATTCCAGTCCAAGGCGCTTGACGATGCTGCCCGCAGCAAAGTTCCTGACCACCACTTCGAGTGGGATGATGTCGACGGCGCGTACAAGCTGCTCCGTCTCGCTGATGCGCTCCACAAAGTGCGAGTCGACGCCGTTTGATGCCATGTATTCGAAGATGTCGGCGGAGATCAGATTGTTGAGCCGTCCCTTTCCTTCAAGGAAATCGTGCTTTTCCCCGTTCCCTGCCGTCACTTCGTCCTTGTATTCGATGCGGTAGACGCCATCCACCTCCGTTTTGAAGACCCGTTTCGCTTTTCCTTCATATAAGAGCATTATGCTTCGACTCCCCTGATAAATTTTTGTTCCAGATGATCGAGTGTCGTGTCGACATCATCCGTAAGCAGTGTCACATGACCCATCTTGCGGGCAGGTTTGCGGCCGGTCTTGCCGTAGACATGCACATGCCAGTCCGGCTGGCTGAACAGTGTGTCCTCCAGACGGTCGAGGTCGTCGCCGAGCAGGTTCATCATGATCGCCTGCTGATGCTGGCGGACTTCCGGCATCGGGTGGTCGAGCAGCGCCAGGATATGGGCATCGAACTGGCTGATGCTGCATGACTCGATCGTGTGGTGGGCCGAATTGTGCGGCCTCGGGGCAATTTCATTCACATACAGCCGGCCTTCCCGGTCGATGAAGAATTCCACTGTGAACACGCCGACGAAATGCATGGCTTTCATGATCTGCTGCACGGCGCGCTTCGCCTCTTTTGTGTAGTCGATGCGTGAAGGGGCAATCGTACGGTAAAGGATCTGGTCCTTGTGGAGATTCTCCTGCAGCGGGAAATGGGTGACCTGTCCGCTTGTGCTGCGTGCCGTCGTCAGGGAGACTTCACGCTCCAGTCGGAGGTACTTCTCCACCACCCATTCCGCTTCGTCGAATGGGATGGATGCTTCTGTCAGGTCCGCTTCCGTTTCAATCACCATCTGACCCTTGCCGTCATAGCCGCCCGTCGTCGTCTTGACGATGACCGGCAGGCCGTGCTCCTGGATGAATCCATCCAGTGATTCCTCATCTTCTATTTTCTGATACGGGACGATGTCGGCGCCCGCCGCCTGTATCGCCGCCTTCTCGAGATCGCGGTTCTGGAGTGTCAGCACCGTTTCCGCACCCTGCGGCACGTTATAGTCATGGACGAGCGTCCGGAGAATATGCGCATCGATGTTTTCGAATTCATAAGTGACGACGTCGGATAGTTCACACAGCTGCTTCAATGACTCGAAATCACTGAAGGGCGCGTGGATGAACGTATGGCACGTCGCTCTTGCCGGTGCATCTTCTGATGGATCGAGTATTGCCACCCTGTATCCCATCCTGAGTGCACTCTGTGCAAGCATCTTGCCGAGCTGGCCGCCTCCGATGATTCCGATTGTACCTCCGAGACTAATTGAGCTCATCCTGCATCGCCTCCACTTTCTCTTCCAATGATTTCGTGTATGCCTCAAGCCTGTCATAGATTTCCGGTTCGCCTACTGCAAGCATCCTTGCCGCCAGTATGCCGGCATTCGTGCTGCCCGCCTTGCCGATCGCCGTCGTCGCCACCGGGATGCCGCCCGGCATCTGGACGATGGACAGCAGGGAATCCAGACCCTGCAGCGCCTTCGATTCGATCGGTACGCCGATGACCGGGATGTTCGTCATCGAAGCCACCATGCCCGGGAGATGTGCCGCCCCGCCAGCCCCCGCAATGATTACCTTGATGCCGCGCGATTTCGCTGTTTTTGCATAATCCATCATCATTTCCGGTGTACGATGGGCACTTACCACTTTCTTTTCGTACGGTATTGAAAAAGTATCCAGCATGTCACCAGCATGCTTCATCGTCGGCCAGTCCGAAGAACTGCCCATAATTATTCCAACTGTCATGAATAAATACCCTCTCTATATCCAAATGTTTTTTCCTCAAGTTCAGCTTAACAATATGGGTGTCGATAATCAACTTAAAAACGAACATTTTAATATATTTATTTAAAATAGTTTGTATTTTAAGCTATCAATTCTTGTATGTACAAATTATTATACGGTATCTCGACTTATTGGGAGACCTTGATGAAAATGTGATAAAATAAGCAATTCCCTTAAAATGATATGGAAATTTTCAATAAACTCATGGATAATGGAGGAGGAAAATCTTTTAGGAGGCGTTTTTAGATGACAGCAGAACTTTTGAACGGCAGGGAAATCGCGAAGGAATATCGTGCTGGCCTCGCCGAAGAAGTTGAGAGATTAAAAAGTAAAGGCATCACCCCGAACCTGACGGTTGTGATCGTCGGCAATGATGGTGCCTCTTTGAGCTATGTCCGCTCAAAAAATAAAGCAGCCGAGAAAATCGGCATGACATCCGACATCGTCCACCTTGATGAGGATACATCTGAAGAAGAGGTCCTCAACACCATCGACCGCCTGAACAATGATGATGCTGTAAACGGTATCCTCGTACAGGTTCCGCTGCCGAAGCAGGTCAGTGAAGAGAAGGTCTTGGAAGCGATCGCACCGCACAAGGACGTCGACGGCTTCCACCCGGTGAACATCGGCAGACTCTATACCGGCCAGCGTACTTTCGTGCCATGCACACCGCTCGGCATCATGGAGTTGCTCAAGCACACCGGCTCCCTCGAAGGGAAGGACGTGGCAGTGATCGGCCGCTCCCACATCGTCGGCCAGCCTGTGGCCAAGCTCCTCACCAATGAGAATGCCACTGTCACACTCATGCATTCCCGCACAAAGGACATGACGGCAAGACTCAAGGACTATGACGTCATCGTAAGCGCCGTCGGTGCACCAGGCCTCGTGACTGGCGAACACCTCAAAGAAGGCGCCATCGTCATCGATGTCGGTAATACAGTCGTTGATGAGAAGCTCGTTGGAGACGTCGATTTCGACTCCGCCAAGGAAGTCGCCAGCTACATCACGCCAGTACCAGGCGGCGTCGGCCCCCTGACCATCACAATGGTACTCAACAACACACTGCTCGCTGCAAAATGGAACAACAACATCGAGTAGCTTCATTTTATGTATGAATAAAGCCCGGGCGGCATGAGCTGTCCGGGCTTATGTGTGTGGAATCATATGACAATTAGACCTCCAACTGTCGTTGGCGGAAATCACGAGTGACAATTAGACCTCCAACTGTCATTGGCAGAAATCACGAGTGACAATTAGATCCCTTTATTCCTGATTCCAGTCCTTATACCTGAAGTTCATCCCGGCAAACAGGTACTCCATCACTTCACCCGGATTTACATATGCAGCATGCCTGCCACGCGCCGCCACCCTGAAATATTTGATCAGGATCGAACGGATATACCGCTCGCCCACCGTCCCACCCAGGAAATGATGGATGTCCGCCACACGCAGCTTACAGTCATTACGGATGACGCCATATTCGCAGATCGACCGCAGCACCGCCTTCTCCTTCGCCTCCCGATATCCGCAGCTAAGACACATGAAATGATAACGCATCACCTCGTGCTCAAACTCCCCACAACGATGGCAGCGCACCCCCTTATCCATCTTCAAATAAAGGGACGCGTCACATCGAGGTGGGGGATACGTACAATCGATGAAGAATGCTTCGATCTCCCTGCACAACACATCAACCGGCATGCGCAGCCGCGGATGCCCGCCATCCATCTCCAATATATGCTTCTTCAGCACATGGCGCATCACCACCCTGTCCTGGACCGCACCTTCTGCCTCAAACGAAAGATGTTCGTTGATGAACACGATCCTCCCTTCAGCCGGCACTGACGGATCGATTGCACCGAGCATAAACGTCACCTTTTCCATCGACCGCTTCAGCTGGACGAATATGTCCTTGATGAGCGGCCGCCCGTTCACCGACCAATTTCCACCACTATACGCATACTCCCCAGAATAATTCTTCACATCAAAAATGAAGATCCCCGCCGCACTCACGATCATCGTATCAACCTGTGTCGGTCCGCCGGCATCAATCCACACATCACGATATACCCGCCACCTTTCACTACCGTAGTCCTCAATCCAACCGTCGAACTCACACTCCCCCGCATGACCAATATCAAGGGCACCAAGGCGGCGCCTGCCCGATTCATCCAGCCCATTCCTTTCCGCCATGACCCTCATCCACTGATGTTCCTTCGTCTTCCTTCTCTTCTCCATAATAAAAACCCCCTTATCCTATATATGGAGGAAAGGAGGCATTCTCATTTTTTTCAGCTGCAAATAATTTATTTAATCCAGGTTAATAAATTGACTCTCACATACACCGCAGCCTTCCCTAGTTCCTGATGATGATGTAGGCCAGATAGGCGAGGTAGGCGGCGAGCATAACCGCCCCCTCCTTCCGCCCGATCCTGAAGTGGGTGCGCGAGAAGATCAGGAGCAGCACCGTCAACACCACCATCACCCAGCCGTCGAAGAAAAGCTTCGATTCTATGGCCAGAGGGGCGATGGTTGAGGAGGCGCCGGCGACGAAGAGGATGTTGAAGATGTTGCTGCCCACGATGTTCCCGAAAGCGATATCCCCCTGGTTCTTCATGGCTGCCGTAATGGAAGTGATGATTTCAGGGAGGGAGGTCCCCACCGCAATGATCGTCAGTCCGACAAGCGTTTCGCTCATGCCGAGGGCGAGGGCGATCTCTATTGCACCATCGACCACCATGCTGCCGCCGAATACGATGGCTATGAGGCCGCCTATAGTCAGCAGGATATTCTTCAGCCATGACTCACCGGCATCGGCCTCCACTTCAACTTGCGTTTGCGTACGGTTTTTCATTGCGATTTCAAATACATAGTAAAGGAAGACGGAGAAGATCAGCAGGATGACGAGTCCGTCACCTAGGCCCAGTACATTTTCCTCAGCATCCTGAAGGGCAACATCCGCCATCAGTATCATCAGTACGACGCCTGCCAACAGGGCGAACGGAATCTCCTTGCGCACCGTCTCACTCTTTACGGCAATCGGGGCGACGAGTGCCGTGATGCCGAGCACAAGCGTAATGTTCACGATATTACTGCCGATGACGTTTCCGAGTACGACACCCGCACTGCCTTCAAGTGCACCTGCGATGGAGACGGTCGCTTCCGGGGCGCTCGTTCCGAATGCCACGATGGTCAATCCGATGAGGAGCGGGGAGACATTCAGCTTGAAAGCGATGTTCGAAGCCCCCTCGACGAAGTAGTCTGCTCCTTTGATCAGCAGTATGAAACCCACGATGAGTAGAATATAGACCAATGCCTTCAACCCTCTTTCCTATGATATGAACTGCCTCCCCTCATTATTCCCTATTCATCATGAAATAAAAAGCTCCTTCCCGTTTGCAGGAAGGAGCAGATCGGTCATTCTTCAACCATCCCTAGTTCCTTATGATGATGTAGACCAGATATGCGAGGTAGGCAAGGAGCAGGACTGCACCTTCCCTCCGGCCGATCTTGAAGTGTGTCCGGGAAAAGATCAGCAGCAGGACGGTCAGTCCCACCATCACCCAGCCGTCGAAGAACAGCTTCGATTCTGCAGCAATCGGTGCCACAGTGGACGCTGTACCCGTAACGAAGAAGATGTTGAAGATATTGCTGCCGACGACGTTGCCGATGGCCATGTCGCCCTTGCCCTTGAGGGCTGCCGTGACCGATGTCATGATTTCAGGAAGTGAAGTACCGATCGCAACGATCGTCAGACCAACGAGGGCTTCGCTCATGCCGAGTGACAGGGCGATCTCGGTCGCACTGCTGACGACCATTTCACCACCGATGATGATCGCGATGAGACCGCCGATGGTGAAGAGTATATTCTTCAGCCAGGATTCGCCTGTGTCCGCATCCACCTTCTCCACTGTACTGGAACGGTTCTTCCGTGCCATTTCGAATACGTAATACAGGAATACCGAGAAGAACAGCAGGATGATGATCCCATCACCACGGTTGATGATGTTCGCACCGGCCCCCTGAAGTGCCACGTCGGCCATAAGTATCATCAGGACGATGGCCGCAAGCATCGCAAATGGAATCTCCTTGCGGACGGTTTCACTCTGGACGGTCAGCGGCGCAATCAGGGCCGTCAGACCGACGACTACCGTGATGTTCACGATGTTGCTGCCGATGACGTTACCGAGTACGACACCCGGACTGCCTTCAAGGGCCGCAAGGATCGCCACTGTCGCTTCAGGGGAACTCGTACCAAGTGCGACGATGGTCAGCCCGACCAGGAGCGGTGATACGTTGAGCTTCACTGCGATGTTCGAGGCTCCCTCGACGAAATAGTCCGCCCCTTTGATCAGCAGTACAAAGCCGATTATCAGAAGTATATATTCCAAAGACGCCATCTCGCTTTCTTTCTATATTTTAGTTACTACATTCCCTCCAAATCAAAAGGAAGCACAAAAAACTTTTCTTTTTAAGAGGAGGGTCCTCCTCCGCCCATCATTCCTTTTCCACAAGGAATGTGATGATGAGGAAGAGCAGAAAGGCGATGAGCAGGATGCTGCCGCCGACGATGAAATAGATCATATTGAATGTTTCGTTGAAGTTGAACGGGTTGAGCATATAGAAGTACATGCCGCTTGTAAGTGTCACTGCACCGACCATTCCCGCGATGCCGTGGATATGTACGAGCAGCTTATTTTTAATGGTGTAGACGCTGTAGAATATTCCCCATGCAAACATGGACAGCCATCCGACAAGCAGCACGTGCGTATGGATTGGACGGATGCTGTAGTCCATCTCCCCGGCCATCTGCGACCCGATGAATACACCGAGCAGACCGAATACCGATGCCACCCGTATAAAGTTTATACCCCATTTTCTTTCCATTATGAAGCCTCCTGATTTTTAAAAGTGGTCTGGAAGATTTTCCTTCTTCCATCCATCATTATAATATAAACCATTTATGGACAAAAAAATACACCCATCCGAATCTGGAACGGATGGGTATATTCTATATATGAAAAATCGTTGGACACATATTAAACTTTCTGCATGCTCATCTTCGGACCGAACGGCTCGAAGTGGATGCGGGAATCATCGATGCCCATGCCATTGAGCTCGGCAATCATCGGGGTCATGAAGCGCATGGAGCCGCAGAGGTAGATTTCACGGTCGTCACTGCCTGCAAAATCACTGCTGTTCAGGTAACCCTCTGTATCACTGTACTTCACTTGGATATCTGCACCTGCCGCCTGCAATTTCTCGAACTGATCCTTGAACGGCAGATGGTCCTCGTTGAATGTGCTGTATACGAATTTGACATCTTTGCCTTTGGAGACCGCCTCTTCAGCCATGGCCATGACCGGTGTCGCACCGACCCCTCCGGCGATGAAGAGCAGTTTATCGTGGTCTTCCTCGACTTTGAAGTCGCCTGCCGGTGCAGAAAGGAAGAGTGCGTCGCCTTCTTCGATGCCGTCGTGGAGATAATTGGATACTACACCCTTATTATCATCGACGACTTCACGTTTGACTGCGAATGTGATGCCGTCCTCTGCATCATTTGAACAGATGGAATAGTGGCGCAGTGCCTCATAAGGATAACCGGAAGGATTCACCTTCACCGTAATGTACTGTCCCGCTGTGAATATCTTATCCACATCGTCGGCATCCACTGTGAATCTGACGATATCAGGCGTCATGACTTCCTTCTTCCTGACGATGAATGGTTTGAAGCCATCCCAAGCAGCAGCCTGGTACATGTCATGCTCAACATCGATGAATACCTGGGCGATCTGATTGTAGTAGTCTCCCCATGCATCGATGATTTCAGGTGTCGCCTGGTCGCCAAGCACTTCCTGGATGCCTTCAAGCAGATGTTTCCCGACAATCGGATAGTGTTCCGGTCTGATATCAAGTGCACGGTGCTTGTGCGCAATGCCTACGACGTGAGGAACGATCGCATCAAGATTGTCGATGTGCTTGGCTGCAGCCAATACCGTCATCGCAAGTGCCTTCGGCTGGTCGCCGATCTTCTGGTTTGTCTGGTTAAAGATGTTGAGCAGTTCAGGATGGGCCTTGAACATATTCTGATAGAATGTGGAAGTGATTTCGGTGCCGTGTGCTTCCAATACTGGAATCGTCGCTTTGATGACCTCTTTTTTCTCTTCAGTAATCATATTAATAAAACCCCTTCGGTCATAAGATATATTTTAAATACACCTTTATAATAGGTTAATATGAAATGGTTTTCAAGCGGTTGTGCTCTATTTCACAATTTGTTCACAGAATAGATGCGATTCAGTTCACTTTATTTATATAGGGAATGAATGCGTGTATAATTATATGAAGGAGATGATTACAGTGAAACTGACATTGTATACGGACTACTCTTTGCGTGTACTGATGTACCTCGGCATGCGTGATGAGGAGAAGATCCAGATAGATGAGATTGCAGGCTACTATAATATTTCGAGGAACCATCTGACGAAAGTGGTGCACCACCTGGCAAAGCTGGGCTACATCAAAACTGTGCGTGGCCGTGGCGGAGGGATTATGCTAAACTATAGACCAGAAGCGGTCAATATAGGGGAAGTCGTCCGTCAGACGGAGGATAATTTCCATATGGCCGAATGCTTCTCGGAAGGCAACGAATGCGTCCTGACACCCGTGTGCGGGCTGCGCTTCGTGCTGAATGATGCCCTCAAGGCATATCTTGAAGTACTCGATAAATATACATTGCAGGATATTATTCCAAAAGCAATCCCGAGGTGACTACAATGAACTCAAGTACAATAATAAAATTCATGGCCGGCCTGCTTCCGGTAGCCCCCATCACAGGGGAACTGCTGGATGAAGAACTTCAGCAGGCTGAAGTTTCCGAAACTGAGGCCGAATCGGAAGACCAGGCCGATTCCAAGTACGCAGACTATGAGGGGCCGACGATGGAAGAGGAGATTGCAGCCCACAGCGGCAATGTGCCAGCCATCAAAGGTACCGGAGGGTATAACGTTCAAGTCGGGGACGATTTCGACCCGCTTGCCGGTGTCTATGCGGTCGACAATACGGATGGGAACATCACCGGCAACATCGAGGTGACCTCCAACAATGTCAACACCAATCAGCCGGGCACCTACAACGTCTCATACCGTGTTGAAAACAGCCGAGGGGCCTATTACGAGTACACGCGCGTGATTGAAGTATCGAATGCTGCCAGTGATCCGGTGCCGATGATTCCACCGACCGAAGCACAACTCTCAGGTGACACCGAGGAATCCGGATCCTCTGAGGATGACGCCTCCAGCAGTTCCGCCATCACATTCCTCGGCCTCGAAGATGTGACGATTTCCCAAGGGTCCGAATTCAATCCCAAGGAAGATGTCGCAATCATCGATGTGGACGGCAGTGACATCACCCACCGCACCCATATCTCAGGCGAAGTCGACACCGATACACCGGGTGAATATACGATCGCCTATGCGGTGTTCGATCATTTCGGTGACCCTCACGCTAAGGCACGGACGATTACAGTCGAATAGATGGAATTGCAACGCTCCTGAGCTCAGGAGCGTTTTTTGGTGCCATGATCCTCCAGCATTGTCCGAAAATTAAAAAATCCAACCCCGAAAAGGGTTGGATGAATACACTGCTTCATGATTTCAATTCTCTTTCTGTTGACATTCAGTCCGATCAGCCGAGCTGGGCTGAAATTTCACGGTTGAAGTCTTCTAGGTCATCCGGCTTACGGCTCGTGACCATGTTATGGCAGACTACAACGGATTTGTCATGCACCTTGGCCCCTGCGTTCTCAAGATCCTTCCTTACGGAAATGAAGGAAGTGATGTTGCGGTCCTTCAGCATGTCAGTATCTATGAGCACTTGAGGACCGTGGCAGATGGCGAATGTCGGCTTGTCTTCCTGCAGGAAGTGTTTTGCAAATTTACCGAAACGACCCTGCTCGTCACTCCGTAGCAGGTCTGGGGAGAATCCACCGGGAATCAGGATTGCATCGTAATCTTCAGGCTTTACATCTGCAATGCCTTTATCCGCCTTGAACTTGCCGCCCTGCTTGCCTTCTATTTCTCCAGCTTCCGGTGCGATGACTTCCACCTCATGGCCGTCATTCTGAAGCGCCTCTACCGGGTTTGTATATTCTACATCTTCTACCATGTCAGTCATGATTACTGCGACTTTCTTAGCCAAATCAATCACTCCTTAATAGAATGTCATTACATTATATAGTGTTCCACATATAGTGTTCCACATTTCAAGAGTCTTTAAACATATATTCATGTCATCTACATACAAATCCATGATATTGACAAATAGAACAGATGTTCCTATACTGGTCTGGCAGGAGTGATCATATGCAGTATTCATACGATAAGGATCTGGAATATAAGATTCTATATAATGTAAAGAATCATCTTTTCGAGTATCCCAACACGAGCATGGCGGAATATGACATCCGGACCGTCGACTTCCATATGAAGCTGATGGAGCAGAAAGGCCTGCTCAGACTGACGCCGTTCGACTACGACTTCTACTACAGCAATATAGAGCTGACGGATGAAGGCGAAGCGATGCTCGGAGAGAAAGTCCGGTAGCCCCACCCCTCCCGATTACGGGAGGGGTTTTTCATATGGGAAGGTTGAACGCTTTGCGGACCGCCTTCTCCATTTCATCATCAAGCACGATGACCGGATCATCCGAATCGAACCCGCCGATCATCTTCCCATCCTCGACCGAATCCACGATGGCCAGCCATTCGACACGCAATATATACTCCTCTTTTCCGAAGTGCGGGTTGATCCTCTGTATCTCCTTGAAGGGATACGTCTCCTGCTCGATCAGCAGCCCGCCCTGATGCATCCTGAAATCCTGGAAGGGCACGGCGGAATCGACCACCCGCCCGACCCCGAGCCATCCTTGGCGTGTACTGTACAGTGCAAACAGGTCCCCTCCCCCAGGACCCATGACACTTCTTTTGAAGCGTGTCGTCGTCACACTTACAATCCCTAGCTTCCGGTACGTCTCGAAATCCCGGAATGTATTGTTGAACTTTCCATTTATTGCATACATGTAATCACCTCATCCCACTCTACCCAAAAGGGTAATGTTTCACTCCAATTCGTGGGGGGTACTGAATAAAAAAGGAAAGGAGCGGTTGTTTCATGGCCAAAAAGGATAAGACTGACAGGATGTTCGAAGAATCTTCCGAAGATAAGCTTGGACAACGCGATTCAGAAGACGACTCCATGGAGGATGTCCTTTCCGATATAAATAAAAAGCGCAAGGAATTCTATGTGGATGAAGAGACGGATAAGAGCGTCTTCCACGACAATCGTCACGATTCAGGTAATCGCTAGAGGTTTAATCCACAGATGAACGGGGAATGGACCTGTGTAAAGCAAAACAACAATAATCAAGAAGAGGTGTATTATTCATGGCAGACGATACTAGCAAAAAAGACAAACTGATGGGCAAGGCAAAAAAAGCCGCAGGTGACATGATGAACGATGACAAGACGAAGGAAGAAGGCAAGCGCCAAGAGACGGAAGGCAAAGTGAAAGATGCTGCGAACGACGTCAAGGAAAAAGCCACTGATGCCTTCAACGACAGAAAATAACATCCCCCAGCACCGTCAAATGCACGGTGCTTTTTCTATGGATTTGTAGAATCATGTTTAGCCTCCTGTATGTATAGGTAGATACATTATATAAAGATAATATCAAAGGAGATGTTAATGATGGCTGAAGAGAAAAAAGGATTGTTTGATAAGGCAAAAGATCTTGTAAACAAAGCGAAAAGTGAAGATACGCGTAAAGACGTATCCGAGAACTGGGACAATATAAAGGAACAAGGCGACCAGCATGCGGATAAAGTCGGTGCCGGCGACAAATGGGATAAAGTAAGTGAAACAGGCGACAAGGTCGTCGACAAATACGGCATTGATGGAGATCCAGGCGAAGGCGAAAAGGATAAGACGACTCGCGCCGGTGATAATGCCAATGATAAGGGCAATGATGGCAAATAACAGTACATCAATATAAAAAAGGTGGATTCCATATGGAATCCACCTTTTTTATGCTATTCATCGGCAACAACGAGTTCGTCATCCGCACTGCCAGTATCCGTCTCCAGGTTTTCCAACTGGTCGATGGAGCGGGTGGCACTCGAGAGGTACTTGCTGCTGTTCTTCAGATGAATGTCGAGCATCTCCTCGTTCATGCCGTGTTCTTCATTCTGGTTCATCAGTTTGAACTCGATCAGTGCAAGCGTACGGTTTGAAATCGCCAGATACAGATCCGCCTTCACCCGTTCAAACAGCTCTTCATGCTCTGGCACCAGAAATGCCGGCGCCTCCAGGCCATCCACCTGCATCTCGAGCCCTTCATAGGATTCGTGCATCGCTTCCAGATTCGCTGCCAGCGTCTTGTTATCGAGCTCATGCCACAGGAACTGATTGTACATCGGCGTGAAGGTCTCGGCCCATACAGTGGAGATTTCATCCTGTATCTCTTCCGCGTCCTGGGTCATGTCCTCTATATGCACCGTTTCCTTTTTGGAATAGTCGACATCAACTGCGAGCATGTCCTTGCGGCTTACGGCATCCGTAGCATGTTCCTCGTAATCATCCAGGTTCAGCTTGGTTGTCCGGTCTGTATATTTTATGGAGTCATCCAACTGGATGCTCTTATGTGTAATCATGTTCACCATCGGTCTGTCAGCCTTGAAATCCTCGAAGTCGACATTTTGCTCCGCATCAGCACCACATGCTGTCAGCAGCCCCACTGCGAATAATAGGAATATCGGTCTCAATTTGGTCGTCTCCTTCATCTTTCTGATGCTTTCCCCTATATACCGAACCTATTGTAACACAACTGTAATATTAGCAAAAGCCCGATAAAAGCACTCTGATTTTACAGGAATATGAAAGGCTCCCGGACGCTTGGTCCGGGAGTCTGGATGTACAGGTTAGTCACCGATATCATATAAAATTTGCCATCGGCCAGTACGGTCATCCCTGATTATTCATCCTTGTTCAGGATGAGGTAGTCGAGCTCCTCTTTCGTCAGGGCCCTAAGCTTCTTCAGCTGGAACAGGAAGAAGATGGCGCCGAGTGCGACCCAGGCACCGAGCGCGATATAGGATGGCGCGCTGAGTGATGCAGGTGACCCCGGATACAGCAGCAGTACAAGAAATATCAGAGAAATCAGCGCACCCAGTACACCAAAGATGATATAGAGGATGTTGTAGTTCTCCTTTTTGCTGAAGAACTTGACCGCTACGAGGCTTGTGATCAGAAATGCGACCGACACGCCGGTCGATGACATGTCGACGATCCAGCTGAGTGCTGTACGGCCGAGCCAAGGTGCCGCGAGACACACGGTCATGATGAAGAGTACTGAGACATAAGGTGTTTTATTTTTGCCGAGCTTCATGAATACAGGCGGGATGAAACGCGCCCGCCCGAGGGCGAACAATAGCCGGGAAGAGGACAGATAGAAGCCGTTCAATCCCGTAAATACCCCGAATGAGATCGCCAGTGCGAGCAGTGTCATTCCAAGACCGCCCATTCCAGACTGGACGACGGATCCCGTCACCCAAAGTGCCCCATCGATCGACTGCTCGTCCGGGTACACCCAGGAAGTGATGAGGATCATCAGCACGTAGGTGATGATGGAGGCGATGATGCCGAAGACGATGAGCTTGAACGTCTTATCCGGGCTGAATTTGAATTCTTCAGCCGCCTGCGGGATGTTGTCGAACCCGACATACATCCACGGAGCGATGGCAACGATCAGGATGATCGAAGTCCATACGCCGTTCCCCTCATTGAACAGTGGCTCAGCATTCGACAGCGCAAACTCGCCCGAGAAGAATGACCATCCGAAGAGGACGGAAACTACGAGCGCCATGAACAGGCAGAACAGGAACTGGAGATTTCCAGACAGGCCGCTCCCCTTGATTGATATGAAGGCAAAGAGGATGAGCACGAGGGATGACAAAATGACTTCCATGATGTAGACATCCCAGCCTGCAATCGTATATAGATAGCCGATTTCAAGAAATTCAGGTAGAATGAACTTGAACAGCAGGCTGAAGGCGCTGGCATTCAGTGCGACGACACATATGTATCCGAGTGCCAGAAACCATGATGCGATGAAGCTGACGTATTTACCGAAACCGACATAACTGAAGGCGAACTCACCGCCCGAGACCGGAAAGCGCGTCGTCAGGCCGCCATATGCCACAGCGATGATCAGCATCAGGATGCCGCCGATGGTGATGCCGAGGGTCGACCCGAGCGTACCCGAGGAAGCCAGCCAATCCCCCGGGAGTATGAAGGCACCCCACCCGATGCTTGAACCATAGGCAATGGCCCAGATGAAACGTTTGGACATGGTATTATCGAGCTCGGTCCGCTCGACATTGGATATTTTTGTTTCCATACTTTTAATCTCCTCTGTTTGTTTTCTGAAATATAGCCTAACAGAGCAGCCGGCAAACGTAAAATGGACATATTGCACAATTAAAATGACAGGAGGAAGAAATATGACATTACTGCGCTTGATGAAATACTCGATATTATCAGGAACACTCCTCATTGCAGCATGTGGAGACGCTGAAGATCAGTCCGCTGAAGAAACGACGGAGGAACCGACTGAAGAGGCAACTGGGGAAGTTGCTGAGGAGACTTCGGAGGAATCCGGCGATATGCAGGCTTTCGGCGCCGAGGAATGGACCCAGTACCGCTTCAACCCTGAAAAGAATGCCGTCATCGATTCAGGGCATGAACCACTCGAGAATATGAAGTTCAAGACGGAGGATGAAGTCCGTGCCACGCCAGTAGTTGCGGATGGAAAGCTGTTCATCGGCAACCATAATTCCGGCCATATCCTTGCCTTCGACCTCGAATCCGGCGACAGGATATGGGAGGAGACGGCACCGAACTGGATCCATTCCGAAACCATCTATCACGAAGGCACGGTGTATGTCGGATACGGCAACCGCCACTTCCAGGATGACGGCGTACGCGGCACCGGGGAAAATGGTGTGATGGCACTTGATGCGGAAAGTGGCGAAATCCTCTGGCAGTTCGAAACAGACGGGGAAGTCATGCCGACACCGGCCATACATGGCGATCATCTCTACATCACGACCGGAGACCGCCACCTCTACAAGCTGACACTTGATGAGGGGGAGCTTGCGCATCAGCATGAACTCGGCTCCACCATCAGCATGTCCTCGCCGAATATACATGAAGACACGCTCTATGTCGGCGGCAGCGGCCCGATGCCCTATACTTTCTATGCATATGACCTCGAGCAGGATGAGTTGAAATGGCAGACCGAGTTCGATGAAGTCGTAATGGGACTCGATGATGTTCCCCCTGCCGTAAGTGACGGCACTGTCGTCACCACTGCCCTCGTCGAAAATGAAGAGGGAGAATCCGAGCATGAAATCTATGCGATGGACATTGAATCCGGCGAAATCCTCTGGGAGGACAACTGGGGAACCGGCCAGCCCGTCCAGAACAACAAATCCGGTGCGCCGATGATATATGAAGGCACCGTATATGTTGCCAGCCCAAAAACGAAGACTTACTATGCATATGACCTGGAGACGGGTGAGCAGCTGTGGGCGTATGAAGATGAGGCGGCCAAGGCACCGCCGGTGGCGAAGAACGGCATCGTCTACTTCTCCAATGTTGAAGGACGGGTTGTCGGCATGGATGCCGAGACCGGTGAGCCGGTCAAGGAAAAAGTACTCGGCGGCACCCTCGCCCCTGCCGGCCCAATCATCGTCAATGATACCCTCTTCGTCGGCAGCCAGGACAGCTACGTCTATGTCGTCCCGTTGAGTGACTTTGCAGACGCCAAAGAATAGGTTGATGGAGACCGGATGGTCATGCCCAGCCCTTAATTGTCATTCACCCGGACACTCAATGACAGTTGCCGTCCCATTAATCATAAGAACCAAAAAAGTGGCCCCCTCGTAATGAGGCGGGCCACTTTTCATCTGTTATCCACTATAGTTCAACAGGTCGATGCCGAAGATGAACGGCATCAGGAAGTATACGAATGCTACGATCAGGATGACCCCGACGATGTTCAGGGCAAAGCCCGTCTTGGCCATCTCCTGGATGCTGATCTTCTGTGTACCGAAGACGATGGCGTTCGGCGGTGTCCCGACCGGCAGCATGAATGCACAGTTTGCAGCCATGGCGGCCGGCACCATCAATGACAGCGGGTGCACTTCCAGTGCAATCGTCAGACCGGCAAGTACCGGCAGGATCATTGTTGCTGTTGCGGTATTGGATGTGATTTCCGTCAGGAACAGGATACCAAGTGCAACAATGAAGATGATGATGACGATATGAATGCCTTCGACAGCCGTCAGAAGTTCACCGAGCCATTGGTCGACCCCCGTCTCCACAATCGCTGCTGCCAGTGCGAGACCGCCACCGAAGAGCAGCAGTACGCCCCATGGCAGGTCACGGGCAACAGACCAGTCGAGTATGCGTTTCGACTTCCTTTTTGTCGGCAGCAGGAACAGGATGACCGACGCCATCATTGCAATCGCGCCGTCCGTAAGCATCTCCGTCACAGACCAGTTCGACCAGATGAACCCACGGGTGATCCACATGAATGCTGCGAACAGGAAGACGATGAGGACAAGAATCTCTTCCCGTGTGATCTTTCCGAGTTTGTCAAGCTCACTGGTGATGATCTCACGTCCCCCCGGCAGATGGTCCATGCCATGCTTGAATGAGAAGAAATGCATGTAGGCCCATGCCAGGAGCAGGAAGATGATGACGATCGGAACACCGAACAGCATCCACTGTGCAAAACTCATCTCGATGCCGAAGAGCTCCTGGAGCTGGCCGGACATGATGATGAGCGGCGGCGTACCGATCAATGTACCGAGGCCGCCGATCGTTCCAGCATAACCGATGCCGAGTACCAGTGATTTTTCGAACTTGCGCAGGTTGTCATCAAGATCATTTTTCGACAGCGAGTGTGCTTCGCTGATGATCGCCATACCGATCGGAATCATGATCATGACTGCTGCAGTGTTGCTGACGAACATGGACAATACGCCCGTCGCTATCATGAAGCCGAGCAGGATGGTCGCCGTCGTCGTGCCGATTGCCTTGATGATCGTCAGTGCAATCCGCGTGTGCAGGTTCCATCTCTCCATGGCAAGTGCCAGCAGGAATCCTCCAAGGAAGAGGAAGATGATGTCGTTGCCGTAGGCGCTGGTCGTCGTCCCGCTGTCCATGACCCCGCCCAACGGGAAGAGGAACAATGGCAGAAGCGATGTCGCCGGAATCGGAATGGCTTCCGTAATCCACCATGTCGCAATCCATAATGTGGATGCCACGACAAATACCCCGGCTGAGTCGAGCCCCTCGGTATTCAGGAAAAGGAGCGTGAGTATGAACAGCAGCGGCCCGAGGATCAGCCCCACCAACTGCATGCGTCCATAGGATTGCTCCGGCCCTTCATTTACAGGACCACGGTTGCCCTGTTCAGCGTGCTTCTTGGCTTCATCCACACTGAAGAATTTGAGCAGTGACTTCGTCCGTTTGGACTCCCGCCACATATTCTGATATGTATTCTTAAACTTTGACAATTTCTCTACCTCCCAGAAAACGCTTTCTATTGACACTAGATGAAGATATCATATTTTTTAGAATATTTCCATATGAATTTTACACCATATGGAAAACCGGCATCCACTTCCGATGCCGGTTCGTTTCCTATAGAGGACCCCAGTTGATCATGACGCCGATGGCAAGTACGGACATTGCAATGACCGACCAGATGAGGAACAGCGGCAGCAGCCACTTTGCCCACTTGATCCATGGCACGCCTGCGACTGCGAGACTCGCCATCAGCGGCCCGGAAGTCGGGAAGATGCTGTTGGAGAAGCCGTCGCCAAACTGGAACGACTGGACGGCCACCTGGCGTGTAACGCCGATCATGTCGGCAAGCGGTGTCTGGATCGGCATGATGATCGCCGCCTGACCACTTCCCGAAGGCACGAAGAAGTTGAATACGGTGTTTGCGATGAACATGCCGATTGCTGCCAGCACAGGTGTCAGGGCACCGAGAGGCACTGACAGGGCATTGACGATGGTATCCAGAATGTTTGCCTGCTCCATCACGACAAGCACCGCACGGGCCACCCCGATGATCAGTGCGCCGTAGACCAGATTCTTGCATCCTTCAAGAAACGTCAGAGTGAGCTTATTATAGTTCATGCCGGCAATGATACCTGCTACAAGACCAATGATGATGAAGAACGCTGCCATATGGTTCGTTGTCCATTGGAACTGGATGACGGCGAATACGAAGAAAGCCAGTGCTGCCGCCACCCAGGCCAGTATGAGTTTATGGCGCAGGGTGAACGGCGCATCCTTCATTTCCACCACGTCCCCTTCATCTTCAAGGATGCCCATCAGGCTGCGTGACGGATCACGCATGATGCGTTTGGCATAGACCCACGTGTACCAGATGGTCACACCGACCAGCAGTATAAATGAAATGACCCTGAAAAGCATGCCGGAGAAAAGCGGCAGCTCTGCAATCGCATGCGCGATGCCGACCGTATATGGGTTCAGGAACCCAGCTGCAAAACCGATGAATGTCGCGCCAAACGTGATGGAGACCGCAACAATCGCATCGAGCTTCAGGGCACGTGCCAGCATGACGCCGATGGCGACGAACGGAATGACTGAGTTCGCCACGGCCCCGGTTGCACCGCCCAGTGCAAACAGGATGGAGATGACAGCAATGAGCAGGAATTCCCTGCCGCGCATCTTATCCACTGCACTCATGATGCCTCCGGTTATCGCCCCGGAACGTTCAACCACTTCGAACATGCCTCCGGCAAACAGCACAAGGAATATGAGTCCAGCCGATTCGACCATCCCGGTCTGCAGGGCCATGAATACATCCATGAAGCCGACCGGATCCTGTGCAGTACTCTCGTATGTGCCTGAAACCACACGCTCGACACCGTCCACCTGTTCCCTCTCAAATGCCCCGGCAGGTACGAAATATGTTGCGATCGCCGTTGCCACAAGTACAAGGAACAGGATGACATATGTATCCGGCATCTCAAGACGCCTTTTATTTGGATGCTTCTGCTGTTTCACAATCCGCAACCTCCAGTCCATCCATATGATGCAGCACCGCGAGGATGAAGACTTTGCCGATTTCAATCATGGCACGTTCATCCACATCGAATTTCGGATGGTGATGCGGATGGACGGCATCGACCTCCGGATTGCGTGCCCCCACGAAGAAGAAGGAACCTGGCACATGCTCAAGGTAGTAGGCAAAATCCTCAGAAGTCATCATCGGTATCTTCTCCTCCATCGTCATGTCCGGCAGATGTTGTTCCGCAAGCACTTTGAGCTGTTCCGTCTCCGCTTCACTGTTGATCAGCGGTACACAGCCGTACGTAAAGTCAACCTTTGCCGCCGCGCCATTCTGTGCGGCCGTCGATTCACTCATCATTCGGATCCACTGCTCCATAACATCCTTCGATTCCGCATCGAATGTACGCGTCGTCCCAGAAATCGTTGCCGTATCTGGAATGACATTCGTCGCCTCCCCGCTATGGAACTTCCCGATCGTGACGACATTCGCTGTGTTCGGGTCCATCTTGCGGCTGACGATCTGCTGCAGGTTCACCACAAGCTGACTCATCGTCACAAGCGGATCTACTGTAGTGTGGGGAATGGCGCCGTGTCCACCCTTCCCCTGGATGGTGATTTCAAAATTATCCCCGCCTGCCATCGCCGGTCCCGGTATGAAGCCGATTGTTCCATAGTCGTCATCTGCCCATACGTGGGCACCATATATGTAATCCACACCTTCCAGACAGCCATCGGCAATCATCAGCTGGGCACCACCCGGCGGCAGCTCCTCTGCGAACTGGTGAATGAACACCACAGTGCCCGCCAACTCCTCCTTCACACCTGCAAGCACAGTCTCAACCGCCATCAGAGCGGCTGTATGCACATCATGTCCACACGCATGGCTCACACCGTCAATCGTCGATTTATATGGAACATCTTTCTCGTCCTGGATCGGAAGGGCATCAAAATCCGCACGCAGCGCCACCGTCGGTCCCGGCTTCCCCCCATGCAGGGTGCCGACTACACCGTTACCGCCGACATGGGTCCTGTATTCAATCCCGAGTGATTCCAGGTGCTGCCTGACATACTCCGGCGTAAACTGCTCCTTGAAGGATAGTTCCGGGTACATATGCAGATGCCTGCGCGCCTTCACCATCTCGGGGAATAGATTCTCCAGCTGCTCAAATAAAGTCTCTTTCATTCTGATCAGTCCCTTTTTCATTATGATACATATTATTACATAAATATTCATATATATAAATATTATTTTTAAATTTCCCCATAATAAAAACATCCCAGTATATGAGATGTATCCCCAAATAGGCATTTATTTGAAAGACCAATAAAAAAGGCATCTCAAATGGTCTCTTTCTCTCTTACATTTGAGATGCATAAATTTCCCTTTCTCACTTATTCCATTGTGGTGTGGATGAGACCACAGTGGATGTCATGGACGGAGAATGATCCTCAACCGATCCCCTAGCTTCTCTCTGTCTTCTGCTCAGTTCATTTTTCCCACACAAAAATCCCCTTAAGATTGCCCTGAAACCAGCCACTAACCACAAAGGACCCCCGACCAAGGAAAAGCTGGTCTGCGTGCAGAATGCAACTTCATTTGTGCTGAGGAATCCTGCTCGAACTTTCGTACAATACATATGAGACGCTGTATAGATATATGTTATTCAAAATATTTATTATTATAATAAAGCTTCATGCACCATTCACGATCCTCCTCCTGCTTGGCTTGAAGCTTTATAAATAATTAAATAATGTAGCAAACTTTCATGTTATGCAAAGTCCATTTCCCTTTTCCTCTGTCACTTTTAACTTGCTATCATTATATAACATGGAGTGTACCTTTACAATATAAATTATACAAATATTATGAACAGTTGAAATATTTACAAGCTATTACTTTTATTTTTAAACGATTGTATGAAATTATATATCCCTTATTTAGATTTAATCTACTGTTCCTTAATATTCTGCACATGTCAATTATGCATATTTTATTAAAAAGAATGCATGGCGCCCTGCCTATTAATCTCTCACTCAAGGGTGGTCATATCTTTGAAAAATTTTTCATCGACAAAAATTCAGTATATTCATTATGAGACCCTCTGACGGTACTGTGGCTCAACACTTACTAATGATTACCAGGTTTTATTTTTGTAAATTATTTTAAATTAGAATTTTCATGGAAGATTATTAAGTTTTTCCCTGATTTGCCTACTTCATTTGCAATTTCGGTGAATTTTCAGAAAATAATGAGCCTTGCACTCTTATATGCCTTCCGACCGTGGTAAAATAGAGATAACACTATAAAGGGGATGATTCAAATGTCAGAGCGGCAAGCGAAGCAGACAGTCTATGTCGACCAGTTCACCAATGGAATCCTCGATCCAGGCGAGGAGATGCAGTATACCGTCAAGGATGGCGGCCATATCGTCGCCAACACGGCCCCCGGCTGCTGGGGGCCAATGATCACGCCTGAGCTTAAAGGCGGTCATGAAGTGACGAAACCGGTATTCGTCGAGGGCGCAGAAGTTGGCGATGCCATAGCAATCCATATCAACTCGATACGTGTAACTTCGATGGCTACGGCTTCCGGCAACGATAAGCCGATGGAAGGCAGGTTCACAGGTGATCCATTCGTCGCCGGTATCTGCCCGAACTGTGGTGCAAAGAACCCTCGCTCAAGAATCGAAGGCATCGGCCAGGGGGCAGTCAGGTGCGTGGAATGCGGGGAAGATGTCACTCCCTTCACCTTCACCAATGCATATACGATGGCTTTCGATGAAAAACGGACGTTCGGCCTGACTTTGGGTAAGGAAGGAGCGGAAAATATTGCACATGAAGCGAAACGCTACATGTCTACACCGGAAAACTCCATACAGAATCCAGTCGTCACCTTTGCTCCCCACGATATCGTCGGCGCCCTGGCGCGTGTCGTCCCATTCCTGGGGCAGTTGGGAACCACTCCTGCGAGACCTTTCCCGGATTCCCATAATGCGGGGGACTTCGGCCAGTTCCTGATTGATGCCCCCCATGAATACGGCATTACGGAAGATCAGCTGGTCGACCGCACCGATGGCCATATGGACATCAACCGGGTACGTGAAGGTGTGACAGTCATCTGCCCCGTCAAAGTGCAGGGGGGCGGCGTCTATCTCGGAGATATGCACGCCATGCAGGGGAACGGTGAAATTGCAGGCCACACGACAGATGTATCAGGCATCGTCGACTTGAGGGTCGAGATCATAAAGAACCTCGTCATCGAAGGACCCATCATCCTTCCTCTTGAGGAGGACCTCCCTGTACTCGCTAAACCATTTACCGAGAAGGAGATTGAGAAGGCGCAGGCCCTGGCAGCAGAGTGGCGTATTGAAGAAATCGAGAAGACGTACCCGGTTTCTTTCGTCGGTACAGGTGCCGATCTGAATGGAGCGACTCTCAATGGCATGGAACGCGCAGCCTCCCTCTTCAAGATTGATGTGCCGGAAGTCATGAACCGTGCGACAATTACAGGCTCCATCGATATCGGTCGGAACCCCGGTGTCGTCACCGTCACGTTCCTCGCCCCGAGAGATTATCTGAGTAAGGCAGGCATTCTGGATCAGGTTGAAGAAATGTACAGGTAGCACACAAAAAAAACGCCTTCCCTCGTGGAAGGCGTTTTGCTATTTCAGTACGGCTTCAGCGATGAGCCGATCAAATTTGCGTATATCCACTTTCTTGCCGAGGTTGAGTTTGATGTGGCCCACCTTCGTCCATAGTTCCACTTCTGCATTCACATCGAACATGCCCGCCGCATTCTCCGTCGACCACATGTCGATGGAACTGTACGGGAGGGAATACATTTCCACCTTCTTGCCAGTCATGCCCTGGGCATCACGGATGATCATACGTTTGTCGGTGAAGATTGCTGCGTCCCTCAACGTCTTGTATGCAGCAATCGGACGTTCGTCCCCTATCAGAATATCAGCGATGTCATTTGGGATATCCGTCTCGAACTGTAGCGTCCATGCAAGTATATTTGCCGTCTCCATAATCCGCCTCCATTCATATCGTATATTTCCAGTATAATACAAATACTTGATGCTTGTCTTGTTGCAGCAGAGTAGTTAGGCCTCCAATCGTCATTGGCGGAAACTACGAGTGACAATTAGACCTCCAACTGTCATTGGCGGAAACTACGAGTGACAATTAGCGCCCTCTCCCCTCTTTTCCCATCATAAAAGCCCGCCCCTTATCCGGGAGCGGGCCTTCTTATTCTACATCTATGCATTCCTCTTTAAATGCAGCCATCCTCTTGTATACGAGAAGATGATGATGGCAATGCTCAAGGCGATTGTGATTACCGTGAACAGCCAATGCTGCCCATTCAGAATGAAGAGCGGCGCGAAAGTGATCAGCGCAATTTCAACAGGTGCGATCGGGATATAGGCAAGCCCGTAATCTTCGAGTGTGCCACTTTCGAGCTTCGGATCGACGATGCGGAGCAGGGCGATGCCCATTGCGACGGCGCCTGTAATCCATCCGAATGTGAATATGCCTTTTTCAAACCATTGCTCCTGGAAATAATACTGGGAGACGAGCCGGTAGAAGGTGTATGTGAACAGAATCCCGAACGCCATCAATATGAGGAACGGCACCAGGTTCTGTGCGACGACCGTCAGGTTGATGGAGGCGATGCCGAATGCCACGAGAACATCGGTAGCACTGCCGCTCACCTTAGCCATCACACTCTTATCGATGTATTTGTCCATGTCGGCTGCCTGAAGCAGCAGGCTCAAGGCCAATCCGACGAGGAAAGCGAGGGAGAATGCAGGTATGGCAAGTCCTTCATATAGTGATTCTCCGAACTGGCTCAAGTAGTAGCCGATCATCGTGACGAAGACGACGAGCGCCATATGGAAGACGAGCGGATCGATGGAAATCGCGGATACTGTATCCTTTCCGCCCCACTCACGTTTGTCTTCCGGGATGAGGCCGGTCCTCAGTTCCTCCGGCAGCTCATCGAATCTTGAAATGTAATTCGCATAGCCTTCGTTCGCACTTTTCCTGATCAGGGCCAGACCGACCCCGATGGCCAGTATGGCACCAAGCGTTGCAGATGTCATCGCAAGGGAAGTGGCTTCTTCCCAGCCCTGCTGGACAAATGCATCCCCGAGTGCAGCGGCGGTGCCGTGTCCGCCGACGAATCCGGCGGCAAGGATGAGGCCGAAGCCTGTGTGCACATCAAATGCCGGCACAAGAAGCACCAATGCAAACAACAGCCCGAGACCCCACATCAGGAGCATCGCAATCTGTGAATACGACCAAAGACCCCCGACCTTATTGATCATCTTCCTGATGTTAAAACGTCCCGTAGTGAGCGGGATCGCAGCGAACACGATTGCGATCAGGACACCGGGATAATCTCCGATGAACGCTGAAAACGGCAGTAAGCCGAGCATATTCGGCCCGAGGATCAGACCGAGTATGCCGGCGATGATGCTTGCCGGCATGAATGAACGCTGCAGGAGGCCGATGCGCGCACGCAGGAACATCCCGACGAGCAGCAGCATCGCAATGAGACCGAGATCGGTCACAAGATTCCATATTGTAAATTCCATGATGCAACACCTCTTTCTAAAGTCAACTAAGCTAATATAGCATAAAGGTCGTTGACGATGAAAGCGATTAAGCAAGGCACTTTTACAATATCATATCAGGGCTGCTGTAGATAAATTCCGGCAAGCCGTTCGAATGAACGCTGCTTCTCCTTCCAATCATGGAGATTGCACAGGATGAGCCAGTCGTCGCATCCATAAAGCTCCCGGTAGTGGTCGAGCTCCCTTTGGACTGTCTCCGGTCCGCCGATGATCATGCGCCGGCGGTTCTCCGCCACTTTTTCATGTTCCTTACCCGTCAGCTTTCCATACTTCTTCTGTGCCGCCTCCGGCGTCGGAACCTGGCTGTCGAGCCCCTTCTCCACGTTCAGGAGCCAGATGTCCTGTTCCTTTGCGAGCGTCTCTGCATGGGCATCATCCTCACCGCAAACGACGAAGACACATGCACGGGCGACGGGCTTTTCCATGAACCCTGGTTCGAATGCATCATGGTAGGCGCGGAACGCCTCCACGCCGCGGTCAGGGCGGATGAAGTGGCCGAATACGTATCCGATGCCGAGTATGCCGGCAAGTACTGCACTGTTCTCTCCAAGGCCGAGCGAAAAGAGCTCCGGGCGTCCAGTGGTACGCGGCGCGGCCCGCACCTTCGCACTGCCGTCCAGGTGCTGGATCAGATCCTTCAATTTATCCGGATATTCGGCCATCTGGTTCGGCTTGCCGTCAGCCAGCAGCCTGCGGAGGAACTCCCCGCCGCCGGGCGAACGCCCGACACCTGCTTCGATGCGGCCAGGGAAGAGCGACTCGAGCTGTGCGACCTGTGAAGCGACCTTGAACGAGCTGTACTGCGGCAGCAGGATGCCCCCGCTGCCCACTTTGAGCCTGCTGGTCCGGGAAGCCACTGCAGCCATCATGATCTCCGGTGCACTTGATGCCATGCCGCGCGTAGCATGATGCTCTGCAAACCAGTAGCGTTCGTATCCAAGACGCTCCGCCTTCTGTGCCATTTCAATCGTATGTGATGCCGTCTCTTCAGCCGTCTTGCCCTTCGGCTGCGGCATTTGATCCAGGATGCCCAATTTCATCTTCTTCTATCCTTTCTTTCCCTGTGTACTTTATTCTAGAACCATACGGTATAGATGATCAGTGTGGAGATCACCATCGTCATCAATGACAGCGGGACGCCCACTTTGATGTAGTCTGTAAACTTGTACCCGCCCGGCCCATAGACGATCAGGTTCGTCTGATAGCCGATTGGTGTGATGAAGCTTGCGGAAGCGGCGATGGCGATGGTGACCGTTAGGCCCATGTAGTCCATATCCATCTGTGTGGCCATCTCCATCGCAATCGGGAACATCAGCACGGCTGCACCGGTGTTGGTGATGAGTTCAGTGAAGATGTTCGTCATGATGTAGAGGATTGCGATGACGCCGATGACACCGAGCGGCCTTGCGATCATCAGCATATTTTCTGCCAGGAACTGGGCGAGGCCCGATTCCATCATCGCCGCCCCCACACCGAATGCACTGGCGATGAGCAGGATGACGTTGAACTGGATGTAGCTCAGCATCTCGTCGGCATCGATGAATTTGAAGAGCATGAGCAGGATGACCGCTATCAGCATCGCTTCGAACATCGACAGGAATCCGAGTGTGACCGATGAAATCATGACGAGCAGCAGCGCGAGTCCTGCCCAGCCTTTGGCGCTGCTCTGATTCAGCGGTTCCGGCGGCGACAGCGAAGTGACGACATAGAAGTCGATGGAATGCATATGCATCTCCATGAAATCATTGCCGGCGAGCAGCAGTATCGTATCCCCCGGCTTGAGCATGATTTCGCCGACGCGGCCCTTGATCCGTTCATTATTGCGGTGCACAGCGATGACGCCGGCATTGTATTTGGAACGGAAACTGGCAGACTTCACCGATTTCCCCACCAGACCCGACTGGTGGGAGATGACCGCCTCGATCAGCTCGAACTTGTCGTCCTTCAGACTGTCAAGTGTCTGGTCGGTACCTGTCTTCAGGGTGATGCCCTTCTGCTTCTGCACGGACGCGATCGTATTGAGCGTTCCCGAGAACAGCAGGTGGTCCCCTTCCTCTATGATGGTGTTCGGTGTCACGGGGAAGATGCGGGTGTCGTTGCGGATGATCTCGATGATGTATATACCCTTCAATGAGTTGTTCACCGCATCGACGATCCTGCCATTGACGTGTTCATAACCCTTTTCGATCACCGCTTCCGCCAGAAACTCCTTCACTTCTTTGCGTATCTGCTCCTTGGCGCCGAGCGTGTCCGGCAGCAGGCGGTAGCCAAGGGTGAAAATATAGATCAGGCCGGCGACCGCAATCGGCAGACCGACGACTGAAAGCTGGAAGAAGCCGAAGCCTTCCCGCCCGGACTGGATCAACAGCCCGTGCACCACCAGGTTCGTCGATGTGCCGATCAGTGTGATGGTGCCCCCGAGAATCGTCACATAGGACAGCGGGATCAGGAATTTCGATGGTGCGATCCCATTCTGCTGGCACCAGTTCTTCAGTATCGGTGTGAGCGTTACTACGATCGGCGTATTATTGAGAAACCCCGAAAACAGTGAAATCGGGGCGAGGAGCTTGATCATCGACCGCTTCGTCCCTCTGTGGTCACTGAGCAGACGGTCGATGTAGTTTTCTATGATCCCATGCTTCTGTATGGCACCCGCAACGATGAAGAGCAGCAGGACGGTGAGCATCCCTTCATTTGAGAAGCCGCTCAATGCCTGTTCCGTTGAAATGATGCCTGTCAGCAGGAAGACGACCAGGAAGAAGAAGACAATCAGGTCGGCCCGCGCAACCTCCATCAGCAGACCAAGCAGCATCAGCACTATCATCAGGGCAACAAAAATCATTTCAGCTGTCATCGGCAATCCCCCATTTCATACGGATGAGTAGTTAGAATATATCATAGCATAATCACATGTCCCGATAAGATGGATTTGTTTGAATATAACAGACAGGCAGTAGATTTGTGTAATATGGAAACGGTTTAATTGTAAAAGTTCACTTTAGGATGATTAATTGTTCCAAAAACGGATATGTAACAGTATCAATGCATTGAAGAAAATTCATGGGATACTCATACAAAGAGGAGGAAAGGACAATGGAAAAGTACGCAAGTGAGCAGATTAAAGACATGCTTGCGGAGAAGCAGATTAAAGGCGATCTGAAGCGCAGCGAGGATTGCATGCACAAAGATATCGTCAAATGTTTCCTTGAGGGGAAGGCACATAAATACGTATGCATGGAATGCGGCTTTGCCGACAGCAGCAGGGCAGCCTTCTTCTCCTATCCGCAATCAGACCAGGAAATGGGATAATCTCGAATCGCGAGCCGAATCAATGGAGCTCGCGGTCGGGATTACATATAATATAGATATCACCCCATAAAGGAGCAATCGTATGAGTATCTATGATATAGAAGTCAAGAAGGCGAACGGCGAAACCTATTCACTCGACAAGTACAAAGGACGGCCGATGCTGATCGCGAACACGGCAAGCCAGTGCGGGCTGCGCGGACAGTATGATGACCTGGAAGCCCTCCACCAGGAATATAAGGATCAGGACCTCGTGGTCCTCGGCTTCCCATCCAACCAGTTCAACAACCAGGAGCCGGGATCGGGCCAGGATGCAGAAGAGGCATGCCGCATCAACCATGGTGTCACTTTCGACATCCATGACATCATCGACGTCAACGGAGAAAACGCCCACCCACTTTTCAAGCATCTGAGAAAAGAAGCAGATGGCTTGATGGGCGACAAGATCAAATGGAACTTCACAAAATTCCTCGTCGACCGTGACGGCAACGTCATCTCCCGTGTGGCACCGACCACATCCCCACTCAAAATGAAGAAAGACATCGAAAAGGTACTCTGACATGACAGTGAGCACGGATCATCACATCCGTGCCCACTCTTTTTATGTCTACATATGAAAGGAAGGCTCCCATGTCCCAAGGCGAACGCACCCTCCAGTCACGATACGGCACGAAAAGACGTGCCGATGCATTCTACACGAACCAGATGATCGATCATCTGAATACTGATATGGCGCAGTTCATTTCAGACCAGGAAATGGTCTTCATCTCGACGTCCGATGCCAAAGGCAACTGCGACAATTCACTCCGCGCCGGCGACCCCGGATTTGTGAGGGTACTCGATGCATATACCCTCCTCTACCCCGAATACCGCGGCAATGGTGTCATGGCAAGTCTCGGCAACATCTCCGAGAACCCGCACATCGGACTGATGTTCATCGACTTCTTCACCCATCACATAGGGCTGCATGTAAACGGCAGTGCCGCAATCATAGAAAATGAAGACCTCCCCGCCATCGGGCTCGATGCCGACGAAATCCAGCAGATGCATGCAGAAGAGCATGGGCGTGCCGAGCGCTGGGTGAAGATCAGTGTGGATGAAGCCTACATCCATTGCTCCAAGCATATCCCCCACCTGGTGAAGAAAGCCGATGTCACCGATTGGGGCACCGATGACGAGAAGAAGAAGGGCGGCGACTTCTTCAATGTGAAAGGCCGTAAATAGAGGCTATCCCGGGGTGTCCAATTGTCACTGAGCATGCCACTCAACAACCATTAACTCCAAAAAATCACAAAAAAAGCGTATTCCCGCGGGAATACGCTTTTCTTCATATCATCATGTACCGCAAAATGTCATATGGACTTTGTCGTCATCATCCGGCGGCATCTTGTATTCTTTATCATGCCCATCGTCGAACGGATTCGACAGCACTTCGATGAGCTTGGACGCCTTGCTGTAGTCGCCCTGCTCCACGGCGAGGTCGAGTGCCTCCTCCACCAGGTGGTTCCGGGGGATGACCGCCGGATTCACACTCCGCATGAGTATGTGGGCGGCCTCGAGTGTCGCTTCCTGCGCCTCGAGACGGGCCGTCCATCTGCTGTGCCAGTCCTTGAAGCGCTCACTGCCGCTGAACGAGACATCATCAGGGGCATCGAGCGACAGCATCCTGAACGTCTGTGTGTAGTCCGCCTTATGATGTGCCATGAGATCGAGCAGTTCCATCGCAATATCGTCATCCGACTTTTCTCCACTCACCAGCCCGAGCTTATCACGCATGCCGGCCTGCCAGTATTCATTATAGAGCTGACCGAATGCACTCAATGATTGCTGGGCGATCTCCGCCGCTTTTTCCTTATCCGGGTCGAGGAGCGGCAGCAATGTTTCTGCAAACCGGGCAAGGTTCCACTGGGCGATGCCCGGCTGGTTGCGGTAACGATAGCGCTTATTGATGTCGATCGAACTGAAGGATGCCTCCGGGTCGTAGGTGTCGATGAAGGCACATGGCCCATAGTCGATTGTCTCACCGCTGATCGTCATATTGTCCGTATTCATCACACCATGCACGAATCCCGCCAGCTGCCACTTGCTGATGAGCGATGCCTGGCGGTCGATGACAGCATCCAGGAACTTCTTATATTTATCCTCATCCGTTTCATCCACAATCTCGGGATAATGCCGTCTGATGGCATAGTCGGCAAGCACTTTGACATTTCCTTCATCTTCCGTCCGTGCCGCATATTCGAACGTACCCACCCTCAGGTGGCTCTCCGCCACACGGGTCAGCACCGCACCAGGCAGCATCTTCGAACGGCTTACCGCCTCACCTGTCGTCACCAGGGCGAGGGCACGGGTCGAGGGGATGCCGAGTGCGTGCATCGCCTCGCTGATGATATATTCCCTGAGCATCGGTCCAAGCGGCGCCCGGCCGTCACCCATCCTGGAGAATGCCGTGCGTCCAGCCCCCTTCAACTGGATGTCGAACCGTTTCCCGTCCGGCGTCACCTGTTCCCCGAGGAGGATCGCCCGGCCGTCGCCAAGCATCGTGAAGCTGCCGAACTGGTGACCGGCGTAGGCCTGTGCAATCGGCAGACCGCCTTCCGGAATCGTATTGCCGGAAAAGACCTCACTTGAAGTCAGCTGCAGACTTCTTGAATCAAGACCGAGCGTTTCAGCCAGGTTCCAGTTGAACAGTACAAGCTCGGGAAACTCGGCACGCTCCGGCTGTGTTTCTTTATAGAATATCTCAGGCAGACTGGCATAACTGTGTTCCAAGTGCCATCCACTTTCTGTCATATGATCCCTTCCCTTTTTAAAAAACATGTTATTCACCTATATCTTAACAAAATATGAGCCAGAACCATAATTTTGCCGATTTGCCGCTTCAATATTGCCTTGACAGTGGATACAACATTAAATATTCTGAATTATAAGAAATATTAAGCAGGGGGATGATTATATTGCAGGAGAAACTTTTTGAACGGCTCGAAGCACTCTACCCGGACATGGTCGAATTCCGGCGGGATCTGCATATGTATCCGGAGCTTTCCTTCCACGAGGTCGATACACCGAAGAAGGTCGCCACCTTCCTGAAGGCGCTCGGACTTGAAGTGCAGACGGAAGTCGGAGAACGCGGCGTGGTCGCCACCCTCCACGGCGGTAAACCGGGGAAGACCGTCGCGCTCCGTGCCGACTTCGATGCGCTCCCGATCCATGAGGAAAATGAAGTGCCCTACCGTTCGAAGGTGGACGGAATCATGCACGCATGCGGCCACGATGTCCACACATCCGGCCTGCTCCATGTCGCGAAAGTATTGAGCGAGTTCAGGGAGGAACTGACGGGGAATGTCGTCTTCATCCACCAGTTCGCTGAGGAACTTGTGCCAGGGGGTGCCAAATTCATGGTGGAGGACGGCTGCATGGAAGGCGTCGATGCGGTATTCGGGGCCCATGTGAATTCCAAGGAGCCGCTTGGTCGGGTCGGCCATTGCGCCGGTCCGTCGATGGCGAACGGGGACAATTTCGAAATCACCATACATGGGGCCGGCGGACATGCCGGCATGCCGCACCTGACCGTCGATCCCGTGGCCATCGGGGGCCAGCTGATGGCATCACTCCAGCAGATCGTCAGCCGCCAGACGGATCCCCTCGAAGCGGCTGTCGTGACCGTCGCCACCTTCCAGGCCGGCGACAGCTTCAATGTCATTCCCGATACAGCCTTCCTCAAAGGGACCGCCCGGACTTTCAAGCCGGAGGTGCGTGAAAACGTCGAGGCATCCATCCGCTCGGTGGCCAGATCGACATGTGAAGGCCTCGGGGCTTCGGCCACCGTGAACTACATCAAAGGCTATCCGGCAGTCGTCAATGACGAAGCCGAGACGGCGCGCATCGCGCGTGTGGCCCGTTCCCTCTTCGGGGAGGACCTGGTGTATGAAATGACCCCGATGATGGGCATGGAGGACTTCTCATACTACCTCCACAAAGCCCCGGGGTCGTTCGTCTGGGTCGGCGGTGCCATGCCGGACCCGTCAGATGTATATCCGCACCACCATCCGAAATTCAACGTCGATGAGGAAGCGATGCTCCGTATCGGCAAACTCTTCATCGGCACCGTCCTCGACTATCTCGGGGAATAGGCTTCATAGGAAGTACCATAAACAAAGGGGGATTCATCAATGGGAGATATTCTACAGATCGCAAATAGTACCGCATTCTGGATTTTCGCATTCATCATCGTCGCCATCGTGGCTTTTCAGGCCATCATATTCCTATGGATCGCAGCACGTTCTGCACCTGAAGCGGACTTGACGAAACAGGAGGTCAAAACCGCCATCCGTGCAGGCTTCATCAGCTCCATCGGACCATCTTTCGGCATCGCCATCGTGCTTATCTCACTGATTGCCCTGATCGGCTCGCCGATCACGCTCATGCGCATCGGCATCATCGGGTCGGCCGCAACGGAATCCAGCGCCGCATCAATCGGGGCATCGGCATTCGGGGTTGAGCTCGGGGCCGAGAACTTCCCGATCGAGGCGCTCGCCGCCGTCATGTGGACGATGTTCCTCGGCGGTACGGGATGGCTCATCTTTACGATGGTGTTCACGAAATCGATGGGTAAGACGCAGGAGAAGATCCAAAAGCGCAATCCGAAGATCATGGCAAGCGTTGCACTGGCCGCCATGCTCGGGGCGTTCGCCTACCTGGCCAGCCAGCAGATGGTCAACGGACCGAACCACACGGTGGCAGGTGTCGTGGCGCTTGCTGCCATGGTTGCCATGATGAAATATGCCGATCACCGCGACATCAGCTGGCTCAAGGAATGGGCCCTCGGCTTCGCTCTGCTCATCGGCATGACCACCGGCTATCTGACCACGTTCATCATGTAGAATAAAAGACAAAGGGGTTTTTATATGAACAACACAGCAGATCAGACAGCAAATGTTGCCGCTGATCCACGGATCAGCGGAACTGAAGCTTCATCCATGGAAGTGTTCTACAGACGCTCCCACTTCTGGGGCCGGCTGACGCTTCTCGTCATCATCATCATGTCACTCATTCCACCACTTTATATTTCATTCGTTCTGGATGCCCATCCGGGCTGGGGCGTCATCGCAACCGGCCTCGTCGGCTATGCATCATTCATCGGCATCATGTGGGTGCTCGAACCGATCACCTACTACCCGACACTCGGCGTTGCCGGCACATACCTTGCCTTCCTGACAGGCAATATCGCCAACATGTGCCTGCCCTGCTCGTCTGCAGCACAGAAGTCGGTCGACGCGGCGCCCGGGTCCCAGAAGGCGGAAGTCGCCGGTGTATTCGGCATCGCAGTCGCGTCACTCACCAACATCATCCTGCTCGTCATCATGATCATCGGTGGTACATACCTGATTTCCATGTTCCCGCCATTCGTGGAAGGCATGTTCGGCTTCGTCCTGCCGTCCATCTTCGGGGCCGTGCTTGGACAGTTCGCGTATCGCACACCGAAATACGGTGTCATCGCACTCGTCATCGGTATGGCGGTGCTCTTTTCACCCATCTTCAGCCTGATCAAGATTGCACTCTGCGTGGCGCTCACCATCGCAGTCGTACTCTTCATGGAGAAAAAGAAAGGAAATCTCGAATAGATGAATAATACAATGCACACAATCAATGCATCACGGCTATCGGAACGCATACATGCACTCGCGGAAATCGGAAAGATCGAGGAGACGGGGGTCAACCGCCTGGCCCTCTCCAAAAAATATAGGGAAGGCATGGACCTCGTCCGCAAATGGATGGATGCGGCCGGCCTCAAGACACGCTACGATAACTTCGGCAATCTGATCGGCAGGCTTGAAGGGAAGGATGAAAATGCTCCGGCTGTCATGCTTGGCTCCCACATCGATTCCCAGCCATATGGCGGCCGCTTCGACGGCACCATCGGTGTGCTCGGCGGGCTGGAGGCGGTCCAGACTATGATGGAACAGGGCATCGAACCCGACGTTCCAGTCGAAGTCATGTCCTTCTGTGATGAGGAGGGCCATCGCTTCGGCGTCGGCCTGTTCGGCTCCCGCGGCATCCTCGGCAAGCTCGAACAGGGTGAGCTTGAACGTACGGACGCTGAAGGTGTGACCCGGCGGCAGGCACTGATCGAATTCGGCGCCGACCCCGATAAGCTCGAGGCATCGGAATACAATCCCGATGACCTCAAGGCCTATGTGGAGATGCACATCGAGCAGGGCCCGAACCTGGAAGCGGCGGATGTACCCGTCGGTATCGTCAGCGGCATCGCCGGACCCAGGTGGCTCACCGTCGAACTGACAGGCGTCTCCGGCCACGCCGGCACAGTGCCCATGGGGAAACGCCGTGATCCGCTCGTCGGCGCGTCCTACATCATCGCCGCCTTCAACAGCCTCGTCCAGTCCGAAAAGGACGCGCCGTCCGTCGGCACAGTCGGCGACCTCGAAGTGTTCCCGGGCGGGCGTTCCATCATCCCTGAGCGCGTCACCTTCACCATCGATCTTCGGGACAGTGACCAGGAACGCAGGAACACCTATGAAGAGGCACTCATGAACATCATCGAAAGGACCGCATCCGAACACGGACTCGTATACACCATCCATGATGACGGCGGCACCACACCGAAGGATGCCAGTCCTGAAATCATGGATATCATGAAGTCGGAGAGTTCTGAAATGGGCCTCGAGCCTCCCGTGCTCATGAGCGGCGCCTTCCATGACGCCAGCAACATGGCGGATGCATGCGACATGGGCATGATCTTCGTCAGATGCAAAGACGGCATCAGCCATAATCCGGCAGAGTACTCCACAGACGCCGACATCGCCGTCGGCACCGAGCTGCTTTACCGCACCATGCTGCGCCTCGTTAAGGAATAGTGCTTATGAAACTCCAGTCCGTCCCCTTTTTGGGATGTGCTGGAGCTTTTTATATGGGCAGGCTTGGGTGGCCAATTGTCATTCGTCATTTCCGCCAGTGACAGTTGGACTCCCAATTGTCATTCGTCATTTCCGCCAGTGACAGTTGGACTCCCAATTGTCATTCGTCACGCCCGCCAGTGACAGTTGGACTCCCAATTGTCATTCGTCACGCCCGCCAGTGACAGTTGGACTCCCAATTGTCATTCGTCATATCAGCGAATGACAATTAAGCACTGCCCTCCCCAAACATCAGTCCTAGGCCGTATTTTTATTCCCACCTGCCCGAATCCGGACGGATTATTTCTCATTTCATCCATTTCATTACATAATAAAAGTACCAACCTGACACATGAAAGGACGACTTCAATGGAACAGTACCGCATCAATAAGGATAATGGCCTGGAATTCGGGCTCTACACACTGGGGGACCACCTCCCGAATCCACAGACCGGAACAAGGATCTCTGCCCAGCAGCGCATCAATGAAATCATCGAGCTCGCGAAGCTCGCAGAAGAAGTTGGCATCGACTTCTTCAGTGTCGGCGAGAGCCACCAGGACTATTTTGCGACACAGGCGCATACCGTAGTGCTCTCCGCCATCGCCCAGGCGACCGAAAAAATAAAGATCTCAAGCTCATCGACCATCATCAGTACATTGGATCCTGTAAGAGTTTATGAGGATTTCGCCACCATCGACCTCATCTCGGGCGGCCGTGCTGAAATCATCGCCGGCCGTGCTTCCCGCGTCGGCCTCTTCGACCTGCTCGGGTACGACCTCAGCGATTACGAGGCACTGTACGAAGAGAAATTCGACCTGCTTCTGAAGATTAACGAGAATGAAATCCTCAATTGGGAGGGAGAGTTCCGCCCCGCCCTCAAAGATGCACGGGTCCTCCCCCGTCCGCTCGACGGCGCATTACCGATATGGCGCGCTGTCGGCGGTCATCCTGCGAGTGCCGTCAAAGCCGGTGCCGCCGGTGTACCGATGCAGATTGCGATGCTTGCCGGACCAACCCAGAACTTCAAGGAAACGATCGGCACGTACCGGGATACGGCACGGCAATATGGCCATGATCCGGAGCAGCTCCCCGTCGCCACGGCCGGCTTCTTCCATGTCGCCGAAACGACGCAGCAGGCACAGCGGGAGGTTTACCCGCACATAAATGAAGGTATGAAATTAACAAATGGTGCTGGATTCCCGAAACGCGGCTTCGCCATGGGAGCCGACAAACGCAACGTGCTGAACGTCGGCAGTCCGCAGGAAGTCATAGAAAAAATCCTCTACCAGCATGAACAGTTCGACCATCAGCGCTACATCGGGCAGATGGACTTCGGCGGCGTACCATTCGACCAGCTCATGCGGAACATCGAATGGATCGGCAAAGAAGTGCTTCCTGCCATCAGAAAATACACAAAAAAGGAGGCTGACCAATGAAAATTGTAGGACTCTCCGGCTCGAACGTCGGCTCCAAAACACGCACGACCATGAAATATGTTTCCGAAAAATTGACCAGCCAGTACCCGCATGTCGACTGGACGTTCATCGACCTCGCCGACTACACCATGCAGTTCAGCGACGGCCGCAACTACCTCGACTACGAAGGGGATACGGCATATATCACAAAAACCATCATGGAAGCGGACGCCATCATCATCGGCACACCGATTTTCCAGGCCTCCATCCCGGCGACACTGAAGAACGTCTTCGACCTGCTGCCGATCAATGCACTGCAGGACAAGATTGTAAGCTTCTTCGTCACCGCTGGGACATCCAAGCATTTCCTCATTCCGGAAACCCAGCTCAAACCGATTCTGAGCTACATGAAGGCACAGACCGTGAGCACATATGTATTCATTGAAGAGAAGGATTTCATGAATAAGGAAATCGTCAATGACGACATCATCTTCCGGCTCGATGCACTGGTCGAAGATACCGTCATGCTGACCGATACGTACAAGCGCATCCGTGAAGAGAAGGAATCGATGTATGATTTCTGATAGTGATGACCTGGATGGTTCCAGGTCATTTTTATGTTACATTGAAACCAGTAGACCTATCACATATCACTCTTTTAAGATGCAGATTGGAGAGATTACTTGATACGCGAAATCAGTTTCATTTTTCTATGATAATAGGCGGACTCGCCTTCTACATTCTCTTCACCGGCAATGATTGGCTGATACCATGGTTTTTTCTCGCCATGTCGTTCATATTCCTGTCTACGGCAATCGAGAAGTTCATGGAGAACCGTAAAATATTGTCCGTCTATCTCCTTGTGGTTTTCGTAAGTATCCCCTATCTTGCTTTAGATGCGTTTTTCTTGAATTAGCATTCGCAGTCCATATTTCTTAACACAACATTTCTAATGCACCGTCATTGTCGGTATGGATATGAAAGTGATCACTTTCGACAGGGAAGATGCTATGGTCGCTGAATTGAATATAGTTCGGCATCGATCCTCCTTCCAATCCGGCGTCCGTCCTTCAACCTGATCATCCTCGATGTAGCCATTAATGAAAAAGACACCAGACCTTTTGGTCTGGTGCCTCCAATATCCACTACATTACTGGGCTGTATAGCCGCCATCCACAAGAAGTGTGGTGCCTGTAGTGAATTCATTTTCCGCCAGGAATACGACCGCATGTGCGATTTCTTCCGGTTGTCCGAGTCTTCCGATTGGGTGCTTGTCAACGAGAGTATCATAATACTCACCTAATGCATCCTTGTTCACCATGCCGGACTCGACGTAGCCGGGAGCTACTGCACTGACACGGATGTTGTCCTTGGCATATTGTAAAGCGACGGATTTCGTCATCAGATTCACGGCGCCTTTGGACGCGTTGTACGCGAATGCTGTCGGCTCGCCGACACTGCCGAGGATGGAGGCTGTATTGATGATTGCACCGCCGCCCACCTTCTGCATTTCAGGGATCGCGTATTTTGAACCGAAGAATACACTGTCCTGATTGACTTTGATTACCTTATTGTAGTCTTCATAGGAAAGCTTGTGCGTCTCGCCCTGAACACCGATTCCGGCATTGTTGAACATGACATCCAGTCGTCCAAACTTTTCAACGGCGAGAGCAACGACGTTTTTGACATCCTCTTCAACGGAGACATCCACTTTCTCAAACAGGATATCCCCATATTGTTTGAGGCTCTCTTCTGCTTTCTTACCAGACTCTTCATTGTAATCAGCCACAATGACTTTCGCGCCTTTATCCAGGAACGCCTTCGCTGTAGCTAAACCAATACCTGATCCGCCACCTGTTACAATCGCAACTTTATCCTTAAGTTCCAAAATCATTTCCCCTTTCGATGACTCCATCTGATTCACTATACATATACCTCAGCCAGAGATGACTGAAACACGATAAGTGTGTCTAAATTAAGGCAGTTGGACCTTTCAATTGTCATTCACCCGAACACTCAGTGACAGTTAACCCTCCAACCGCCCCCATCTAGAACAGCTGCATGGACAGATAGATGACGAATGTCACGGTGATGCTGCTGAGTACCGTGGAATAAAGGACCACCTGGGCATGGAGTTCCGGTTCGACATCGTATTCGAGTGCAAGCGTCGCAGTATTCCTCGAGGTCGGGAACGCGCTCGCAATGAACAGCGACTGGGCGATGACGCCTTCGATGCCGAGCATGAATATGATGGCCAGGGCGACGGCGGGCCCGATGACCAGCCGCCCGAGTGCACTCCAGGCGATGACCTTGTGGAAGGAACGGATCTCAATCTGTGCGAGCTGCATCCCGAGCAGGAGCAGCGCGAGGGCGGCGAACCCGCCGGCGAGCTGCTCGACAGGCACGCTGATGAAACTCGGCAGTTCGACGTCAATTGCCTGCAGGATGAACGCGGCCGCCAGTGCATAGATGATCGGCAGCCGGAGCAGTTCCCGGAAGAGTTCCACGACGGATTTCGCATTGGACCGCAGATTGTACAGGCCATATGTGAACGTCAGCAGATTCTGGACGACGAGTACGATGATCTGCACAGATACACCCACCGGGTTGGCACTGAATACGAGATGGCTGACGGGCAGCCCGTAGTTGCCGGAGTTCATCAGAGAGACACTGTTCTTGAGCGCGGTCCGCTCCCCTCCGCGAAGGCCGAGCCCCCGGGCCAGCAGTTCACCGACCACCATCATTGCAGTAATGAACAGTACCAGATACAATGCGAGCTGTCCCAGCAGTTCAAAGTCGATGTCCGCTTCATATATGTTCAGGAATACCGCGGCCGGCAGGAAACAGTAGGTGACAAGATTCGCGATCGGACGCAGACGGAATTCGAACTTCTTCTGGAGGATGACACCGACGCCGAGCAGAATCAGGATCGGCAGTATGACATCCAGAAATACAAGGGAGATATATGCCATATCCTCCCTCCTTTCTACTCTCACCCCTATATTCTACCACTTTGCGCAGGGCCCGCTCCAAAGCACTGCCTCTTCAAGCGCTTCCACTTCAGAATATACATCCCGGGACTGATTCCTCTGACGCTCTCCATACCGCTTTACACGCCAGGCCCCAATCCACTATCATGGTAACTGTAATGAAAAACTGCATACCGATGCACTGGGGGCGCCTTAGGCTGAGACGGAGATACCGGACCCTTACCACCCGATCTGGATAACACCAGCGTGGGGAAGTGCAGCATTGTATGTCCGCACCACTCCATACATCCGCTGCATTCCCTCGGGAGTGCAGCTTTTTCATTTCAATAAAAGTCATTGGAGGCATGATTATGGTACAGGAATGCGGAACAGAACGGATTGCAGGCTGCCAGTTCAACTTGAGTGTGATGAGCGATGATTTCGCGGAAGTGATCCTCGGTGCACTGGATCAGGTCGACACATCGAAAGTGTGGAAGGAGACGGATGACGTCTCGACATGTGTGCGGGGTCGGATCGAGCATGTATTCGATGTCGTCCAGGGAATCTATCTTGAGGCAGCCAAGACGGGGAAACATGTCGAGATGAGCGGAACGTTCTCCATCGGCTGTCCGGGTGATTCTTCAGGGGATGCCTACGTGGAGGCATCCCCGGAGCGGTTGAATGCACCTTCAAAAGACATCCAGCAGAAGGCGGGATGCAAGTTCGCCCTCTATCCGATGAATACGACCAACTACATGGATGTAATCTACGAACAGATCGACTTGTCGAAGGAAGCCGGCGTCACGGTGAGCCCAGCCCATTACGCCACGCGGCTCGACGGGACGGTGCCGGACATCTTCAGCGCCATGGAGTCATCGTTTACAAAAGTACAGGAAGCGGGAAGCCACACGACGATGACATTCACGATTTCAGCAAACAGCCCGTCGAACAGCTAGGACGATATGAAGAGGGGAACCCGGCCGGGTTCCCCTTTTTCTGTATCAGATGATCAGCATGTCGTTATCGTCGAATTCCCAGTCCGCGCCATATGCCACTTCCCAGTAGTGGCCGTCTGGATCGGTGAAGTAGCCGCTATAGCCGCCCCAGTCCGTCGGGGCCGCTTCCTTCACAACCGTCCCTCCGATTCTGCCGGCAGTCTTGAGAACCTGGTCCACTTCCGATTCGGACTTCGCATTATAGGCGAGCGTCAAACCATTGAATCCGCCATCAGGCACCGGCTGTCCGGTCTCCTCCGCCAGTTTTTCCAACGGATAGAGTGAGAGCTTCGAACCCTTCATTCTGAAAAATACGATTTCCAGTGCTTCTTCACTGCCAACAAGAGATGCTTCAAATCCAAGCTTGCGGTAAAAGTCGACTGCAGTTGACATATCCTTTACACCGAGTGTAATCAGATTGATCCTGTCCATGGCAATTCCCCTTTGCGAATAGGATGCGTGAGTCCGGAGCATTTTTACACTTCCAATATACCATAAAATGAAACGCGGCGTGTCCTCCGCTTTGCAGCCTGTCTGCTATAATGGATGATCAGATATTTCGACAGAGGTGAAGATGCATGCAAGATCCTGTAAATGAATTTCCTTCAAAGAACAAATCCTGGTGGACCTACCCCATCCTGCTGCTCTGTGTGATCATCTGGGGCAGCAACTTCATCATCGGAAAGGTGCTTGTCGACCACTTCGACCCCTACAGCATCACCGTCATCCGCCTCATTGCCATCAACCTTTTCCTGTGGCTGTTTGCTTCCCGGCACTTCCACATGCCCATGGTCCCCCTCAAAGTGTGGCTGGTGATCATATCTTCAGGCATCATTGGCATTGCTGTGAACCAGTATACGTTCTTCCTCGGACTCGTAACCGCAAGTCCGGTGACTTCGGCACTGATACTCGCGGTCGCCCCTATCATGACAGCCATCCTGACCATCCCAGTCTTCGGGGAACGCAGAGGATTGAAATTCTGGCTGGGTGCACTCCTCGCCTTCGCCGGCGTCTCCCTCAGCACTTTCGACGGCAGTGCCCTCACTTTCGGACTCGGGGAAGGCATCATAGTAATCACCATGCTGACATTCGCCATATTCATGATCCTCATCCAATGGCTGTCACAGCATATCAATGCCATACAGCTTACACTGCTCTCCAACTTCTCAGGTCTGCTGTTCCTTCTTCCATTCCTCCCGGAAGCAGATTATGGCAGACTCGCTTCATCCACCTGGCCGATGTGGCTCCTCCTCATGCTGAGCGGCATCATCGTCCACGGAATCAGCAATATGATCTGGAACCGTGAGATGCCGAAAGTCGGCGCAGCGAATGCCTCGCTGCTCATGAACATGGAACCGTTCGTTGCGATGCTCGGGACTGCCCTCGTCCTCGGCAGCAGTGTGCTTGTGACGGAAGTCATCGGAGCCATCCTGATCATCGGCGGCGTAACCCTTTCAATACACAGGAGACGCAGGAGTAAGACTACGGTGCTCTATGATTGAGGGAAGCCCCGCTGCATGATGTTTCACGCGCCGCCCAAACGGGAAAGAACGACAGTGGATAACCAGTAATGATACAAATACAAGGAGGCAATCACATTGGCACTTAAAATTGAGACACCACTGACAGTGAATGCATATATAAATGGCGAAATAGTCGAAGCACAGGAACACGCACCCCGTGAGAATCCAGCGAAACCGGACGAGACGGCAGGCTATTGGCCGAAAAATACAGTCGAAGAGGCGAAGCAGGCGATCGATTCTGCAGATGAAGCCTTCAAATCCTGGAAACATTCAGAGATGAGGGATCGCATAGAACGCATGCAGAAAGGGATCCAGAAGATAAAGGACAACCAGGATGGCCTCGCCAAACTGCTTTCCAAAGAGCACGGCAAGCCGATTTATGATGCGCAAGGTGAATTGACGGTTTCCCTCATGTTCATGGAGTATGCAGTGGAGAACGCAGAACGCGTCTACAAGGAAGAAGTCAATGAAGACGAGCGCGGCAAGAACATCCTGCGCCATGACCCAATCGGTGTAGTATCCGCCATCAGTCCATGGAACTATCCATTGGCACTCTCCACCGAGAAGATTGCCCCGGCACTGCTTGCCGGCAATACGATGGTGATGAAGCCGAGCCCGATGGCGCCGCTTACTGTGACGCTTGTGACACAGATGGTCGCAGAAGAATTCCCTGAAGGCGTGCTGAACATCGTCAATGGGGATGCAGACATCGGTATTGAGCTTACTTCAAACGACAAGGTACGCAAAATCGCCTTCACCGGCGGTACGAATACAGGTCGCCACATCATGAAGGCGGCAGCAGACACGATCAAGAACGTCACGCTCGAACTCGGCGGCAACGACCCTGCCATCTTCCTCGACGACTTCGATGTGAATGATGAAGCAGCCATGCGCCGTGTCGTCATTTCGAACTTCCTCACAGGCGGGCAGATCTGCATGATTGCAAAACGCATGTATGTGCATGAATCCATCTACGACCAGTTCGTCGAGAAGTATATGGAAGCCGCAGAAAAATGGCTGCGCATCGGTGATCCGACACTCGAAGAGACGACGGTCGGCCCGGTCAACAACAAGGCACAGCTCGAATTCGTCCAGGAGCTCATCGAGGACTCCAGAAAGAACGGCTACGACATCAGGGAAGTCGGCAACGTTGCAGATGAAGAATTCTTCAACAACGGCTACTTCATGTATCCGACGGTCGTACTCGGTGCCGACTACGATGCACGCATCGTGGCTGAGGAACAGTTCGGACCGGCAGTGCCGATCCTGAAATTCAAGGATGACGACCATGCAGTCGAACTCGCAAACGACAGTGAACTTGGACTGACAAGTTCCGTCTGGGGCGAGGAAGCGCACGCAATCGAGATCGCGAAGCGCATCGAAGCCGGTGTGACGATGGTCAACACCGCAGCGATCCAGGGACTCGACATCCGTTATCCATTCGGTGGTGTCAAGCAGTCCGGCATCGGCCGCGAATACGGCGAAGAAGGCATGCTCGAATATGTGGACTCCCACTCCATCAACATTCCGAAGACGAAGGACCTTCCGCATATTCCACAATAAATCCATCATATCCAGGTGACCATTCCAGGTTGCCTGGATTTTTATTTTATTCTACATAAAAAAATCCCCTGTGAACGGGGGACAATCCGTCCAAAGGGGCAGACAACGCATCAGGGTGCATTGAAACCAGTTGATATTTGCAAGGGATCTTGGGGGGCATCAGATATCCGGAGGTGGATCTGATGCTGATTCCATCATATCAACGGAATGTTGATATCCTTTTAAGGAAAAGTAAAGATTCTGTTTAGATGAATGCCCTCTACTTCACGACCCCCATCAGGAAGCCGTCATAACCCTTCTGTCCGACGGTCTGTATGGCCGTCGATTCGATGCGTCCGTCGTGTTCCAGCATATCGAACATCTGACGGATGTATGGGATTGACTGTGTTTCAGTATCGTCGATGATCCGCCCACGCCGGACCACATTGTCGACGATGATGACGCTGCCCTTGTGGGAGAACTTGAGCGCCCATTTGAGGTACTCCACATTGTTCTCCTTATCGGCATCGATGAAGATGAGGTCGAAACGCGCATATCCACGTTCCATCAGCTTCGGCAGCCGATCCAGCGCCTCCCCCTCAATGACATCCACAGGTGCCGCAAGCGCCGCTGAAGCGATGTTCCGCCGCGCCACTTCCGCATGATTCGGATCCGCTTCAATCGTCGCCATGCGCCCGTCCTCCGGCAGCGCACGGGCAAGCCATACGGTACTGAACCCGCCGAGAGTGCCGATTTCAAGGATGGATTCGGCATCCACCATCTTCGCCATCAGATACAGCATCTTGCCATGTGCCTTCGACACTTCGATCTGCCGCATGCCGGCATCATCGGTCTCTTTCAGTATGTGATCCATAGTGTCGTCCGTCGTCTTGAGCTTCTTTTCGAAATATTCATCGACTGCTTTCCATGTCTCTTCCATTTTCCGAGCCTCCATCATTTCATTTTTCCCCATTTACCCGTGCAGACGGGTACAGGAAACTCGAAATTTTCCCACTGAATCAATTTTTTTCAGGATTCATCATGTAAAGTGCCGGTATGAGGCCGAGTGCAAGCACGCCGCCGGAAATCGACAGGAAGCCGAAGCCCGCCCCAGCAGCGACGACACCCGACATCGCGCCGCCGGCAGCTCCGGAGAGTGCGATCAGCACATCCACCGTCCCCTGCGTCTTCGCGCGGGAGTGCGGTGCCGTCGCATCGACGAGGATCGTCGTACCGCTGATCAGTCCAAGGTTCCATCCGACACCGAGCAGTGTCAGCGAGATGGCCATCATGGCAAACGACTCTCCCGGCGCCGCCGCTGCAATGATGCCTGAGATCAGCAGGATGATGGCCGCCGCAATCGTCATCGCCACCCGGCCGATCTTGTCGACCAGTATGCCGGTGAAGAGCGACGGCAGATACATGCCTGCAATATGGAAACCGATGACCATGCCGATGGCACCGAGGTCGTGGCCGTGGTGTCCCATATGTACAGGCGTCATCGTCATCACCGCAACCATGACGATCTGCGTCACGACCATGATGAGGGCGGCAAGCATGATGCCGCGATGATCGTTCTCCGTCCGCTCCGTCGCGTCGAATGTCCCGGCCCTTTGCCGTTCCGCTTCAAGCACCTGGGCCACTTTGAATGGGTCCGGACGCAGGAAGAAGGTCAGGATCAGACCCGCCGTGACGAACGCCACGCCCGCAAGGATGAACGGCCCTGCGAGTTCCGGTACATTGATCATCCGGGCAAAATCACCCATGACTTCAACGAGGTTCGGCCCCGCCACGGCCCCAAGCGTCGTACTGACCATGGCGATGCTGACGGAAGTCGCCCGCTGGTGCTTCTCAGCCAGGTCCGTCCCTGCAGAGCGTGCCTGCAGGTTCGTCGCCGTCCCCGCACCATAGATGAAGAACGAGATGAACAGGAGCAGCGGGCTCTCGATGATCGCAGCCAGAACGACACCCGCCGCCCCAAGCCCGCCGGCCATGAATCCTGCCGCAAGGCCCGTCCGGCGTCCCATCCGCTGTGACAACCGTCCGACGAGGAAGGCAGCCAGTGCCGATCCGAGCGTAAACAGGCCGACCGGCAATCCCGCAAGCGAATCCGTACCCAGCATGTCCTGAGCCAGTAGTGCGCCCACCGTGATGCCTGCAGCCAGTCCCGCGCCGCCGAAGATCTGTGAGATGACGACCACCAGAAGCGTCCGTCTGTACAGCCGTGCCTTCTTCTCAGGGTCATCTATGTATATATTGAGATCGTGGCCTTTATTCATATGTTCCACCGCTTTCATAAAATAAAGGAAGCGCCTGCTACGCTCCCCCATCCGTCTATCATTTCAAGTATTCCTCGGATTTCCCCTTCGGGATGCTCAGCGACTGCCAGTCCTCCCCTTTGATCTGCTTGCCGATGAACATCATCTGCCCGATGTGCGTCGCATAATGTGAATGCTGCCGCTCCAGAGCCTCCAGGATCGTATGGTCCTCACCCCGGATCTTCTGGGTGCGCAGAAGATCATCCACAGTGAAGCTGTTCAGCGCGTTGAAGAACACCTGCCAGCCATCTTCCCACGCAGCCATCACATCCGCTTTTGAATTGAGGTCATCCTCGAATTCATCATCCCGTCCGCGGTCCGCCTTCTCCCCGTCTGATGTGAACACATCCGTCCAGCGCGAATACATGTTGCCCCTGAGATGCTTCGCAAGCACCGCAATCGTATTCGATGACTCATTGTACCGCCAGTGCATATCATCATCCGACAGCTGATCCAACGTCCGGTCCCCGAGGCGTTTGATCTCCTTGAACCGTGCGCGGATGACGTTCAGGAACTCCTGTTCAAATTTCATGGCGCTCTCCCCTTTGTTTTTGGAAAATTACTACTTTCACTATAGCTGAAATGGAAGCCGTTGCCAATGGTTTGGAAGGATGGGAGGGGGGAGGCTTAATTGTCACTCGTCACATCCGCTAATGACAGTTGGAGGCCCAATTGTCACTGGCCGCACCCACGAACGACAATAAACCTTCCCACCTATCAAAATATCCTGCAAACCGATAAAATGAAGTTAATATGAAAGGGGACGATATACATGAAAAGACTGCTCGACTGCACCGCTTCCGACTTCCTCAATATGACAGGCCAGGATCTGAAGCAATCGATCAAGGCAAGTGAGGGCCGGACTATGCTCGCTGAGACAATGGCGACCGTACCACCGCTCTATCCGGATGTGACGAATGCGGAACTCACCGTGTCATTCGGCGCCGATCTGCTGCTCTTTAACGTTTTCGATGTATTCCATCCTGAAGTCAGGGGCTACACTCCATCAAATCCGGCTCAGGTCATCCATGAAATAAAAAGACTCACCGGCAGACCGGTCGGCCTCAACCTGGAACCGGTGGACCTCAATGCCGAACAGATTGAAACCTTGGACGCCATTGACCGAGGCCGCATCGCTTCAGAGGAGGCACTTGCACAGGCGAAATCGCTCGGCTTCGATTTCATCTGCCTCACCGGCAACCCGAAGACCGGTGTGACGAACGTCGAGATCACGAACGCCATCCAGCGTGCACGCGCAGTCTTCGGCAGTGATGCGCTCATCATCGCTGGAAAGATGCATGGTGCCGGTGTGACGAATGAGACCGGAAGCGGCATCATCTCGGAATCCGCACTCGATGCCTTCATCGATGCCGGTGCAGACGTCATCCTGATGCCGTCACCTGGAACCGTGCCGGGCATCACCACTGAAGATGCACAGAAGTATGTTTCATACGTCCATTCGAAAGGCGCCCTCACCATGCTCACCATCGGAACCAGTCAGGAAGGTGCGGATGAATCGACCATCCGTCAGATTGCCCTCGCCGCCAAGATGGCCGGTGCAGACATCCATCATATCGGTGATGCAGGATTCTACGGCATCGCGGTACCTGAGAACATCATGGCTTATTCCATCACCATCCGGGGGCGCCGCCATACTTATGTACGCATGGCCCGCTCCATCCACCGCTAGAATCTCTGGGAGTTGAATGTTTATACTTCTTCTTCCCGGGTACTTGTATACTAAAAGTAATATATATTTTACATTTAGAAATTTATTTATTACATTTGAATTGAAAGAGGTGATTTCTTGGCGAAGAATCTGAAGATGAAGAGCGCACGTGCCAGCCGGGATCTCACCCAGAAAGCACTGGCCGAACAGGTGGAGGTCAGCCGCCAGACAATCAACTTGATCGAAAAGGGGGAGTACAATCCTTCATTGGCATTATGCATTAAAATCTGCAAGGCACTTGGATGCACATTGGATGACCTCTTCTGGGATGAATATTAATAAGTTAAAGGATGGAGATTTTCATGGAATATCTGCTCAATCGGTTCATAGGGGATGAACGTGCAAGAAAATCAGCCGGCAAGGCCGCCATCACCACCCTGCTGCTCATGTGGGCTTATATGATTACCCGCATGCTGCTTGTGGCGATGGGGATATGGGAAACCGACATGGTGATGAACGATCTATACTTTGTCATGCTGTCATTCATCATATTTACCACCATATCCGTACGTGATGAATCCGATGCGTTGATATATTCTCCAATAGTGAAAAAGGAACTTCCCTATAAGAAAGGCCGTTTCTTTGGCCGTTTTGGCATCTACTTTATGGAATCCACCATCGGTGCCATCTTTATGACACTTGTTGAACTGCTCGTAAAGAGCCTGGTTGCACGTAGTTTCAGCTTTGATCTTTTGATGTTCATCAGCAGCATCATTGCCTTCACCATTATCCTAATATTTGTTAACATCGTGTTAGGAGAAATAAGAGTAAGACGCTACCGCAAAATGGAAGAGGAATAAGGAGGCAACGTCTATCAACAAGGTTCGACCGCTACAGATTATGGGCTATGGTCTTATCGGATTTGCGTTCGTCATGGACCAGTTTCCGCAACTCCCCTTTGCCACATGGCAGACGCAGCTGATCAATGCGTTATGTATTATTGCGCTGCTCTATATGGTCACAAAGCTCAATGATGGAGACTCGGAGGAAGAGAAGACAGATTCATGGATGGAGGAACTGAACTATTATTTGTGCATATTCGGCTTTATCACATTCCTGAATCTGATCGGCGGTGAGTCTTCGATCGGTCTGGACTTCGCCAGTGAAGGGTTCTGGTTTGCAGCCATTGGAGCATTCATAAAAATCTACGGGACATATGAGGCGGGCCAACGCGCTCGTAGGCAGCTGGACTAGCATCGCATACTATCCAACAAAGGGGATGAGAACATCACGATTCAAAAGATACTTTCAGCATTTGTAGTCATCATTTTTTCAGTCACCATCATTCTCGACCAGTTTCCCCTCCTGCCCTACTCGAACATGCGAACAATTGTCATCCTAGTTGCCGTAATGATCATTTTGGCAATCGCGGGCAGCATATTCGGCCACATGGACCGGAAGAAGACAGGGAGGGAACAGGAGGAATCGTGGCATAATGTACTGATTTTCGAATTGTACTTCATATCACTCATACTTATACTGACCCAGCTCGGCGGGGATTCCCGATTCGGTCTCAATCCGGATTCCGGCCCTTTCTGGATACTTTTGTTCTCAGCCACACTCAGCGTTTTATTTTCCTATCTTCGTCAAAGGAAGACCACAGAACAGTAGAAATCACAACCGGATCCGGTTGTGATTTCTTTTTTCTAGCGTATGAACAGGTGTTTAATGAACGTGCCCACCATCCAGAGCCCAAATTCGATGAAGCCCTCAGGGTGCCTCTGGATTTCAAGCCTTGAAGGCACATAATCATTGTGCGCATGCGTCCCAACGTAGCCATCCGGTCCATTATAGTTCCGGTGCATCCTCATACCCCCTTTGATTCATTATACCCTTTCCTCCGCCATCCAAAAAACAGATTTCAGAAGATTATGTTAAAATATAGAAGAAAACCACCATCCATGAAAGGACATCCCATGAACAAAAAATTATTCGGGGACAAGAAAGTCCTCCTCGGCTTTGCGCTATCCTTCCTTCTCAGCATCATCGCCATCATACTTGCTGCAAATGACATCGGCTACTGGGTCGTCTGCGTCATCCTGGCATTCATCCTGCTGTTCGCAAGCACCACCAGATTCCAAAAAAGCCAATGAACACAAAAATCTCGGGAGCGGTCTCCCGAGATTTTTTATACCCCTTAGATTGCTCTTCTGACCCGTTCGAACAGTTCGTGATTTTCCAGATGGACATGATCGAATGTGTCCTTTTCAAGTTTCTCGAGCCGTGCGTATACCAGCCTGTACGTGCCGCATGCATTCGCGTGCGGCGTAAAGTCGTCTGTAATGTCACGGATCTCCTTCAGAATATCTCCCACAGCTTCATGCTCCCCTTCGAGTTCGCTCACATGCGGCCGCACTTTTTCGGCCAGTTCAGGTGTCGGGTGCTCCATGAATTCGATGATCATCGGGAATACATTCTGATCCTCGTCCTCCGTATGCTCGACCATTTCATGCTTCAGTGTGCGATACAGCTCCTGGATTCTCACCAGATGCGGTTCGTTCGATCCATGCTTGCGGGCGAGCTTCGTCACGTATGGTGTCAGGGCGGCGAACTCGTCCATCAGCTCCTGATGGTACCTGTTCTGGATGAACTTCACGATCCCCTTCTCATCCAAATACTTCGGCTGGATGCCGGCCTCTTCATGCTGCTCGATACTGTTGATCTCTTCAATCATGCCTTCGAGGTCGAGCCCACGCTCTTCCACTGCCTGGGATATCGGCATCTTGCCGCCACAACAGTAGTCGATTCTATTTTTCCTGAATATATCTGCACTCTTCGGGATGTCTTTGACGATTTCACTGACCCACATTTCACGGTTTACTGTAGTCATATTAACCCTCCTGTTTTAAACATACATTTTAAATACATGTTTAATATAACACACTGCACACCTATATGAACCATTTCTCAATGTGAAGTATTGAACATTTAGTGACAGCGCTTTATCCGGGAATGAAAGACCTGCCCACTCCCCGTCTCCGTGTTTAGACAGACGGAGTCGGGGTACATTTTTATAAAAAAGACAAAGGAGCATTCTAATGAATATAGATGACTACAGATTGACTGGAGACAAGAAGATAGATCTCACTGAAATACCCACTACAGAAGGAAAGACGGATGAAAATGAAAAGATAAGGGACGAAGTCATTCCGCCGCTCGTCGACCGGCTGCAGCTTCTCCATCAGAAGCTGAATGCCGAGGAGAAACACGGTATACTCGTCGTCCTGCAGGCACTCGATGCCGCCGGGAAGGATGAATCGATCAGCTACATCTTCTCCAACCTGAATCCGCAGGGGCTCAAGGTCACCACCTTCGGCAAGCCGACCGAAGTGGAACAGAAGCATGACTACCTATGGCGCATGATGCCCGCACTCCCCGCCCGCGGCGAAGTCGGCATTTTGAACCGTTCCCATTATGAGGAGGTCATCGCTCCACGCGTGCACGACAATGTGCTGCTCGATGGAGACTACCCGGCAGGTGTCGATGAGGAGTCCATCTGGCCCATGCGGTACGAACAGATCAAAAACTATGAGAAATACCTTCATGACAACAACATCCACATCGTGAAGTTCTTCTTCAACATGTCGAAGGACGAACAGAAAAGACGACTGCTCGAACGCATGAAGGACCCTGATAAACAACACGAATTCTCCTTCTCTGATGTCGAGGAAAGGCAATACTGGGATAAGTATCAGGAAGTCTTCCAGGATATGCTGAATGAAACATCCACCGAATATTCCCCTTGGTATGTCCTGCCGGCCGATGACGAATGGCATACACGCCGGCTCGTCAATGAAGCAATGATCGACCTGATGGAGAAGCTCGATCCGAAGTTCCCGGAAATGACCGGTGAGGAGAAAGAGAAACTCGAGGAGTATATAGAGAAGCTTGAAAGTGAATAGAATTATAAGCAAAATCCCCTGGAGAAAGTTTCTCCAGGGGATTTTTGGTTCTACTAGGGCCCATCCGACAATATCCATTTGATGGTTGTCTTATATTCTGTGTCCGCCGCAGCACGGATCGGGTTCAGTTTGAGTAGGATACCTTCATCCGGCACCCATTCTATTGTTTCACTTGTCATGCCACGCGCTACAGGGACAGGTGTCCCTTCAATCAGTTCAGGTTCGCTCCCCGCACTGAAATAGTACAAGGCATTCTCTAACGTATCCTGATTTTCATTGGTCAGTGGTGTTGTTGCCTCGACACTCAGTTTCCAACCTCTATCTTCCCTTGTCTCCACTATTTCAATACCGGGATTGTCATTTTGTCTATAGATTTTCATCTCTTCATCTTTAATTTCAGTTGTGTTAAAAGGGATACTTGTAGATACATGACCAAACTCCAGCCGGTTGCCAATTACAGTCTTTTCAACCGTTTCAGAAGCGGCATTATCGAGTTTTGCGTCGAACCTCAAAACTGTACCCGCTTCGAATCTCTCATCCAAATTGAAGGTGAACTTGCCGTCGATGTCAGCCTTTGTTTTTGTAAGTGTAATTCCCACAACATCGGCTATCGTTACCTCAGCATGAGGTACGGTAGTGCCGGAAATTTTGGTGTTCGTATCCAAAATTTCCTCTATTTTCAATGATTGGATTACTTCCCTTTCAAAAACCATACGTCTCATGTCTGGAGGGAAATCTTCTTCAAATTTTCGAGTATCTATACTAGGTCTCATCTGTCCTACCACTGTACTTTCCCAAAGGGGGATAACTAATAATAGCCATGTCGTACTAAAAGTAAATCCACCTTTTTCAATTGGCGGAGATATCTTGGATGGTTTATCTTCCATATTCTTAAGATGCCACCCACTCAGCTTAGTGTTTTCCATGCTAAAAGTGACATCATTCCACTTTTTAAATAACCTTGTATTTGCCCTATCGTTAATGATATCAATATTTCTTGGACTATTGATATTAAAATCCATTTTGGTGTTCAAGTCAAATACTACTGAACCTGAACCTATAAGGTTGACTTCACTTCCCTGATCAACATTAAATTTTATATCATTGTTTCTAGATAAATCAGTCTTTATAACAGCGCCTTCGGATTCAACTTCCAAAATGGAGAACTTTTCGACTTTGAAACCGTACTCCCCCGAAGAAGTCTTATCTCTATTGAACAAAAAAGCAGGCTTGCCGCCATAATGATGTAAGTCCAGGTGTGCTCTCTCATGAATGATTACTCTGCGAAACGCCATGCTATAGTCACTGCCTGTATTTATTTCATTCTCACCATAGAAATGTACATCGCTTTCCCAACTTGAGCCAAACATGCCCAATGAATCACTTTGATTCTTGTTGAACCTGATATTCTCCAGTCTGAGATCCATGCGGGTATCTTTTTTCCTGATAAACCCCTGATCTTTAGCTCTGTTAGTTGAGAAGATGTCTATATTCATGATGTTCATGCTTATGACTCTGTCCTCAATCACCAGTGTGTCATTACCAATGTTTAGCGCATGCCCCTTACCCTCTATAATTTTCTGGGTTGAAGTTGAATTAACCTTTATCTCGACAGCACCAGACACTTCGCTTTTATTAAAATCACTATTTAGAATGATTTTTTCTACGTTCTCATTTTCCAAAGCTTTTTTGAAACCAGAATAGCTAGAGACATTTGCTGTTCCAGCTTGTATTTCTTCAATTGGCAATTCACTCTCTTCTGACACTCCCTGCACTGTTGCCATCGAAAATCGGGCCATCCTATTCTCAGACTCGACACTATTTTCTTTCAATACTTCCTCTGTCTCTTCTTCATTTTCTTCCGAAGCTTCTTCTATCGAATCCGCTTCTTCCGTCCGTTCGTGTTTATCAGCAACTTTTTCCTTGGCGATGTCCGTTTCCTTATCGGCATCACCTTCGGATTTGACCTCTTCTTTTTCCTCTACATCCGGCTCCTTCGCATTTGGAGCCGCTTCTTCACTTTCCAATTCTTCCTCTTCTTCCTCAATTGGTTCCTCTGATGAAACCACCTCTTCTGCCGGCCCGTCCTCTTCCAGCACGGCTTCATAAGATTCTTCTACTACAGGCTCCTCAATCATCTCTGATTCTTCGGGACTCTCCTCGGCAGGCGCTTCCTCAGATTCTTCATCAAGAGAAGTTTCCTCAGCAGATTTCTCTGCCCCCTCCTTCTCACCTTCCTCAATGGATGCATCCGAATCTTCCTCCATCGTCTCTTCTTCGACAGAACCTTCCGCTTCCGTACCTTCCACCTCTTCAGCAGGTACCGCAGGTTCACACGTATCGACCAACTCTGCCTCTAGTTCTTCATGCTCCGCCTTTCCCGCTTCAACAGTCAGTTCAATTTCGTAAGGCACATTCGTGAGCGTGATGGTATCACCTTCAGCAGGCACTGCCTCTTCCCAGACATGCTCGAAATGGCCTTCTTCATCCGCCTCGATGACTGCCTCCATATCCTTGAACTGGAGGTCGATCTCCTCACCCGGATGCCCTTCGCCTTCGAGCTTCTCATCCCCGGTGATGAACGGCTCGACGGTGAAAGCCTTCTCTTCGCATTGATTGCCCGCCTCTACAGCATTCACCTGAACGGGGGAGAGAACTTCTGTGAATATAAGCATAAGCGCAAGCACCACAACAACGAATCGCTTCACATCATTTCTCCTCCGTCCCTATTTCCTGCGTCCTAAAAGCAGGTAAATGACTACAGCGAGCAGTACAACAACCAGCGCCCCCAAAGCAATCAATGCCGGCATCATCCAGGTATTCTCTTCCTCTTCGATTTCGACCGCCTCGTCATTCGCTTTATCAGCCGCTTCCGCCGTGATTTCGAATACTTCCTCAAACGTCCATTCATGCTCACTGTTGCTGACGAATGCTCTGAAGACATAGTCACCCGGCTCAAGCTTCTGGTCCTCGAACATCACGGGGAAGTTGAATTGTGAGTTTGGTGCGATGCTGAAGTCCTCCACAGTCCGTGTATGGATGGGTTCATCCGATCCTTCCGGATATATACTCCCCTCGAATTCGATGCCGCCGATGAGTTTCGGCGCCGTATTGGCGAACTGCGTCTGGAGGCCCGTCCGATGGTTGATGAGTCCCGGCTCAAGGGACAGGAACTCCAACACCGGTTCGACGACGGTGTCGTTCCCCGCCTCGCGTATCTGTACTGCGAGCGCATATGCATAGCGGTTCTCGATCTGCAGGCTGGCTTCACTTTCCGATGCTTCCTGCTTCTGTATAAAATGAAGACCGCCAAGGATGGTGCCATCGAACGGCTCGTTTGGTGCATCAACCGTCACAGTGACCGTCTCCTGGCTATTCGGTCCAATCTCAACTTCTCCCTGTTCAATCGATGTGATTTCATTGAAAGGATGCAGCATGGATTCATGCGGCTTCTCCTCAGCCGCATCATAGATGATGAGCCCGTTGCTGTTGGTGGCGGCGGCATTGGCGCGCGCTTCTACAGTGATTGGTTCATCCGATGAATTATATACGATGACTTCAAGTTCCTGTCTCTCCCCCTGTTCCATCTCGATGTCAAAGTAAGTGACACCCTGATCGACCTGGTTTTCAGGAATCACCGCTTCAACCGAATAGGGCACGACACCATCATCGGCTTGGGCAGTCAAAGAAGGCAGCAACAGTAGACTCAGGAATATAAGTAAAAACCATTTTCTTTTCATAATTGTGTCTCCCGTATGTTTAAAATGGAGTGCCCCGATCGATTGATCAAGGCAGTCCTGCCTTGGTGCCTTCTATTGGTTCTCAGTTGCGGGTCCGTTGTATAATGTCCATTCAATATCTGCGGTATGCTTTCCTGTAGAGGCTGACCTTGCGGGAACATCCAATTTCACTCTTGAATCTGATGTGTTATCCCATTCTGCCACCCAAGTGCCGACTCCCTGTGCCTCTTGAATATTTTCGTGGGAAGAGGCGTTAACAATAAGAGTGCTATCGCCACCTGCATAGAGTTTTATTTCTTGCGTTACACCAGGTTCTTGGTTCTTACTAGCATCCGTATCCACAGTGGATCCCCTATCGAGCAGAATTTTTGAGCCGATTAGTGTCTCTTGGCCTGCTTCATTATGAAAATTCAAGGCTCTTGCAGTCAGGTGCCAACCTCCACCCGTACCCCTCTCATCTGTCACTTGAAGTGAGAACGAATCATCTGCAGAGTTGTAAATATTCGCTTTACTCGTAACTTCTGTATTACCGAAACTTATCGAAGTTACATTATCCAAGGTAAGATGTCCCCCAGTAAACTCAACTTTCGCTTCCGATGGAGCAGAGCCTGCTACATTACTTTCACTCCCATACGCAGTCGCAGAATTCACCCCCATCGACACAACCAGTCCTGTACCTAATACGCCTGCCATCCACTTCTTGAAATTCATTTACTTTTTCCTCCTCTGGGCTCTAACCCGATTTCCTTAATTGGTTTTTCATTTCACGCACTGCACTCCAGATGACTCTTTTTGCTGGTTTTGTTTCCCGACCAGGAACCAAAGTAATTTGTTCATCGTGATGAACATTTACATCATCTTCATGCAGCAAAGATAACATAACATATTTTTACACATTATTACTATTTCGAGATATTTTTCATACTTTAGATGTAAATAAATTTTTAATATACACAAACTTACTTTTTATGTGTATATTGGATGGATATATTATTTTTCATACATTTCTTTCGTCCCCCTTTCAAGTTTTTATGGCTTACCCTCCTTTACTTGTTAATTATTTCACATTAGTTTATACCCTTAATTTTGAATAAAATACCATATCAAATCAAATTATCTTCATTTAGTTATAAATATATGTAAATAAAAACCCCGCCTCCACTTGGAGAGGGGGTCGAACGATCATTACCATATTCCGTTCAATTAATACTTGTACGATTGGCCGCCATCGATCGGAATGACTGCACCGTTGATGAACTGGGATTCCTGGCTGAGCAGGAATGAGACGAGTGCGGCGACTTCTTCAGGTTTGCCGAAACGTTTCATCGGGTTGACGCTGACGAACTCCTTACCTGCCGCCTCCCAGTCTTCGCCGGCCATCTGACGCAGTGAGCCTTCGACCATGGCGGTCATGATGGCACCCGGGGCGATGGCGTTGATGCTGATGCCGTATTCACCGTATTCGACGGCGGAGTTGCGTGTGAGTCCCACGACGCCGTGCTTGCTTGCGGAATAGCCGGACTGGTTGCCAACACCGCGGATGCCTCCGACGGAGGCAGTATTGACGATGGTGCCGGAACCCTGCTCCTTCATCACTTCGAGCACATACTTCATGCCAAAGAATACACCGTTCAAGTTGATGTCGATGACCTTTTTGAATTCGTCTATGCCGTAGTCCTGCGTAAGATTCTGCTTGCCTTCGATGCCGGCGTTGTTGAAGAATCCATCGATGCGGCCGAACTCCTCGACCGTCTGATCGACATAGTTCTTCACTGCCGCTTCGTCAGAAACGTCTGCCGTGATCAGCAGTACTTCTGCCTTTGAATTCTTTTCCCTTACCAGGTTCTGCGTCTCTTCAAGTGCTTCCGCATTCAGGTCGACGAGTGAAAGTTTCGCGCCTTCCTCTGCTGCATAGACTGCGGCTGCCTGGCCAAGTCCGCTTGCTGCACCTGTCATAAGAATCACTTTTCCATCAAGTTTACCCATTAAAAAGACCTCCTGATTTCTGTTTCTTTACACATTCCCCTCTTCCCTTCCACATCTTTCTTAAACTGACATCATCCTTCTGCATTGCCGATCGGTGCCCTGCACCTTCCCATCGATGCCTCTGCTTGGTTGAGCAGTCTTTTCAGGTTCACGACGGCATTGCCCGTGTATACCTGCGCCATGATCTCCTTCACCCGATCCCCCTCTCCTGCACCGGTGTCCTCTCCGGTGCGGAGGCTTTCGAACCAGTTCCTTATTTCCACCGGGGCCACGTTCCCCGCAATGGAGGACAGGCGGTCGTATCCGTAGGCAGTCTTCTCCCGGAGATCCTCTTCCCCGCCGGCATAGAAATGAAGTTTTGCTCCATACACATCTTCTTGAATCTGTTCGATCTTCTTCCTGTCCCCTGCATCCTTTATACCGATTACAGCATCCCGCCGGGCGAGTTCGATGATGCTTTCCGCTGACAGGTCGAAGCCTGTACGTCCAGAGTTATTGTATAGGATGACAGGCTTCCCGGCCAGTTCGATGATGCGTTTCGAATAGGTCAGCGCCTCCGCCTGTGACGGTCGTATATAAGGCGGATACCCGAGCATGACGCCTGCTATTTTCGTCTCCCCCACTGTCTTGGCCAATTGCTCCGCCTCCTTCTGGCGTATGGATGCGACACCGAATATGATTTCCATATCATCGACGAGTGTACCCTCAGATTCCAGCGTCTCGACCATCTTCAATTTTTCCTGGAGGTTCAGGCTGTGCTGCTCCCCGGTCGTTCCAGAAACAAGCACCGATTTGACGCCCTGCTCCTTCAGATTCGTGATATGGTCCATCGTCCCCTTGATATCGAGGGATTCATCTTCGAAAAATGCGGTCGGTACCGCAACATGAAAATGTTCTATCAGCATTTTAATTTCTCCTTCATCATTTAGTCAGCATGAATGGATGCCTTCGTGAAGCGCTTCAACAGCTAAAGTGTAACACTCCATCAGATTTTTTCTACAATATGAGGCGTTTTGCGATGATTAGGATGCATACAACCTGGCTATCTATATAATACAGGTGGTTTATGGGATAAAACCCACATCCTACATATAAGGGGGATTCATATATGGTTGAACTCAATACGTTTTCCATCACGGCACGGTGTGCCAGGACCGGCCAGCTCGGGGTCGCGGTTTCGACGAAGCTGCCGGCGGTCGGCATGCTGTGCCCGTTCGGCAGGGCCGACACCGGTGCCATTGCGACGCAGTCGTTCGTCAATCCATACATTGGCATCCAGGGCATCAAGTACCTCTCCCGCGGGATGACCGCGGAAGAGGCGAAGGAGAAGATCATCGCATCAGAACAGGATCTTGAACTCAGACAGTTTGCGATCGTCGACCGGCACGGCGGCACCGCTGCATTTTCAGGCGACCGTTGCGTCGGCTACTATAACCATTTTGAAGGGGACGGCTTCGTCGTGGCCGGCAACATGCTGGTAAATGAAAAGACGCTGACGGATATGAAGCGCACATTCGAAATCCATTCCGATCTGGAGCTCTCGGAGCGTCTGCTGCGTGCGCTCCAGGCCGGTCAGAAGGCAGGGGGTGACAAACGTGGAAAGCAATCTGCGGCACTGAAGATATATGGCGTCGAAGACTACCCGCTCGTCGACCTCCGTGTCGATGAACATGAAGATCCGGTAACAGAACTCGCCCGTATCTACGATGTCGCCAGAAAAGAGCTCTTCCCATTGTTCTCGCAGATGCCGACCAAGCAGAATCCGGGTGGCAGCTTCGAACCGGATAAAATCTAGCCAATACACAAGGGAAAGGAGGATAAGCCGACCGAAACGACAGGTGAAGAGGACATGGCGGAGTCGATTGACGAGGCAGATGCAGATTAACCGAGGCACTTCCGAAGCTTTAGGGGACGGGCATCCGGTCACATGCAACTCTGGGTGCAGTCCAGCAATGTCAAAATATAAAGGGGTATTCGATGAAGAACCTGCTGAGTCTGCCACTGATGACATTGATGTTGCTTATGCTTGCAGGATGCGGCGGTAATGGAGACGAGTCCGAAGACGCGATGCCCGAAGTTGAAGATGAGTCGACAGAGGAAGTGACGACTGAAGAATCTGCAGCCGGCGGTACAGGAAATACTGAAGATAATGAAGAGGCAACAGAAGGATCCCAGGAGGAGACGACGGAAGAAAGTGCATCCGATTCAGGCACTTCTGAACCTTCCACGGAGGAAGGCGCTATGGGTGGCGCTTCTGCATCCGGCCCATATGAGCAGAACATGGTGCAGAACCCTGCGGGTGAGCAGTGCATCATGAACCGGCTCGCTGCTGAACATTGTGATGGCATCACCATGCAGGAGAAGTTTCTCGCCTACCATCACCTGACCTTCACCAATGAACTGCCGATATCACCGAACATCGGCTGTCTCGAATGCATGGTCGATTATTCATTCGCAGTCATGGATGGCGATCAGGAACCCATTTCCAAAAATGAAGTGGATCAAAAAGGAGTGCCATTCACTCCGGAACTAGAGACTTTCATGGAATCATACGCCTATGAGCTCGCCAATTTCTTCAACGGCCACCCGAGTGCACTGCTCGAATATCTGGATCGGGAAGGCCCGGCAATGATGTATATCCACAATAACCGCCTCTCCGGCAACTTCGCAGACCATACCACCCATGCAGTCGATGTACAGAATATCTTAGATCTCGGAGACGGTGCCTACAGGGTCACCATGCACCGTGAATACGAACATGCCACTTCAGATGGGATAGGAAGCAGTACGTTGGATTACACTGTACAGGAAACGCCATTTGCGTTTGAAATAGTGAACTTCCAGGCTATAGGCAGATGAAGCTAAAAGACCACTACAAAATGGTGGTCTTTTACACTTCATTCCCTTTCAAAAATTTCTTCCGCTCCCTGCTAAAATTTCATCTTTCATTAAAATCGCGGAAAGCCTTGATACCCCTCGCCCAGCGCGCTTTCATAAAAACGCTTACAATTTTACAATTAAAACTATATTTCAATTTATATAACACATAATTTCACCAAATATTTCCTCAAATCAATTTGACATCGCCACAACTGTTATGTTTATTATAGATAGTCTGAAATAACTTTCAAAAGAGGCATATAACTTTATTCTGCCATCCCCCTCTTCTACATATCGGGATGGTGGGAAAGTGGAGTGATTATTTGAGTAGTCAACAGGAACCCCTCAAAATCGGGTTTGCCTATGTCGGCGTCGTGCTGGGCGCAGGATTCTCGACAGGGCAGGAAATGCTGCAGTTCTTCACCAACTACGGAACAATGAGCTATTGGGCGGTCATACTGTCCGGTCTGGTCATCATGTTCATCGGCCGCCAGGCATCGAAGCTCGGTAATCGGCTGGAGGCGGAATCGCACCTCGAGCCGATCAACGAAATGTTCGGAGAAAGACTCGGAAAAATCATCGACTACATATTGATATTCTTCCTCTACGGCGTCATGGTCATCATGCTTGCCGGTGCAGGATCGGCCTTTTATGAAAGCTTCGGCGTGCCTTCATGGCTCGGATCGCTGATTCTTGCGGTTGCGGTATTCATCACGCTGAACCTCAGCTTCAACAAGATCCTCGTTGCACTCGGTGCGGTGACACCGTTCCTGATCGCATTCGTCATGATCATTGCGGTATACAGCTTCCTGAACCCGAGCGTGCCGTTCAGTGAAGCAAATACCTATACTGATGTAGCCAAATCCCCATCCGGTGTATGGTGGTGGGACGCGCTGACATACAGCGGCATCGTCCTCGCCATGGCATTCAGCCTGCTGTCCATCATGGGCTCACAGGCTTCAGGCATGAAGGCTGCACGCAAGGGCGGACTCTTCGGCGGCATCATGCTGCTCGTCCTGCTGATACTGTTGAACGGCGGACTGTTGGCACGCATCGATGTGACCAACGCAGCAGAGATCCCATCACTGATACTGGCTAGGGAGATCCACCCGATCCTTGGACTCGGACTCTCACTCGTCATGCTGCTGGTCATCTACAACACAGCAGTCGGAATGCTCTATCCATTCCTGACACGCTTCTCGGATCCATATACGAAACGCTACAGGATCCTGCTCGGCGGCGGTCTCGTCATCGGCTACTTCCTGAGCCTCGTCGGCTTCGTCGGCCTCGTGAACTTCTTCTATCCGATCCTCGGATATGTCGGACTCCTGCTCGGTGCCGCACTGACCGTCAGATGGCTGAGAAGCAAATTTGCAGTAAAACAGACAGCACAATAACCAATAAAGCGGATCTTATATTGACCTGCTTATTACTAAGGCATGTTTCCTGTTATTTACAGGAAGCGTGCCTTTTTGTTATCTTGAATACAAATAACAAGTCGATTATCAGACAAGTACTGTTGGAAATAAAAATTAATCACCATAGAGGAGAAGACAATGGGAAAACTGTTCAGGCCATTAGTGTTTTTTATAACGTTTTTGATACTGCTCATTACAGAGATTCTGAGACGGCGGGAGGGGGCGCCTTCCCTTCTTGCCGACAACTTTCCAATGTGGTTCTTGTACCTAGTCGTGTTCATCATGTTCCTATCCATTGTAGGTACGCTCTACATGAGGAAGCGGACAATCAGAAAGCACGAGACAATACTTAAGGATGTAAACTTGGACACAGACCTTCCTCTTGATAGAGGAGAATATTTCTATCAGGCGCCAATTTATGATGCTGATGGACAGAGGATACGTATATTTGGTGGTGAAGATATTACCTACTCCCTCCATTTCAACAATTCATTTGAGAGGTGGTTTGCCATCACCGTCCCTCTACCCATATATGGCATACATTTAAAGTCAAAAAGTCACGACATCATAATCAAGTGTGATAAGATCTTCAGCTTCAAGTTTCACTACTCGATACTGGTCGATGGGGAATTCTTCGGTAAATTTTCGAATCATCGTTTAACGACAAAAGATGGAATATCACAGCTTTTACCCTTCTACGTACAGGATGCGGCGCACCGATACTCCGTTAAAAATCCCTACGGCAGTTTGACCACTGCCATCTTAAAGGATGATCAGATAAAGCTACTGGAGGGGAAAAGATCCTTCCTCGACCTCTCGAAATCCGAGAAGACAAATATGCGCGGAGAAGAACATACATTAAAAGTATATGATGATGAGAATCCTGATGAGCTGTGGCTCGCAGTCTATGGTTTTTGCATGATCCTGAAAAACAGAAGTTCATAATACAGCACTCCATTATGAACAGCTGATATCCTGTACAAAAGTGAAAAGACTGATACACAGGGGCATGGATGGCGCCCCAACATATCAGTCTTTTAAATCTTCACTCGATGGAAACTTCCTGTTCAAATACTTAGTAAGAAAGAACTGCATGACTAAAAAGAAGGGAAGGGCCATAATAGTAATGGCAAGAATATCCACCCTTTCTGAGAGGAAGAACACCACAATAATATACATGATCGGTACAACCAGGCTGATCCAGGCTTTCTTGTTCTCATTCGACAAAATAACATCCCCCTTTCGAGTACAATCTATCAGACTTCATACCATCATTCAAAAACATAAGAGTGAGCGGAATAATTATGTAGAATCTCCAATACAAAACAGCCCCCTGGAGCCGGGTTCATCATCCGGCTCCAGGGGGCTTTCATTCAAGTTTTAGTTTCCACTTCTATTTCTGCTTCATGTTCACAAACACGCTCTTCACTTCGATATAGTTGGAGATACCGTAGTCGCCGCCCATCTCACGGCCGACACCGGACTTCTTGTAGCCGCCGAACGGCATCGTTTCCCACTCGAGGCCGAAGTCGTTGATCCATACTGTGCCGCTCTCGAGCTTGCCGGAAATATAGTGGCCGGTACGGATATTTTCCGTCCAGACGCTGGCGGCGAGACCGTACTCGCTGGAGTTTGCACGTGCAATCACTTCATCGACGGTATCGAACGGCAGGATCGACATGACGGGTCCGAAGATTTCTTCTTTCGCAATCGTCATCTCATCCTCGACATCGGCGAATATCGTCGGTTCGACGAAGTAGCCTTTATCACCAGTGTGGCTGCCGCCCGTGATGAGCCTCGCCCCCTCTTCCTTACCCTTTTCGATATAGCCCATGACCGTATCAAGCTGCTTCTTCGAGACGAGCGGCCCCATGTCGGTCGAAGATTCGATTCCGGGACCGAGTTTCACCGCTTCTGCCCTGCTCTTCATCTCCTTGATGACCTTCTCATATATCGGACGCTGGACGAACACACGTGTCGTCGCACTGCAGTTCTGTCCGTGGTTGTACATCGTGCCGTCGAAGATGCCATCGAGGGAGCTTTCAAGATCCGCATCCTCAAGTACGATGCTCGGGGACTTGCCGCCGAGTTCTAGTGTCACACCAGTGACATTGTCCGCTGCATTCCGCATGATTGTGCTGCCCGTCTTCGTCGAACCGGTGAATGCCAGCTTGTCGACTTTCGGGTGTACATTGAGTGCTGCTCCGGCCACGCTGCCCGAACCGGCGACGACGTTGACGACCCCTTTCGGGAAGCCGGCTTCATTGATCAGTTCGCCAATATAGAGCATCGACAGCGGGGTTTCGGAAGCCGGCTTGATGACGATGGTACATCCGGCTGCGAGTGCCGCACCCATCTTCCAGCCCGCCATCGCAAGCGGGAAGTTCCATGGGATGATCTGCCCTACGACGCCCACCGGCTCATGCAGTGTATAGGTGACATAGTCCGGTGAGACATTCGTCGTCTTGCCGAATATCTTCGTCGCCCAGCCGGCGTAATAGCGGAAATGCTGGACGGTGCCATCGATGTCATCCTCCAATGCCACATTATACGGTTTTCCGTTATCCAGTGCCTCGAGTTGTGCCAGCTCCTCGCGGTGTGCTTCCAGAAGATCCGCAAACTTATAGATGATCCGTTCCCGTTCCGCCGCTTCCATCTGCGTCCATGGGCCTTCATCGAATGCCTTCCGTGCAGCCGCCACCGCACGGTCCACATCTTCCTCCTGCGCTTCACTCAGCGTCGCAATCACTTCCTCCGTTGCAGGATTCACCACATCAAACGTCTTGCCGCTATCGCTTTTGACATACTCCCCATCAATGAAGAACCCTTCCACCTGATCGAGGAATGTCTTCACCTTCGGCTTCAGTTCTGTTGCCGGTTTGTAATCGGTCATTCTTCACCCTCCTCATTTGTAAACGCTTACACTAGAGTCCATTAAAAATTCCGCAGTGAATATGCGGATGTATGAGGTAAAGATTATGGAAGTTCTGCGGGTGATATGTATCTTCTTAATTTCATTATAGTGCCCCGCTTCTCCGTACTCAAACATTTTGATGTGTTTAATCCATAAAAACACAGCCCCTTAGGGCTGCGCCTGTTTCTATAATAGATTTATCACTACCGAGATGAGATAGCTGATGAGGCCGCCTCCGACCAGTACAGCGGTGTTGATCCAGTAGCCCCTTGAACTGTATTCGACTACACCCAGTTTCCCAAGCATCAATGTGATCGACGCAAATGCGAATGCGATCGCCCCGATGCCTAACATGATGAAGGAGACTGTGATGAAGAATCCTGCCAAATGAATCACCTGTTTCCGTATTATGCTATCTGTACTCTACCAGAGACCGCCCCGCCATTCCACAGGAAATTGAACGTCTTCAATAAACAGATGATTACGGAGTGAATATGGTGTAAAATGAAAATAGAATGGTTCGACATAAAATTTGTAGAATGGAGGATGATCTGTATGGATGAAAGAAAAGACTTCATAGATGAGGAATACGACTACCCCGGCAAAAAGCGGACGAACCAGAGGTTCGGCCATAATGTTCGCGTCAACCATGGGCCCAGTCCCGGTAACGATGACGACCTCTCCACCGACTCGGTAAAAGGTAATGAGCAGGGCCCTCTGCCCCGTTCCATCTTCCTCAACGATGAGAAGTAGGGTCATAATCCGACTTGCTATTGGGATAGTTGATGAAGTAGATGATCATTCCCTTATCAAAATCCATCATATGTGAAGCTTCTGATGGATCCAGTGTCTCGAAACGCTTCTTGAACTTGGCATAGTCGAGGTTACTCTGTCCGTCGGGATAAAGGATGAATCCATTCTCGCTGTATGAGTAGTACTTGAGATATCCTGATTCCACAAATGTGTGGTTGAAATCGAAGAATACGCACTGGATGTATCCACCCACCGCTGGTTTTCCATCATGGATGCGGTCCATGAAAGGTATATTCGAACGGTTCTTCTGTCCATTCTTCTCAAGATGATCCTCAAGCATTCTGCGGCCATTTCTGATGACAAACGGATAGATCCAGAATGTGAGTAGGAGGGTAATGAAGACTATAAGAAGAAATCCAGCTATGCTCATGACTTCCAAGTTGAATGATTCCAAGAGCAGCAGGATGACAGCAATGTTCGTCAGGGAAAGTAGCCCGATCAGCATCACCTTTTCATCTGTCTGATCCTTCGTATAAATTAGGATGTTCCTTTTCACCAGAACAACATACGTGAAAAATCCCGGAAGCCCCAACGCAATTATCGCAAAAACTGTTTCACCCATTAAACTCCCTCCTCTGTATAGTTGGATATATCACCCACTGATCTATGGCGTCCAATCAAGCCTTAACCTTCTATTCCCCCTACTACCAAAATAATGTATAATTTTACACTTAATTGTTTATTTCACCCACTTATCCTTTAATTCTTCATTCTATAAATAAACACCTTTATATAGGGTAAAATTATATGAATGCGATACGTATATAATTTATAGAGGATTGTGAGGTGAAAACGATGAAACGTCCATATGCTGCCGCATCCCATGCGGCATTGAAGGCAGGGCTCCACGAGCGGGCACTTGAACTGTTCAAGAAAGGACTGAGCTACCAGATCGGGGCGGACGAACCTGTGATCAGAATATATTTGAGGTTCTCCCAACACGCATACCTGCACAGCCAGCTGGATCTGCTGGAGCTGGAGGAAGAATATAGAAGTTACCTCAGAAGTCTGGTCTTCCGCCACGAGAAGAACTATCAGGCATCCTGGGAAGTGATCGAGTGGATTTCCAACGAGGCACTCATCCCCCTCAAGGTGGATATCCTCTGTGACATGAAGAAGGTGGAGGAACTGATTGAACTTTCCGATGCTGGTGTCGATGTGCTCTCGCATCTGAAGGTTGAACGGAAGGAGGCCCTGATCCGGTATATGATTCGGAATCATGACAGCGAGAGGGCAAAAAGGCTCATCGACAGGACCGAAGTCGACCAGAAACGGCTGCGCACCCTCTTCGAAACGGAAAGCAGTCATCCGGTCGCCCGGTTCACGTGGGAGGCGTTCAGGGATACGCATCTCGGGATGACGGAGGACCCCATTCCCCAGGACTTCCCTGAACTGGCCACCAATATCAAAAATCTGGATGCCACCCTTCAGGATGCGGCCCATATCCACCTCATCAACCGCTTCTACGATAACCCGCAGTACCACCGGGCGCTCAATTTGAATTCGGTCCCCCATATGAAGGAAAAGGCCGATCTCATCCAATACATCATGATCGAGGCACTGTACACACTGAAATTCGATGCATCACTTCTCGGCACACCGGCTGCACAGCTTGATATGCTGTTTGAATACTATCACAGCGGCAACCGCAGCCCGGCCGTCATCCGGGCCATCCACCAGCTGCTGCCTGATGCGAAGTTGACCGACAGCCACATACGCTCCATGCGGAAGATGATACTCTACGGCACACTCGACCTCTATAACGAACGGCTGATCCAGATGTTCAGGGAGGACAGGAAGGCCTATACCGTATTCCAGTATCCGGCCCTCTTCCTGAATACAAAGATAAACAGGACCGTCGACAACTTCGTCTATTACCACTTTTCCGCCAAAGTGCGGGAGAAGATCTTCCGCCCCCTTGTGACGGAACTGGTCGAATCGACCGAGAAGACCACCCTCCCCCGCTACTTCGTCCATTACCTCGAACGGACGAGGCACAGAAGCTTTTCAAGCATGTGCATCCTCGTCAGGCACACATATCGGCGGGGCGACTACAGACAGGTCGAGAAGTACATCAATGAACTCATGCCCGACAACCAGTTCAGGATCAGACTCTATCTGGCAAAGTTCCTCTACGGCTTCGGAGAGTTCGAGGAAGCACTGCATGAAGTCAAGGCAGCCGAGAAGCTTACCGATCAGCATGCCGAGCTCTATATGCACTTCATCAAAATCTACAGGCGCCTCGGGGACCCGGAGAATCTCCTGAAGTATATGGACAAAATGAAGGCATACTACCCGAAGGCGCTGTCGGACCGTGAATATGAAAAGGCGAAAGCCGCATATGAGAAGATGAACAGAAATTAAAATGAAGAAGCGGAGACCGCCATGGTCTCCGCTTCTTCCTCGTTCTACGCTTTATAGTCACTCCGCACGATGGCATACAGCGCGCTGTCACAGATTCCCTGATTGTTGCGGTCCGCCTGCCGCTTCGTCCCTTCATACAGCAATCCGCACTTCTCCATCACCCTGCCGGAGCCGGGATTCCTCACATCATGCTGTGACTCGATCCTGTTCAGTTCTACATCTTCGAAGAAGAAGGATATGAGACGTTCGAAGGCTTCCGTCGTATACCCCTTCCCCCACCATGCCCTGCCGATGCAGTAGCCGATGTGGACCATCCCGACAGAATCATCCGCATCCACCACACTGATCGTCCCGACCGGTTCACCCAAGTCCTTTGGCATGATCGCCCACTGATAGAAATCCTCTTTTTCGTACTCCTCCATCCAATGGCCGATCAGCTGTCTGGTCACTTCAACCGATTCATGCGGCGGCCAGGTCAGATACTCCGTCACTTCAGAATCCGATGCCCAGTTGTTATACATCGCCTCCGAGTCATCTGAAGTGAGCTTTCGAAGCACGAGCCGTTCCGTCTCCAAAGTCTGCGTGCCAAGATGCTGCATATGTATCTCCCCCTGAATGTACAAATCGATGCTACTACTATGATTATACTAAAAAAGCAGGTCCATGACCTGCTAATCAAAATGCCTGATCTTATAATCCATCTCTTCTTCCGGTGACATCAGCCCTCTTGCCTTGCCGATGGTGCCGTCTCGTTCATTCCAGATTGTATTATGTACCTGCACTGCGTTTGAAAAGTCGCCTTCCATCCAGTCCTCGAGCGCTGCCATATAGAACTCCCGATATTCATAATCCGATTTCTTGGCGGTTTCATACTTCTGCTCGATACGCTCGTCGGTGATTTCAAGGTGGCCCCATTTCTGAGTCGCCTTGACCTTCTGGTGTGTCATATGGTGGATGCTATCTGCGAACTGCCGTTCACTCGGCAGGCCGTCATTCGACTTCTCATCCGACACCTCAAAAGCCCCCTTCGCCTCTTCAGATTCCTTCGAACCGGAATTTGCCAATGCAGCAAGCTCCTCATCCTCTTCTGGCATCTCCGCTTCATCCGCCACAGAGCGATCGAGTGCATTGCCGATGCTGTCCTTCACACCCGAGAAGTTGAAGGCGATGACTCCTCCAGCGATGATCGCTATCACTACAACTGCCGATAGCGTCCATAACGCCACTTTCGTAAAACTGCTCATAAAACCGTCCTTTCATGATGTTGTGTTTCTTTGGCTTACTTGCCATAATATGGTTATATTCACTCTAACATTCCTTGGTAACAAAATGTAACCCCTTATGATGAAAGATCAGAATTTTCTTTGGATACAAAAAAGAGAGCCTTCTGGCCCTCCCTGTTACGCCGTCGTCCGCTTGTGGCTCGTGCGTATCTTCTGTTTTCTCACATCTTCATCTTCACCTGAGCCGTAAGCCCACTTGAGATATTCCGGAACATAGTTGTAGGAGATGATCTTCTCCAGACGCTTTCTGAACATATAATTCTGTTCATCTGTAATCCTGTAGATCACGATGCTCATGTTCCGCTTCTCAAGCACACCATTGAATGGCTTCAACTGCTTTTCCTTCTTCGACGGCTTCTTCTCGAACGGCTTGCTGAAGTGGCGCTTCAGACGCCGGGCAATATTCGTGCTGTGCCCGACATAGAAAAGGTTCGAACCTTTATAGATCAGGTAGACCCCGACAAGCGCCTCATCATCAGACAGTTTGAACTGCTTCTGAATCTTTTCATCGAGATCCTTGTGATCCACTGCCCGCCGGCCATCACTCGTCTTGATGATTGAAGGGGAGATCTCCGCTGACTCGATGCCCTTCTTCCAAATCCTTTTCGATTCCTTACCGAAGTTCTTCATTACCCTATCCAGCTGCTTATTCATGCTTCTCAGCTGTCTTGCCATAATTATCACCTCAGGATACCTATTCCCCAGTAGCCGGAATCCACACATGAATGATAAATCAAATTGACAGACTCCCTTTAGAAGTTAACGTTGATGTTACAAAGAAAATGACATGGTCAGAAATAAGAACAGTACATTCTACTCGGTACGTCTCTACTCTACATACTACATAAAATTAATAGGTTTAAACTGCTTCAAAATATCTGAATGTCATATTCAGCCAAATAATATGTAAAGATATGTTTACACAAATCAATCAGGATGATAATATAAAAGTAAAGATATCTTTACTATTTTGGAGGCCATAAGATGCCGGTAACCAATAAGATAAGAGAAATTCGTAAGGAAAAGGGAATTTCGCAAGTTAAGATGGCTGAAGATCTACAGGTCACGCGTCAGACGATCAATGCGATCGAAAAACATAAATATAATCCCAGCCTTGAGCTGTCCCTTAAGATTATTAAATATTTTAGTATGCCTATTGAAGCAGTGTTCACCTTAGAGGAGGATGACAGATGAAGGTACAGGAAACAAAATTCCAAAATCATAAAATGAAGACTTGGACGCCTTATTTCATAATTGCATGCGGCTTTATCGGAGCTGCAATCGGTTCTTTCTTCGCCTACTTTATTCAGGGGGAGTTTCCATATAGTGTGATGATTGGTGCCGCAGTGGCATCTTTCATACTATGTGTCATTCAATTTATTAAGCAGACTAGTAAAAAAGATCGTTTACCTGAAGCTGATGAACGCACCATTAAAAATCTCAAGCGTTACTTTGCAGCAACTTCACATCTTACTGTGGGGGTTCTTTTCATCTCCTTGACTGCATTTACTCTTATTGGGTACGATTCTGTTCCCCTCCTTTACCTATGGATCTTATTCTTTTCTTATATATGGATCGGCGGGATTGGTGCCATCATCGTCAAAAGACGATAATCTTCATGAATGGCGGATAGAAGCCTCCATCCCTGGCATCACTAGGAATGGAGGCTTTCCTTACGATTAGCCGATAGACTTCAATCATATCCCAAGGGTGAACTTGGCTGCATAAGTTGTAACACTAATCATCAAAGCTTATCATCTATCATTCTTTCATTGGATATATTGAATTTGGATTCTTTCATGGGTATTTCTTTACCTCCTGTTCCTCCCGGCACTTCTGATGAACGCAAGCTTCTCCCCGGAAATCCCCGTCTCATAGGATTTGAAACTTCTGATACCCGTACCGAAATGGAGACTCTCCGGTTTCAACTTCTCAACCATTTCAGTGACATTGTCTGTATTGAGCCCGCCACCCGGCATGATTGTAATATGAGTACCTTCTGTTTTCTTCATCAGTTTCTGCAACTTCCCGAAATTATCAGTGACACCACCGGGGCCGCCTGAAGTGAGGATGGTCTTCACCTCCGGATATTTGAGGAGCATCTTTAGGCCTTCAACTTGATCATCCAATGCATCGAATGCCTTGTGGAAGGTGATATCCATCTCCCCACAGATCGAAATGAAACTCTCCAAAGCGTTGGCGTCGATACGTCCATCTTCTGCCAGTGCTCCGATGACGATGCCGTTTGCACCATAGCTTCCCACTTCCCTTATCTGATCTTCCATCTGCATGACTTCCCGATCAGTATAACGGAATGATAGATCATGGGGCCGGATCATGACATTAATCGGAATACTGGAAGCTTCGACCGCTTCCTTCACCAGAGCCATTGCCGGGGTAAGTCCATCCTGTTCCATATCGCTACAGAGTTCAATCCTGTCTGCGCCGAACCGGTTCAGGTCATGCACATCCTGTATGTTGGTCGCGATGCCTTCTATAATCATACCGTCACCTCCATATATGACTTTTACACGGTGGAAATGCATCAATTTGATGATGAATGAAATGAAAACATCCCTTAAGTTTTAGGAAAATGTTTAGGACTTCTATAAATCAGTAAAGTTTTTGATTATGAAAGTATCATTCTCAGGTTGATAAATCAGATCGTAGCCAGTAATGAATACATGAGTGCCCTCAAGATTATCATGTGTTCTTTCAGAAGAAACTTCCATATAGATCTGATTACCTTCTTCGCTGTACTCAGTCACTTCAACCGCCCATATTTGCATGTTCGGGAAATTCTGATTCTGAACATTGCTCCTCAAAGTATTATATATGCTGCTTCCTGCTTCCAGATAACTTTCAACATACGAGAAATCGTCTTCTGTATATGCCAACTGCAAGTCATTCAAATATTCATTAATGAATGCTTCAGCTGCCGGATCGTGTTCACCATGACTTTCAGTTGAATTTGCCACTTCGGTTTCTTCTGGCTTCACGGTGGATGTTGATCCATCTCTATTGTATATGAACTCTTCATGCCCCTCTATATCCGCCAATCTTTTTCCCTCATATATATCTAGAAAGTCATTCAGATAAGGGTTCTCCCATGACTCTCCATTGAAACCTTCATAGCTGACGGCAATCGCTTTTAAGGTATGGATATTATCAATGTCAGAATCTATGCCGAAACCATAATCCCTTCCATGTACTTCACCAGGGGCAACGTTTATCGCTTCGCCAGTGCCCCCATGGAAATATGAACCATCCGAGAAATCTATATCTCCCTTCAGGCGTACAGGTAGACCGTTCTTGTCCCATGCAACAAATCCATAAGTCATATTTTTTATATCAACATTTGAATTATTCCTGATGATCGCTGAAAGCATGTCAGGATATAGATTTTTATATTCTGAATCCTGTATGATATAATCCACATCTTCTACAACCAGTTCCTGATTCATGAGTTCCTCTTCGAGCTTTTCTGCAGTCATATCCCCCGGAGAAGCGGTCTGCTTATTCTTTGCAGTAGATGTTTCCGTTTCTTCCTCAGGCTCCTCATCTTCAACTGATTTATCCTGTCTTTTGCTCTCCTCAACTTTTTCACTTTCTTCTTCTGTTGATTCCTTGTCTTCCTCACTCTTTTCTTCTGTGGCTTCCTCACTGGTCGCTTCCTCTTTTGAGTCCGCAACTACTTCTTCCGACGGCTCTTCTGTCTGGTTTACGTAGATCATCCCAAGGAACACGAAAATGCCAAGGAGCAGGAAGACAATTAATCCAAGCATTACATTTTTCATCAGTTTCCGCCCTTTCTATTTTATACTTGATAGTATACTTATTATAATCTCAAAAGACGGAATTTGATATACAATATTTTACATAGAATCTAACTCAAAAAAGGAGATACCATGCATACAATCAGGAATTCATTCCCGTACCTCAACATCCATCATATTGAGAAACTGGATAAAGGTTGGTCCGACGACGATAAGTACATCCTCCATGTTGACGATGAAAAGTATCTGCTCCGCCTCAGCAATCTGGATCAAAAGGATTTCAAGATCCGCGAATATGAACTGATCCGGAAATGCTATGAAGCCGGACTGCCTGTGCAGAAGCCGATTGAGCATGGGGAAGCAGACGGCCATTACTACCTCCTGCTCCAATGGATTGATGGTCAGGAGGCAGCTATCATACTTCCTGAACTGCCTGAATCTGAACAGTACAGATTGGGGATTGAAGCAGGGAGGCATTTATGGAAGCTTCATCAGATGGATGTGCAACAGCCTGAAGAATCCTGGGAGTCGAAGATGAACAGGAAAATTGACCGGAAAATCATTATGTACAACGAATGCGGCTATAAATTCGAAAAGGGCCACCTGTTCCTGGAATATATAGAAGCACACCGCCATCTCCTCCAGAAACGCAGACAGGTCCTCCATCACGGAGACTACCATGTCGGCAATATGATCATCGATGCTGACTATAATCTTCACATCATAGATTCCAACAGGCATGATGTCGGTGAACCATGGGAGGAGTTCAACCGGATCGTCTGGAGTGCCCAGGCAAGTCCAGCTTTCGCTTCGGGACAGATAAATGGTTATTTCAGTGACGATGTTCCTGAAACCTTCTGGCGGCTGCTCCTCCTCTATATCAGTGCGAATATGCTGTCGTCCCTTCCTTGGGGCGTTCCATTCGGACAGGCACAGATTGAAATATTCATGGCACAGGCCGATGAAATCCTGGACTGGTACGATGATTTACGGACAGTCATTCCTTCCTGGTATCGCAGTTTTTCGTAACGCAACCATTTTTGCACTAAAAAAGCCATCCCCTTCCGGGAATGGCCTATCTTTTCGTCTATGCTCTTTTGTTTCCGCCAAGCGCCTTCATGATGAAGGATACGATCAGAATCAGTATGATGGCACCTAACAGTCCACCAATGATGCTGACGCCGCCGAGTTCTGGACCAAAGCTCAGTCCAAGTGCATTTGCCAGTGAAGCACCGACAAGTCCTGCGATGATGTTACCGATGATACCGAATGGTACATCTTTTCCGAGAATAAGACCGGCGAGCCATCCGATGATGCCGCCTACGATCAATGTAATAATCCAACCCATTAGTAAAACCTCCGTGAAATTTTTAATATTATAACTGAATACATGAATTAGATACCCCGGATATTCACTCCAAAACTTAAAAATCCACGATGTAAATACTTGTCATCAAACGGTAATCCCCATGTAATAAATCTGAAAATGGCGTCCAGACATAAAATAAGGGCAGGAGATTGAAATATCTCCTGCCCTTTCATCTATTCCTCAAACACCGCTTCCACGACCTTTTCAGACGCCCTGCCGTCATCCCAACTGCAGAAGCGATCGTAGAATGCGTCGTATCTTTCCTGATATTCTTCCTCGATCTCGCCGATGTTTTCTATCGCATCGACGACTGCGTCATTCGTCATCAGCAGCGGCCCAGGGAGCTCGGTCTCCATATCGATATAGAACCCGCGCAGCTGTTCTCCGTACTTTTCGATGTCATACGTAAAGAAGAGCACCGGCCGCCTGAGGTTGGCGTAGTCGAAGAAGACGGATGAATAGTCTGTGATGAGCATATCCGAGGCGAGGTACAGTTCGCTGACGTCATCGTATTTGGAGACGTCGTATGCGAAGTCTTCCAGGCCGGTGAGGTTCATCTTGGAAGCAACGACATAGTGCATCCTGAGGAGGATGATGTATTCCTCGCCGAACTTCTCCTTGAGACGCTCCAGATCCAGCTGCATCGAGAATTTGTATTTTCCCACCTTATAGTATTCATCATCCCGCCACGTCGGTGCGTAGAGGATGACCTTTTTATCCTTCGGCAGTCCGAGCTTCTCCTTGATGTCCTGGATGATGACGGGGTTGTCGTCGGTCATCAGGATATCGTTCCTCGGATATCCGGTCTCGAGCATGGTGTTGGTGAACCAGAATGCCCGTTTGAAGATGGCAGATGAGTACGCATTCGGAGCGATGAGGTAGTCCCACTTGTCGGTCTCCCTGCTGAAATTCCGTTTGTAACGGGCAGCGTCTGTCCCCGGCATATGTACCGAATCCATATCCCCTGCGAGCCGCTTGAGTGGCGTGCCATGCCAAGTCTGCAGATATTTCTGACCTTCCCTCTTGATGTAGCTGTTCGGCATCCTGACATTGCTGACGATGTATTTCGCCCGCGCCATATAATAGTAGTATTTCAGCGAGAACCGTTTCACGGTCACGGGGTCGCCGGGGAGCTTTTGCTTCTTGTTCAGCACCCAGATGTATTTATATCCCCCCCGGCTCCTCAGCATCTGCTGGTATATATACTTGGGGCTGTCGGAATAGGCTTTCCCCTGGAAACTCTCAAATACCACCACGTCCTCCATCAGTCCCATCTTTTTGAACAATCGCTTATAGATGAACTCCTTGCGCCCCTTCTTCGAGGAAATGGCTCTCCGAACGTCACGCAGAAGATGGTGGAAATTGCTGAGCCTTTTGAATGTGCCCACTTTATTTGTCTGGATAGCCTTGATATCATTCACCAGTACTCTGTCCTTATTGCGCAGCACCCTTGGATTTATCTTCTGGATGCTTTCAGCCAGTCCTTTAAAGTGCGCATCAATCTCGGAGTCATCCTTGAATTTGACAACCAGATGCTTGCGATAGAAGTTCAGCAGTGTATTGTCCAGGAAATTTTCCGCTTCTGTGCTCAATTCCAACTGTTTCAGACGGTTGTAGATGGCAAACAGATCTTCCATACGTTGCTCCACAGGTAATTGTCGCAGAGAGGGATGGGTGACCGGGTCATTCCTCCGCCTTCTGAAATAGATTGCTTCATGTACATACGGCACCACTTCTACGGCTTCCAGCAGTGGAATCATGAACATGAGGTCCGAGTATGTCTGATGACTATCATCAAACCTCAATTCCAGACGGTCTATGAAGGCCTTTGAAATGAGGAATCCCAAGGCAGAATGGTTTCTGATAAGCTTGTATCGGTTCCGATGGAATATTCCCAACTTATTCGTACCCGACATGATGATGACGAAGCTTGATCCGAAGTCGGTCTTCTGCATCTTGGTCCTGATCAAAGGATGGTCCTTTATATTTTGGACAAGCAGTTCCAAAGTATTTTCAGAAATATAGTCATCACTATCTAGAAAATATACATATTCACCTCCTACAGCATCAATGCCGATGTTGCGGGCGGCGCCTGCCGTAATGTCCTTAGGCGTTTCGATGAAGCGGAATCGCGCGTCGTCAAGGTATTTCCGCCCTACCACCCGCTTCAGCGCATCGATGTCAGAATGAAGCACCAGGGCTTCGAAATCTGTATGGGTTTGGGCTTCGACCGATTCGAGTGCCCTATCGATATAGTTTTCGTTCTTTTCTGCAGGTATAATGATGGAAATCATCTATTCCTCTGCACCTCTACTTTCCTCGTTCTCCAAAAGGTGGTCCACCAGGGAGAACCATTTATTTTGATAACTTTCTATGCTGAATTTAGTCCGCATCGTGTGGCCTGCGGCGATGCCCATATTCCTCGTCTCTTCAGGATTCTGGAGCATATGGATCATCCTTTCGGCAAGCGCCGCCGTATCGCCTTTTCTGATCAGGTAGCCGTTCTCCCCATCTTCGATCATATCCGACGGGCCATACCGGATGTCATAACTGACGACCGGGGTCTCGTTGACCATGCTTTCCATGACGGAGAGCGAGAAGCCTTCCGCCTTCGACGTGACGACGGAAAGCGCACCGGAACGGTAGACGTCCCCGGGGTGCTGGGTGTAGCCCTTCACCTTCACGCTGTCTTCAAGGCCGAGCTTCTTGATCAGGTCCTTGTACTCCTGCTTCTTATCGCCACTCCCCCATATTTCGAGCGTCGCTTCCGGCACAGCGGCCACCACCTCTTTGAAGGCCTTGATGGTGTGGTCGATGCTCTTGATGCTGGAGAAGCGGGAGACGATGACGACCTTCTTCATATCCCGTTCGATCTTCCGGGTGCGCTGCTGCACATTGTTGAGGAGGGTACGCACGCCAGTGATCTTCGGCGGACCCGGGTTATAATAGTTCGGCACGACGAACACCTTCTCCGGGTGTCCGAAGCGCTCGACGATGTCCTGCCGCTGCTTCTCCGTCAGGACGACGAGACCATCGACGTCCTTGACGCTCTCGACGGCATACTTGTTGCGGCGGTTGAGTTCCGATGCGGGATCATCCGGATTGCGCAGGTGGTTGCTGTGGGGGCGGATGAGGCCCTTCACCTTCTCGTCATCGAGCAGCACCACGAGCTCATCCGTTGGCCGTGTATCCGAGATGACCACTGTCTCGCGGTCCGATTCCGCGAGGACCTGGTCCAGCCAGTCCTTCCTGTACGGCGTCTGGTCCCCGTCGGTTTCGGAGAGCACCCTGTCGTCCTCGCCGAAGTTCTTGACCTGGGTGACCTTGCCCGTCTCAGGGTCGTGATATATCGTGAGGATCACCTTGCCCCTTCGATTGTAGAAGTGCTCCTCCATCACTTTGTTCTCTTCTGGGGTGAAGTACTGGAGGCGTGTCATATTACCATAATAATCGATATATTCTCTGCGTTCACGCCGTTCGTGTGCATCAAAATAATCGATGAAATCAAGGGTGTCGTCCTCCCTCAGGGAAATGTACTTCATATACGCGTCGTCCTGGTACAGCCTGTAGGCATTGTGCTTCGGACGCTTTGACACCTTATAGTCCTTTTCATACTCCGAGATGTCGACCTTGACGCGCTTCTGGCGTATCCTGTCCGTCGGCCTGTACAGTGCACGTTCATGGAACAGGTTGCGGATGTGCACATTTTTGCTGACCTTGCCCATGCGCACAAGCTTTTTGCAGATGACCGGGAAGCGCGGGTCATATTTGAACGTCAGAAGTTCGGTCTCATAACCGGCATCGGCGAAAGTGCTCGCCTGCCGCAAGGACGCGTGCGTGAGCCCGCCCCGGTTCACATCCACGGAATTGAGTAAAAACAAGATTCTCGGTTTCATAGGATCACCCTTTTTCCGGCTCTTTATTTGAATACATGCAGTGTATATTAATCCAATTATATATCAAATGGAAAGAAATAAGAAAGTCATGTGCCGATTCCCCTTGCCTCCCCTGTTTAACCCTTTCCGACAGGGGTAATGAACTACTAAGATTGGATGCTTTTGAAGGACACATATACTGGAGGCAGAGTCCATGGGAAGAATTGAAACGTTCGACAATAACAGCGATCTGCTCGGCAGGATTGAACACCTCAAGCTGAATGGTGTCGATGAGGCACGGATGCTGGTGATATCAAAGGAGAATCTCGATGAGACGCTGCTCAGCCACCTCGACGTCAGGCGCATCAGCACCGAAGTCGATACTTGGGACCGGATCGTCGCGTGGCTGGCCGACGAGATTCCGGGCGATGAGGTCATCGGCAGCATGCCGCTTACACCGGCTGAACAGAAGCGGTATACGGAAGAGATTGAAGTGGGCAGACTTCTGCTCCATATTGAAGACAGTGGAAGGATAGGTGATCAGCCAATGAGTGAAAAGGAATCCAGAAGGGTTGAACGCAGACAGGGTGCATCAGTCGACGAATATGACTACAATACAACCCGCGGTGACATCAACAACATGGAAGATTTCGATAAGGATGAGGACTTGGTTTCCCGTGCATCCGAGGGCAGGGTGGAAAGTCCGGACCGGGAAAGGCGCATGGATGATGAAGACGAGGAGCGGATGACACTCCGTGAGGAACGCCTCAATGTCGAGAAGGAGAATGTCCAGGTGGGCGAAGTCGGCGTCGACAAGCATGTGACGACACGGCTTGAAGAGTTCGACGTCCCCGTCGACCGCGAGGAAGTGACGGTGGAGCGCCGTCCGGTGGACGGCAATCCGACGCTTGATGTCTACAGCAGGGATGATGCGGGCGACGATGAGAACGTCATGCGCATCCCTCTCACTGAGGAACGCGTGAAAATCATCAAGGAGACGGTCGTCACTGAAGAGATCGTCATCCGCAAGAATATCGTCACGGAAAACCAGCATATCGCTGAAGAACTCCGCAAGGAGGAAGTCGACATCTCGGAACACAATAATACGCGTGAAAACTTCGATGACCATAGGAGATAGACAAAAGGGACAGAGCCCCCTCGGCCCTGTCCCTTTCTTATGCATGGCGCAGCTACTGGTCGATGACCTCCACACCTCCCGGCAGATCCAGCCGGAAGAGATCCATCGCCGGCTCGATGCCTTCGACAAGCGTACCGACCTCATACTCCATCCGTGCCTCCCCCTGGTCGAGGACCTCCTTCAGTGTCAGCCAATGCTCCGCGTCAATCCAGAGGTCCATCGTCGTCCCGCTCTCCCGGGCCGCTTCCTTCGGGGTGAAGACGAGGTGGTGGCCTGTGCGGCCGTTGACCGCCTCCTTACCCACCAGTTTGGAATCATGGGACATCCTGTAGCTTGAGAGGCGCCCCTTCATCGCTTCCGATGGTGAGGGCAGGCTCGACCCTTTGACGAAATTGCCCGTCCGCACTGCGGTATCCTCCCCCTCCGTATAGAGCATCGAATGCTCATCATTGCCCACAATGTACTGGATCGGCACATCCGCCTGCTCCACCTCCTTGCGGAAATAAAGTTCCCCATCCTTCCAATAGAACCATTCGCGTGTCAGCGTTTCGTCGGTCCGGCCGTCCATGTACGTCGTCACCTTCGACTCAAGATAATAGTTTTCCAACTGCTGATCCACCTCCGATGCGTTCTCGAGCACTGCCTCCTTGCTGATGTCTTCCGATGCTTGGGTCTGATTTCTTGAGGACGCCGTCTTCTCCGTCTTATCCTCGGTCTGCTGATCCATTGGAGCACCTGCTCCCTCTTCTGATGTGCAGGCCCCGAGCATCAGCAGCAGGACTGCAGCCAAGACCACTGTAATGAACTTCCGGCCCATTCCTTCCCTCCTTATCTTCTCTCCTTCTTTTGAAGTCATAAACTTACTTTATACAATAAAATGAAACCCATTATTACAATTATTAGAAAATAAAGGGAATTATAATGCATTTTATTCAAATTTATGACAAAATTTAATATATGCATAACTCATCCTTTGGACTCATTTTTCGTACATAAGTACAGGACTATTGATAATTATGATAGCCTGTCGAATAATGAAAAGTGAGTAGGCAATTCCCGATGTCCATACACTTTTGTGCCTTTAAGGATAAGAATTTCTGATTGAAGGAGAGAAATATGAAGCGGTTCATTAAGAAGCTGAAGCGGCCCAAGTCCGTAAGCATCAAATGGAATAAGCATATCGGAAAAGCCGGACTTGCCTTGAAGAAGGCCCGAGGATCGGCCGCCGCCTTCATCCAGCGCAGGCGGGAACAGAGAAGGATCCGGGAGACCGCACGCCACCAGTACTACTGGCAGTTCACGAATGCACAGCTGCAGGAGATGCATGACCGGACGGATTCGATGCGGACCCAGGGGGCCATCAAGCGGCTGATGAAGCAGCGGGGCTACAAGTACGACTTCGAAGTCGATCTGTTCGTTCCGGACGATGCGTCCAAGGTGGAAAAGAGCGGTAAGGTCCACCTGCTCGAGAACCGGAAGATCCGAAGCTATGAGGAGATCGAGTCCCAGTTGCGGGCGCGGGAAGAGGAAAAGGGATAGACCAAAAAACCCAGGCATCTTTGCCTGGGTTGATTCATGATCAGCTGATGATTGCGTTGTTCACGACCGCTTCCGGCTTTGCACCGAGGATCAGCAGGAATATTTCCGGCGCATCCGTATGCCTGTTCCTGTTGAGCAGGTCGCAGAACACTTCAAATCCCGGTGTCTTCTGGAGTTTCTCCACTTCATCGATGAGGATGTTCAGTACGGACAGCTTGATGAAGGCCGGCTGCGGCTCGCGCGCCTCTCCCGTGATGAGGTCCGCAAGATATCTGTACTTCACCTGAAGCTGTCTGGCGAAGCTTGTGACATGCTCGATCCTTGCGTAGAGTTCCGGGTGGTCTCTGCTGATTGCTCCGAGTTCCTTCTGTACCTGGTTGATGGTTTCCTGATTTGCATACATATATGTCCGCCCCCTATAGATTCCATGGTTTTTCGATGCTGATGTTCGTCGTCAGCTCTTTGCTGTGGTTACGGCGCTCCCGGCGCATTGCCGTACGCTGCGCATTGGATTCGTAGAGATATTTCTCCTCATCGGTTTCAGGCACGATGCCGGGCACCGGAATCGGACGCTTCGTCTCCTCGTCGAGTGCAACGAATGTCAGGAAGGCCGTCGCCGCGACTTTCCTGTCCTCCGTCACGAGGTCTTCCGTGATGACCTTACAGAACACTTCCATGCTGTGGTTGCCGGTCGAAGTCACGAATGCCTCGATGCATACGGATTCTGCCTGTGTGATGGGATGCAGGAAGTCGATGGAGTCGATGGAAGCCGTGACGCATTCCTTCACCCTTGCATGCCTTCTTGCCGCGAGTGACGCGACATTATCTATGCGCTTCATCAATACACCGCCGAACAGCGTATCGTAGTTGTTCAAGTCATTCGCAAACACCTGGTCGATGCTGATCACTTTACTGTCTTTTGGATTTTTGAAATCTGCCATAATCTTACTACCTCTCATTCATCTGATGGACCCATCCTACACCTTGAAAACCCTTTCCAAAAAATAGTGGTATTTCATGGGGTCCATAGATAAAAACTATGAAAGCGTTCTTAGGCGCTATTCATAGTACTGCTGGAAGAATTTCAGCCATTCCTTTGTGATGAAGTTCATGTAGCGGTCGCGGTTCCATATGACGCCGAGCCGCCATTTCAGCACCGGCTCATGGATTTCCACCGTCACCGAGGAACTCTTGAGCAGTGCCGCGACGCTCTCAGGCAGGATGCAGACGCCGAGCTCCGCATTGATCATCTCCTCGATGAAGTGCCACTGGGCGGTGTTCGAGACGACCTTTGGGGTGAACCCTGCATTCTTGCACGCGGAAGTGATGATTTCATTCAAATAGAAATCCTCGTTGAACATGATGAAAGGCTCATCCTTGAGTGCCTTCAGATCGATGGACGCCTTACCGGCGAGCGGATGATCCTTATGCACCACAAGCTTCATCGGTTCCGTCAGGAAATTGAAGGCATCGAAGTCCTCCCCTTCCGTCGGCAGCACCGTGATGCCGATGTCGATCGCGTCCTGCCTAAGCCGCGTCTCTATCGTGCCGCTGCCGCTCTCGATCAGCTGGAACGTGATCTCAGGGTATAGTTCATGGAAGTCCTTGACGATGCCCATCAGCCTGCCGACATCCATGATCGGTGGCAGGCCGATTTTTATTTCACCCTGGCGCATGCCGACCATGTTCTTAAGATCATTCTTCAGCTCCGAATGCCGGCGCAGTATCTCCTCGCACTGGTCGTAGAACACCTTGCCCGCATCCGTCAGCACGAACTTCCTGCGGTTGCGGTCGAACAGCTGCATCCCGAGCTCCGTCTCCACATCATGGATCGCCTTGCTGATCGTCGGCTGCGATATGTACAGCTGGTTGGACGCCTCCGTCATGCTGCCGTGTCGTACGATGGCGGCAAAATAGCGCATATGCTTGATGTCCATTTGAAACACTTCCCCTCACTCACATTTTACAAAGACCTTTCATATTATACCCTTTCATTCCCAAGTGAACAAAAAAATCCAGGGCGCAATTCTCTCGACCTCATAAGCTTCTCTCACTATAAATATTTCAAATGTTTAGATAACTCCAATTCGGAAATCTAATAGTAAATGGACTTATAGATGAAAGTTGCATCCAAATATAAGGAGGCGAAGCACATGAGCAGGAAAGAAAGAGTGTGGTATGAAGAGAGCGGCAACAGGCTCGATCCGGGTCTGATTGAACAGCTGCGCAAGGACCAGAGGAATGTCTACCAGGCAACGGGGACGAGTGAAATCCCGATCATCATAAAGTGCAGACAGGGATGCCGGGACGCGGAGAAGGACGACCTTTTCCAGAAATGCAATGTGGATTCCCATAACCATCTGGACCGTGAAATGCGCATCATCAACAGCATGAAGGGGACACTGACACCGGACAAGATCAGGCAGATCAAGGATCACGAGGCCGTTGAACGGATATACTATGACCGCCCCGTCTCTGCATACCTGGATATCACGGATTCGCAGATCGGGTCGGCACAGGTCAGGACCGACCATAACCTCAGCGGTGAAGGGGTGACAATCGCCGTACTCGATACCGGCATCCACCCCCATGATGATTTGACCACACCCGAGAACCGCATCATCGCCTTCCATGATGTCATCAATGGAGAGACGGAGCCCTATGATGATAACGGCCATGGTACCCACTGCGCCGGAGATGCAGCAGGAAACGGCGCAATGTCGGATGGGGAATACAAGGGACCTGCACCGGAGGCATCCCTCATCGGAGTGAAGGTGTTGAACGGCTCAGGCGGCGGCAACCTGTCCAATATCATTGAAGGCATCGAATGGTGCATGGAAAATAAGGAGGAATACGGTATACAAATTCTCTCCCTGTCACTCGGTTCGGAAGCCTACGAGTCATTCAGGAGGGACCCGCTGTCACTGGCCGCCCAGGAAGCATGGCAGGCCGGCATGATCGTATGCGCCGCAGCCGGCAACAGCGGTCCGGCCCCCTCCACCATCGGCACGCCCGCCATCAATCCATTCATCATCACCGTCGGTGCCACAGACGACCGGGATACAGTCGAACGGACGGACGATGAAATTGCCGAATACTCCAGCCGCGGACCAACCATCGACCAGTTCGTCAAACCCGACATCTACGCCCCCGGCACAAACATCGTCTCACTGCTGTCACCCGATTCTACAGTAGCAGCCGAACGCGCCGAACAGATCGTCGATGAATACTATATCCAGATGTCCGGCACATCCATGGCCACACCGATATGTACAGGCGTCATCGCCCTCATGCTTGAAGCAAACCCAGACTTGAGCCCGAATGATGTAAAGAGCATCCTCCAGATGACCGGCGACCCGGCATTCGGCAGCGGGTGGGGCTACATCGATGCACGACTCGCTGTCGAGATGGCGATGCGTCAGGCAGAAGATCGGCAGGCATCCGCTTCAGCAGACGGGCAGTGATGGATGTAAATGGGGTGCGGGGTTTATTCACAGTGGTGAGCGCTCCGACTGTGAGTTAAGTCTCCAACTCACCGTCGTGAGCAAAACGATGGCAAGTTAACCCTCCAACTCACCGTCGCAGGCGAAACGACGGCAAGTTAACCCCCTAACTCACCGTCGCAGGCGAAACGATGGCAAGTTAACCCCCTAACTCACCGTCGCAGGCAAAACGATGGCAAGTTAACCCGCCAACTCACCGTCGCAGACAGAACGATGGCAAGTTAAGTCTCCAATTCACCGTCGCAGACGAAACGACGGCAAGTTAAGCCTCCAATTCACCGTCGCAGACAGAACGATGGCAAGTTAATGCCCCAACTCACCGTCGCAGGCGAAACGACGGCAAGTTAACCCTCCAACTCACCGTCGCAGACGAAACGATGGCAAGTTAACCATAAATAAGGCACCCTCTGCCATTATTCGGTAGAGGATGCCTTATTTTTATGAATAAAACCTCGTCTATACTTCAATCTCCATTCCTACTTCCGCCAATACAACATTCTCTCCTCCTGCTGACTTGGCAGACGCTAAAAGCTCATCGAGATTGCCGTAATGCGGCAGATGGGACAGCACAAGTTTTCCGACCCCTGCCTTCGCTGCGAGCCCGCCGACTTCCTCGGCATTCATGTGCCCCATCTTCTCACCGTCTTCACCGGCGTACAGGCTGCATTCCGAAATCAATACGTCCGCCCCTTCCGCAAAACGCACGAGGCTCTTACGGTAGCTCGTGTCTGCGGTATAGACGAGCACATGCCCATCATCATCAGTGATCCGCATGGCGTATGTCTCGACCGTATGGGCATTCTTGTGGAACTCGATCGAGAACGGTCCGACTTTGAATGTGCTGTCCTTTCCATATGCGTGGAAGGTGTTGTTCCGCACCTTGTTCACCTGACCCTCGACGCCCTTATCCTTCGGTCCGTAGAAATTGAGTGTCTTATCCACCCGGCCGAGCTGCGTGCTGATCATCCGTCCGAACAGGAATGATCCGATATCGACGGAATGATCATAATGATAGTGGCTGAGGAAAATGTGGTGCAGATCATTCAGGTCGATGTAGTTCTGCACATGGGCGGCGACCCCGCTCCCCGCATCGAGCAGAATCGAGAAACCGTCCTTCTCGACGAGATAGCCAGAAGTCGGTCCATTCTGCTTCGGGAACCCGCCCCACATGCCGACAACTGTACATTTCATGTTATCCACTCCCATTCATCATATTTTGAATAAAACCCCTCGCCTACCCGATCCTGAAGTGCCTGTTCATGCGCTCCAGTGTGCCGAGGATGCTGATGGCGGCAAGATAGCTCGTCTTCGGATTATCAGGCAGCGGCTGGTTCTCCACTTTGAATTCCGCTTTGCCGAATGCCCCTTCGACTTCGATATGATGGATGTTGCGGTCGACATTCGGATCTGCGATCAGCGTCACTTCCGTCTCCTCGATGCCCATGCCGGCCATGCCGAGGATGATCGCCACGTTCATATTCTGCGGATAGAGTGTGATGGCCTCCTTCGCCCTGCCGTCGAACACGACCCGTTCGGACTGCAGATCCTCATAGCTGAGTGCAGCCGCGGGCTTCCTCGTCGTCAGCCTGACACGCTTCAATTCCCCATGGGACTGGGCATTCTGTATGAGGTCCAGGCCGCCGACCGCACCGGATGGCAGATGGAGGGTGTGGTCATATTTTTTCGCAATCTGCATCAATTCGGCCACAAGTGCACCGTCCGCCAGGGCACCGACACTGATCAGCATCGCGTCCTTGTGCTTGAGCACTTCCGGCATATGCGACTTCACCACTTCCCCATTTGCCGCTTCCACTACGATGTCTATATCTGACGATAGGAATGCCTCAAGGTCCGTATACAGCGTGATCCCAAACTCATCTTCCAGGTGCTGATACTTTTCTTCATTCCTCACAAAGACGCTTTTGACCTTCAAATTTTCATGGCGGTCATGATTGATCCGCTCCATCATCACATTCGCAATTGCCCCTGCGCCAATGATTCCGATATCCATATTGATCCCCCTTCACATATTCATCTAATCCTACTCTACCCTAACATCGGCCTGAAATACATAAAGATGGAATGCCTCCCGCAATCAGAAACATGAGAACGACAGAATCGGGTAGAGGATAGGGACTAAATGATTGGAGGGAAACATCATGGCAGTACTATTACAGGTGGATTTTGAAATGGAGGGCCCTTTCGGCACTGAAATGGCGGAAGGGTTCAGGGATCTTGCTGAAAGCATCAATGAAGAGCCGGGCTTCCTGTGGAAGATCTGGACGGAGAATGAAAATGAAGGTGAAGCCGGTGGCATCTATGTATTCGAAACGAAAGAGGATGCCGAGAACTACTTGAAGATGCATACCGAACGGCTCGCAGGCTTCGGCATCACAGATGTGAACGGTAAGATATTCAATATCAACCAGCAGCTCTCAAAAATCAATAATGCACCGATGGAATAGAAATGCAGAGCCCGAACGGGCCCTGCATTTTTTTACATTCATCATATATCCTCAATCATACGCCTTCTCCTGGTAGTCCGGATGATCTTCATCCGGTATCACAAGGCAGTTGGCCGGATAGTTCACGCCGCTTGAGAAGCCCTCTTCCTCCTTGTATACGAGCAACAGGTCCGCTTCAGGAATCGTCTGTATGATCGTATAGACGACCCCTTTATATTCGATGGTCCGCATGCCATTCACCTCCTTTTTCAACAGGCGCCCCTTAAGGCACTTCCTACGCCCTTCCATAGATCAGCTGGACGACACCGGAGTCATATCTGTTCACTTTCTGGAGCTCGAGGTCGAGCCGCCCTTCAATATTGCTGAACAGCGGCTTGCCCCGGCCGAGGACGACCGGGTGGACGGAGAGCCGGTATTCATCGACAAGCCCCAGGTTGACGCATTCTGCAATCAGTTCGGCACCGCCGTACAGCCAGAGGTCCCGTCCTGCCTGCGCCTTCAATCTCTCAACAGCGCCTTCGACATCATCAGAGAATGTCACATTGCCCTCCGTTCCGCGCTTCGAGCGTGAAAAGACGACCTTCTCCTTATCTTCAACCATCTGCATCATCTCTTTGTCGAGGTCGGACACTTCCCCTTCCGGAACATAAGATTTCCACAAGTCATAGCTCTTCCTGCCGAAGAGTATAGTGTCCACCGATTCGAGGAAGGCCGTAAAGTCCATCTCCGGATCCATGATGCACCAGTCTATTTCCCCGTGTTCCCCTTCAATGAAACCATCCAATGTTACAGCAAGATCCAGTACGACGCGTCGCGCCATGGCAACTCCCCCATCCTTTTGCCCTCATCATATCATATGACGCTGTTACGCGGGTGTAACCGCTCCGTCATTTTTGTAACGGATTCTTAACACCCTTTACAATTGAAATCCGCTCATAAGGGGGTATATATTGAGTGGGAATGAAACCTGAAAAACCCCATGAGTGTACATGGGGACTGATGGGAGCGCATAATCATGTCACAGAAGAAACGCTTCACAGAGATTGATGCACTGAGGGGGCTCGCCGCCATTGCGGTCATCCTCTTCCACTATACAACCTACTACGACGGACGCTTCGGCCACCTGAAGGATGGCTATATCGACTGGTTCTGGTTCGGTGAATACGGCGTGCAGCTGTTCTTCATCATCAGCGGATTCGTCATCTACATGTCCATCATGCGGGCACGGTCCGCTTCCGATTTCGCCATCAAGCGGTCCATCCGGCTGTATCCGTCGTATATGTTCGCCGTGGCCCTCACGTTCATCATCGTGTCGATGTCGGTGATGGATGACCTCAAGGTCGGGTTCGGCGAGGCCCTGATCAACATGACCATGCTTCAGGACTTCTTCACCGGCATCGGCCGGGTCGACGGCGTCTACTGGACACTCCGTGTGGAGCTGACCTTCTATGTGCTGATGGGTGTCCTGCTGCTGTTCGGGAAGGCGAAGCACATCATGCCCGTCACAGTCGGCTGGCTTGTGGCTTCCGTGCTGATCCAGATCGTCCACCGCACGGTAGATACGGAACTGACTTCGATCATCCGTGAATACTCCATCGCAAGCTTCAGCCATATGTTCATCATCGGCATGATGTTCTATGCTATCTGGCAGCACGGCCACCGGTTCAAATACCACATGGTGATGGCGATGGCGGTCATCTACGACATCTTTTTCCAGAGTGTCGAGAACGCGATGTTTACACTGCTGTTCATCACCGTCTTCCACCTGATACTCGCCGGCAGGCTGAAGTTCCTGAGTTCGAAGGTGTTCGTCTTCTTCGGCACCATCTCGTATCCGGTCTACCTGGTCCACCAGAATATCGGCTATGTAATGATCAACCGGATGGAATCCACCGGACTCGTACACGAAATTTACCTGCTGATTCCAATCGGTGTCAGCATACTGCTGGCATACGCCATCCACCGCCTCATCGAGCAGCCGAGCCACAATGCGCTCTACAGGCTGTATAAGGAGAGACGCGACGCATATCCGGAAGGCGCCATGCTGAAGCGGTGATGGAAAAACCTCCAGAATCTTGGAGGTTTTTTCAGTTATATTATGTTGTTAGCATGTCATTTTATAGAATTCATTATTCTTAATATAACTTTCCAGTAATACTCTCACTTATAATCATTTTGGATTCTTCTGCTCTTTCGAAATTTCTGATAGTCAAACCTGTACAAATCAAATCAATCACAAATAACTGAGCAACTTTAGAAACAAGAGAACCACTATCCAATGGACTTTCTTTTGCAGAAGATAACAGTATACAATCAGAAAGCTTTGTTAAAGGAGATTTACTGTAGTTAGTTATGGAAATTACTTTAGCACCTTTCTTCTTAGCCGCTTCCACGCTATCTACAGTATCTTTAGAACTTCCTGTGAGACTGATCGCGATTACGATAGTATCAGTATCCATAGAGGCTGTTCTCATTATTTGAAAGTGAGGATCTCCGAAAACTTCGACATTAATGCCAATCCTGAGTAATCTTGTTTGCATATCAAGTGCTGCAATGGAAGAAGATCCTACACCGAAGATTACAACCTTCTTACCATCCTCAATAAGTTGCAGGGCTTCCTGCAATTTACGTTCATCAATCACATGATATGAGTCTTCAATGGCAGTAACCATGTTCTTCTTAACTTTATAAACATATGAATCATCTTGGTTCTCTTCGTCATTTGAATCTATTTCTTTCGCCAAGGAGAATTTAAATTCTTGAAATCCTTTATAGCCGATTTTTCTAAATAAACGTAGCACCGTTGCTTCTCCTACACTACACGCTTCTGAAAGTTCCGTCAGAGAATGATACAGCACATGGTCAGTATTGTTTATAATGTATTGATATATCTTGTGCTCCGACTTAGTAAAATTTTGTTTAGCTTGTTCCAGCCTTATAGTGGCTTTTATTTCTTGATTTCCTTTATTCAAATCTGCCTACCTGCTTTCATATGTACTCCAAAAATGTATAGCTGCCCCGTAAAGATTGGCTTGGTTACGATTTTTAGCAAGTTTAACTGTCAACTTATCCTTATGGTTAGGAAGCAACATCCCTTCAATTTTTACATTAATGGCATTCTCCAGAAAAGTTCCTTGAGCAGTTATTCCTCCTCCAATTAAAATTAGAGAAGGGTTCATTGCATGAATAAGAGATTTGAGCCCTAGTGTAAGGTCTTCAATCCATTCATCAAAGATCTTCACTGCTATATCATGACCTTCTCTCACTTTTTCAAAAAAGATTTTGAGATCCATGCCGGTAAAATTATCATCCACTTTTCTTTGAAGCGCACGACTGGATGCATATTCTTCGTAACACCCTTTAAACCCACATAGACATGATTTTCCGTTTGGGTACAATGTCATATGTCCCCACTCACCTGCGGCAAAAGTAGTACCTGTATATAATTCTCCATTCAGAAAAATCGCACCACCTATACCCGTACCAATTGTAACACAAAGAAAATCATCTTCTTCTTTAGCATTTCCATTCCATTTCTCACCTAGGGCAGTACAGTTAACATCATTTTCCACTGAAACAGGTAACTGTACCTTTTCTGACAGCATATCTGAAATATTAAGGCCTTTATATCCAGGAATAGAATCAGTAGCATGCACAACTTTCCCCATCATAGAATTGATTTGTCCAGCCGAACTTATACCTATGCCTTCAATTTCGTGTTTTTTTTTCAACATCTCGGCCAGCCTTCCAACACGTTCTATAATCGAGTTTCCACCATTATAAGCTTCGGTTGGAATAGTGCCCTGTTCCGTAAGATTGCCCTGTATGTCGATTATCCCATATTTTATTGAAGTTCCACCAATATCAAAAACACCAATCTTCATGCTTTCCCTCCTATAAGTGAAAAAAGAAAAACCATTTGATGGTTTTTCTTCATTCTGTAAATCTGTAGGTTACAGTGCTTGTTTCGCTAAACTTCACCTTCGTTTTGTATCTATATTCTTTTGATTCACACGGATAATCCATTCTATAATGTGCTCCTCTGGACTCCCTTCGTCTCAACATTGTATTCAGTAGAATCTCTGATAGTCTTAGAAAGTTCATTGCTTTCACTGCTGACTTTTTATTTTTGCTTTCTAATATGGATGCGGCTGTAAAATTTGATGATAAGTCATTCACTTTCAACAGTGCTGTTTTAAGTCCTTCTTCACTTCTAACAACATTAGCATGATACCACATTATCTCCTGTATTTCTTTTATAACCTGATTAGATCTTAATCCTTCTTCCGAAAATTCATGAAGTTCATCAATATGGCAGAACGAAAGGAGTGCACTCTCTGCTTCAAGAATACTGGAGCTCACTGAAGATGATTTGAGATATTCATTGCAGTGTAATCCTGCACGCTTACCAAACACCATGCAAGCACCTGTGGAGTTCCCTCCAAGCCTGTTGGCCCCCTCCACATTACATGATAGTTCACCAATGGCATATAAACCTCCTACCCCTGTACATCCGTTTACATCGATTGATACACCACCGTTACTTGCATGTGCGAAAGGTGCTATTTTAATATCATCTTCCACCATATCAATTCCCTGTTGCTTAAGCCAATCCAGATAGACAGAATAGAACTGATCACCCGTCTTATACAGATTTTCATCAAATATCAACTTGAAGCCATCTTCTTTTTTCTCTTCAATTATTTTCTGCATCATAGAAATATCGAAATACCGTGATTTCAGAGTATGTGTAAAAGGGCCATGAGTACTTCTGATCGACATCAATTCACTGCGCGAAATCCCTGCAGGCAGCCAGCTATCGATTATACTCGCTCCTGAATCATCAACAATATCCTTACAGTATTCTAAAGTGTGCTCACCAAATAAAGTTTTATACTTTGGTGTAGTGATGCCAGGTATGAATTGAATGAACTCCATATTCACTAATTCTGCACCAGCATCCAATGCAAGAATATGTCCAGAGCCATCAACATCGTTTGGATTCAGATTATGCTTATATATATTCCCGAATCCACCGGTGCATAATATGACAGCACTACATGATACATGAACAAAATCGTTATTGTGATCGATGAGAACTGCGCCACTAACTCTTCCATTATTCACTATCAAAGTAACTACTACTGTTTTGGTCATAAGTTCAATTGAATCAAACTTTTCGAAGATTTGTTCAACATTTTTTCTGGTCTCGTTCCAATCTTGGAGCAAATATATATCTCTCGGATGTTCCGCAAAACAAGCTTTCCGTTCATCTTCAAGCTTGTTAGCTTTAACTCCTACATCTCCATATTCAGAAACGGCCTCTGGTATCTCGTCTATATAGGTTTCAGCTAATTTTCTGTCATGCATGCCGCGGGACATTCTTTCTATATCCTTGTAGAATACTTTTCTATCGGCAATATCTCTGGTAACTTGCGTCCCCAGTGAGGCTTTCAAAGGAAAGAAACTGGAGCCAGAAGCCAGATGCGTCTTGGTGACCATCATGACTTCATGTCCTTTTTCTGCTAGTTCTTTAGTTACCCGTATACCTGAAAGACCACTGCCTACAACTAGTACATCTGTATGTACTGTATGTTTAATATGCATCTGTATCCCTCTAATCATTAATTTTCCAGATCATAATAGGTCAAAGGATGCTCAGATTTCTTTGCCGCACTCTTTTTATTCATAATCATACTGAAAATGTAACCGAATACAAAAGAACTTATAAGATTGATTATGGAGTATGCCCAAAGCGAAATGTCAGTAAAATAGGAAACATATACTGCTACGATAGACGTTGCTATAAATGCCATCAATGCTCCATCTGCATTAACTTTTTTAGTTAGGACACCAAGTGCAAATGTACCGCCGACGATTCCGAGTACCAGCCCCATTAAGCCATTGAACCATTCATATGCCGAACTGATATCCGAATTGGCCAATATTATAGCTACTAAGATGGAGAAAACACCTACAATTGCTGAAACATACCTTGCTATTCGTGTACTCCTTCTATCATCGAGACCTGGCATTAGTATCTGTTGAATATCAAGTGTCCAACTTGTAGCCACACTATTCAAACCAGTTGAGAGTGTAGATTGACCCGCTGCAAATAAAGCAGCAATGAGGAGACCAGAGACACCAACTGGAAGCTCACTGACAATGAAGTTAGCAAAAATCAAATCGGAGTTTCCAGCTGGTATATTATCTCCCATTCTTTGGGTATAGAATACGAAAAGTGCAGTACCCAGGAAAAAAAAGAGTGTCGCTGTACCTAAAGAAAGAACACCGTTACCCATAGTCATCTTATTCATCTGCTTGATATCAGTTGTCGTAAGGTAGCGCTGAACCATATCCTGACTAGATATATAGGAGAATCCCGTGGACAGACCTGCACCTACGATGAGCAAGAGAATACTGTCTCGTGTAAATGTTGGATCGAATACAATCGCTTCGCTTAAGAACTTATTATTTGCTATACCTGTGTTGAATATTTCTCCTACTCCACCATCGATTGCAAAGATAAGAACGATCAAAGCGAAGACACCACCACCTATCAGTACAACCCCCTGTATGAAATCTGTCCACAGAACCGACTTGATACCTCCGAATGACGAATAGATGGTCGCTATTACTCCCATGAATAATATGATGTATAAAGGTCGGATTCCTGTTACTGCCGCCAATGCAATAGCAGGCAGGTACATGATTATTGACATCCGCCCAATCTGATAGATAATGAAAAGTACTGAAGATATTACCCTCAACCTTTTATCAAAACGAATTTCAAGATAGTGATACGCAGTATCTAAATTCAAGTTCCTATAGACAGGGAGGAAGAATATGATTGCCATTGGCACTGCAATAAGTAGCCCAAGTTGAGCAAACCAGAGAATCCATGTCCCACTATAGGAGTTTCCTGCAAGCGACAGGAACGATATTGGGCTGAGCAGCGTAGCGAATAGACTAACAGATGTCACCCACCATGGTATTGTTCCATCCCCTTTGAAAAACTCTTTTCCCTTCATTTCTTTCTTACCTACTGCTATACCGATATACAATATGAACAGCAAGTATGCTACAAGTATCACATAGTCAATAAAAGCAAATTCCCCCATTTGAAAACTCCTATCCATGCTGATATTTTTCCATCTATTAATTCAAGTGTGTTTCAGCAATCCTCTTGGCATTTTCTACAGCTTCATCATTCAACTTTTTCATCGGCTTCTTGCAGTCTCCTGCATCGACACCTTTGGTTTTCAGCAATTCTTTTATAGTTTGGTACAATCCATTTCCAAGGATTTCAGTAATCAAATCGTTAGTGTCCTTTTGAATTTCATACGCTTTATCGATTTCACCATTTCTGCCATGGTCAAAGATTTGTTTTGCACGTTTACCGTTAACATTAAAAGTACTGCCTATTGCTCCATCGATTTTCATAACGCTTGCAGGGAGCAGCATTTCATCAAAACCTGAATATATAAGTTTCTCAGGATAGGTGCTCCTCAACCTTTCTAGAAGATAAAAATCAGGTGCAGTGAACTTTACACCTATGACTTTCGGGTGCGCAAACAACTCATCAAATTGATCTAATGTCATATTGACTCCTGTAAGCGCTGGTATGGAATAGATAATCATATCATTGTCCACATTCTCCATGATGGTAAAATAATAGTCTTTAACTTCTTCAAAATCGAATGGATAGTAGAAAGGCGTAACAGCTGAAACCGCATCATAGCCAAGTTCAGTGACATACTGACCCAATTCAATCGATTCATTCAGGTTCAAGGATCCGATTTGAGCAATGAGTTTTGCGTCGTTCGCTACTTCATCTTTTGTGATGCGGAATATCTTTTTTTTCTGCTCTGTCGAAAGCATGAAGTTCTCACCTGAACTTCCGTTGACATATAGCCCATCTACTTCGTTTATGTCCAAGTTGTATCTGATAATTTCCCTGAGTCCTTTTTCGTTTATATTACCTTCTTCGTCGAATGAACAAATTAATGCTGAGTAGATTCCTTTCATTTAAATGCCTCCTTATTTTTTAAAGCATCCTTAAAACGCTTGGTAATGATTTGTGGTCTGGTGATAGCGCTGCCAACTACTACTGCATGGGCTCCGATTTCTAAAGCTTTAGCCGCTTTCTCAGGTGTATCCATATTGCCTTCTGCAATAACTGGAACAGAAACTGCACTGACCATCTTCTCCAATGTCTCCAATGGTTCATCTCCATGAGAATGAGGTGTATAACCGACAAGCGTAGTAGCAACTATATCCACACCTGTCTCAGCAGCCATCATTCCTTCTTCAACAGTGGACACATCAGCCATGAAAACTTGATCAGGATATTTCTCCCTGACTCTCTTGAAAAATTCTTCGAATTGACTCCCGTCAGGCCTTATAAGGTTGGTAGCGTCAAACGCAATCACTTCCATCCCCTCTTCTACCAGTTCATCTATCTCTTCCATGGTGGGAGTGATATAAATTTCACTATTTTCAAAATCTTTCTTGATGATTCCAATTATCGGTAAATCCACTTCTTTCTTGATTGCTTTTATATCCCTTACCGTATTCGCTCTAATTCCTCCTGCACCGCCCTCATATGCAGCCAATGCCATCTTACTCATGATATATGCATCATGGAGTGGTTCGTCTTCCAATGCCTGACAAGAAACAATGAGTTCTCCCTTTAATTTATAAACTTCTTCCAAATTTTTCACCGCCTATTAGTAAACGCTTTCAGAAGCACTATATCATTTTGATTATATATTGTCAAAACTATTTATAAATTGATTAGTATAAATCAATTTTCATTTAATATTTTCATAACAATCTTATCTAAATTTAAAATCCTTCCATCTTAAAAGATGCTAGGATTCTATATCCCTGTTCCTCTCTTACTGACTATCGTGCCAAAAAAGTAACATTTTTTATTTACATAAAAATATAAATTCGCAATTCTCCATCTCATGATGCGGATCACGATATGTTAGATGTTCTGATGGTAATCAAGGAGAATGATCGTCTCTACGTTAGTAGATATGGTGAGTCCTGATCCCATCAATATATATTCCGGTCAGAAAGTACAGGTTTTGAAATCTTCATAAAAGGGTACCCCTCTCTCATTCAATCAATTCTTCTGAGTTCAGAAAGCCCATTCAAAAACATATAAGAAGAATTCATCTATGAATATTAAAGCTGCAGTTACACCAAAAAAAGGAGAACCCTTTGAAATAAAGGATGTTGCGCTGCCTGACCCTGATGCGAATGATGTCTTTATTAAAGTGGCGGCATCGGGCATTTGCCATACCGATGTCTCGGACAGGGATACGGACATGGTCAATCCGCCATCTGTGCTCGGCCACGAAGGTGCCGGCATCATCGAAGAGGTCGGACCTGAAGTGACGGACCTCAAGAAGGGCGATCATGTCATCGTCTCGTTCGCCAGCTGCGGTAAATGCGACAACTGCCTGAACGGCCCCCCTGCACACTGCGAAAACTATGCTGAGCTTAATCTGAACAACCACGTGGATCAGGAAACGAACGAACTGGTTGAGAGGTTCTTCGGACAGTCTTCATTCGCTTCCTACTCACGCGTCAACCAGAGGAATGTTGTAAAGATCGACAAGGACATCGACCTGGCTCTGGCAGCTCCGCTTGGTTGCGGTCTGCGGACAGGCGCAAGCACAGTCCTCAATGTACTGAAGCCGGAATCAGGAAGCTCCATTGCGGTATTCGGTGTCGGCGCTGTAGGACTGAGTGCCATCATGACTGCGAAGATAGCCGGCTGCGAGCACATCATTGCAGTGGATCTTCACGAAAACCGGCTTGAACTGGCCAAAGAACTTGGCGCTACAGCATCCATCGTAAGCGGCAAAGATGCCGACATCGCCGGAGAAATCCAGGATATCACCGGCAAAGGTGTGCAGAACATACTTGATACTACCGGGGTCGATGCGGTGATCGAGCAGACCATCAAATCATTGGACAGCTTCGGAAAACTCGCCACCGTCGTCACTGATGACAGCTTCTCCGTCCCTCTTGAAATCCTCGCCTTAAAAGGTGCGAGCATTGTAGGCACCAGCCAGGGCGATGCCACACCACAGGAATTCATTCCGGAAATGATTTCCTACTACAAGGACGGACAGTTCCCATTCGATAAAATGGTGAAGTATTATGACTTCGAGCAGATAAATCAAGCCTTTGAAGAATCTGAAAACGGCTCGGTCATCAAGCCTGTTTTAAGGATGGAATAATAATTTAAAGCATGTAAACAAACCTCCCGCAAGCCGATCAGGCCCCCGGGAGGTTTCTATACAATTCTTCTTTTTCTTTAGCTTTTCCCTTTCATTTTTATTTACCCATAAACTTTTATTAAGTAATCAATTGACTTTATATAGTTTTCTAACTATTATGATAATTATATCATGTATGGATAAATCTTACTGGAACTAGCACACATTTTTGTAAGCGATTACAAAGGAGGGAATAATTAAATCCATAATACATGGTATCTAGCATATTAAAATTATCATCAAAGGGGACGGAAAAATGGAAATAAAATCAGCAGTAGTCAATGCAACGGATGAAGAATACAAAATTGAGAATGTGAAACTCAGTGATATTCAGGAAGACGAAATACTTGTGAAAATGGTTGCCAGTGGCATATGCCATTCAGACGAAGTGGCCAGAAACGGCGAGCTACCGCACCCAATGCCGGCGATTCTTGGACATGAAGGGGCGGGAGTTATTGAGGCAGTTGGACGGTTCGTAAAGAATATCAAGCCTGGAGACCAGGTGGTATTATCCTATAAGTATTGCGGCCACTGCGAACATTGTCTGACCGGCAAACCTGCCTCATGTAATTCATTTGCATCCTTGAACCTCGATGGCAAACGACCGGAAGGTACATACTACTTCGAGAAGAGTGACGGCACACCGATCAATTCATATATGCATTCAGCCTTCAGCACCTACTCCATCGTAAATCAGGCCAATGTTACTGTAGTGGATCCGGATGTTGACCTGAGATTGGTTGGGCCTCTTGGATGTGGCTTCATGACCGGCGCGGGTACTGTATTCAATGGTCTGAACCCTGAAGCAGGCTCTTCCATAGCTGTATTTGGTACCGGGGCAGTCGGGATGGCATCATTGATGGCAGGAAGGATTGCAGGCTGCACAAAGGTGATTGGCATAGACATCCACGATGACCGTTTGACAACTGCCCGGGAACTCGGAGCAACAGATGTCATCAACAGCAAAACGCAGGATGTACAGGAAGAAATCAACAAACTCACAAAGAACAAAGGGGTTAACTATATAATAGATACCACTGGGGTCGTTCCGGTCATCCAAAATGCAATATCGCTCCTTTCAAAAGAAGGCGTCATTGCACCAATTGCCGTACCAAAAGGAACAATCGAACTGAATACGTTGACCGAACTCGCCACATTCAACCGTTCGATCATTGGGGTACTGATGGGTAATACGATTCCGCAGCTTACCATCACACAATTGATCGAACTTCACAAGTCGAATCGCTTCCCGTTCGACAAACTCATAGAATTCTATAAGTTTGAGGACATCAATCAGGCAAGTCAGGATTCAATTTCCGGAAAAACGGTAAAACCGGTATTGATTATTGATGAAGATTACGAGCCACAGAAAGCAAATTCCTAAAAAGACAAGTTGAATGACAAACCTCCCGGAAGCCAATCAGGCTCACGGGAGGTTTCTACATATCTACCCTTCTCTACCGAGCGTTTCCAGAAAATGCGATACGAACGCTTCCGCATCGACACCCAGACAGACATTCACGTTCGGCTCCCTTCCGAGGAGATTGTTGAAATCACACACCGTCTGCCCGTAGTTGAGCGGGCTCACCGTGTCGACATCGACATGGTGCTTCTCGATCTTGAGGAAGTCATTGTTCAGGACGTAGCCGACCGTCAGCGGATCATGCAGTGCACAGCCGTCGAGATTGAACTTCTCCTTGCTGAAGGCGCGGTAGACTTCCGTCGACTGTTTGACGAAGTCATGGTACTTCCTGCCTTCGAGCGTTTCGATATTCCCATTCGACAGCAGCGTCTGCTTCGTAACATCGAGGCTGACCAGCGTCGTTTCGGCCCCGCTATGGAAGACGATCTGTGCCGCTTCGGCATCGGTATATATGTTGAATTCCGAATTCGGCAGCTTGTTGCCCCGCCCCATCTCGGATACCAGGCCGCCCATGATGACGACTTCATCGAGCCATTCGGAGAGCTTCGGTTCCTTCCTGAATGCCAGTGCCAGATTGGTCAATGGCCCAACAGCGATCAGCGTGACTTCCCCGGGGTGCTTTTTCGCCTGTTCGATGATGAAGTCTGCTGCGAACTGTTCCCGGCACTGGTTGCTGTAGCTGAAATCATCGAGTGCATTGCCGATACCGTCATCCCCATGGATATGATGGACATGTTCAGACGTCCTCATAAGCGGCCGGTCTGCACCGGGATGCACGGGCACATCCACCCTATCCGCCAGCGACAGCACCTTCAGCGTATTCACATTCACCATCCCGAGCGGCACATTGCCGTTCACCGTCGTGATGCCCAGCACATCGAGCTGTCTGCTTTCCAGTGCATAGAGGATCGCCAATGCATCATCCACCCCGGTATCGACATCCATGATCACTTTCTTCATATGTATCCCTCCTTCACCCTAGATTATAACAGACGCCCCGCTTCTTCTTTCCATCCATCCCCCGTACTGTGCTAATATGCATGATGTATATCGGACAATGGAGGTTCATGTTATGAAAAGGAAAATGATGATGGCAGGACTGGCATCTGCACTCCTGCTTTCTGCGTGCGGCAATGGAGATGAAGCCACTGACGCTGCTGAAAATGAAGACCCGGCTGCTGCGGAGGAAACTTCGGACAGTGAACAAGCGGATATCACCGCTGAACAGCAGCAGTCCCTTGATGAGAAATTCAACGGCATGGCGAATGATGAGTTCATCGATGCCATCGAGCCGCAGAGTGCGGACTACTCCGAGATCACCATCAGAGTTAGTGATGAAGCGGCCTCAATGAATGATGATGCCCTTCGAGGCAAGATGCAGGGCATCGGCGAATCGGTCCGAAGCGGCACGGCAGGCATCCTCCACGACGGCGCGGATGATAAGCTGCCCCTCGTTGAATTCGAGAATCCCGAGGGCGATGTCATTGCATATTATGACAGCCACGAACGGGATGCAGAGCTGATGATTGATCAGCGTTAAAATAAAAAAGATGAATGGTCCCACGCCTAGGAGTTACCATTCATCTTTTTTATTATTCTGTTACAAGTTCAAGTTCCACTTTAATTTCCTCTTCGACCGACTCTCCATTTTCAAGTTTTTCAACAGTATTGATTGCTTCCTCACCCATCAATTCAGGTTGTTGGGCAACAGTAGCATCCAGTTCCCCATCTTCAACAGAATTTATAGCATCATCTGTACCGTCAAACCCTACTACAATTACATCTTCATCTGATAATGCTTCCAAGGCGCCTAAAGCCATTTCATCGTTATGTGCAAATATAGCTTGGATGTCTGAGTTGGCTTGAAGTATATTCTGCGTTACATCCAAGCCTTCTGACCTGTTAAAGTTCGCTGTTTGACTTGTTACAACTTCCAAAGATTCCTCCGCAACATTTTGGAACCCTTCACCACGTTCCCTTGTGGCACTCGCCCCAGGTACACCTTCCAATTCAGCTACTTTAGCTCCTTCGCCCAGTTCATCTACTATGTACTGCGCTCCAAGTTCTCCACCCTCCACGTTGTCGGAAGCAATGAAGGCAGCAACCTCTCCACTCTCTACTGAACGGTCTATAGTGATGACGGGGATATCTTCTGCGTTAGCAGTTTCTACAGAGCCGGATACTGCTGAAGAATCAGTCGGGTTGACAATAAGGTAGTCCACATCTTGTTGCACCAGATCTTCGATGTCATTCACTTGCTTCGCTGAATCATCTTGCGCATCCACTATTTCCAGCTCATACTCCTTCTCCTCGGCTAACTCTTCAATACTGTCTCTCAAAGTTACGAAGAATGGATTGTTCAAAGTTGAAATGCTGACTCCTATTTTGACTGTGCCATCTCCACCAGATTCACCTGAAGATTCCTCGCCACTATCGGATCCTGGAGATTCCATTGAACATCCTGCTGTAAATACGAGTAGACTGAAAAATAAAAGTAACTTTTTCATTTGTAAACACTCCCTATATTTATTTTTTTCGGTCAATGAGGACCGCTATTACTATTACAAGACCTTTTATGATCTGTTGATAAAAGGACGATACTCCAATCAGATTAAGCCCATTGTTCAATACACCAATAATTAATACGCCAATCAGTGTGCCTACGATGCGTCCTTTACCCCCCATCAGGGAGGTGCCACCAAGTACTACCGCAGCAATGGCATCAAGTTCATAAGTTTCACCTGCTGTCGGCTGTGCAGAATCCAATCTTGATGCTAGGATGATACCTGCAATTGCTGACATTAGGCCAGATAGTGCATATATCATTATCTTAGTTCGATTGACCTTGATACCAGATAGGGCAGCTGCTGTTTCATTTCCACCGATTGCGTATGTACGTCTGCCAAAAATCGTCTTGTTCAATACAATATATAGAATAATGAATATTACAATCATCGTGACGGCAGGAACTGGAATTCCAAAGAAATAGCCTTTTCCGAACATCTGGAACAGGAGACTGTCTCCCAAGCCTGTGATTGGCCTTCCATCTGTAACAACCAGCGTCGCGCCCCGGTAAATTGTCATTGTTGCCAAAGTCGCAATGAAGGGTGCCATCCCCCCAACTGTGACAAGCAGGCCGTTGACTGCTCCGGCGAGCAATCCAACCACACAACCCAGCAGCATTGCAAATACAGGGTCTATTCCGGAAGTGATCAGCAATGCTGTCATCGCACTTGAAAAAGCGAGGATTGAACCGACACTCAAATCAATACCTCCAGTCAGTATGACAAAAGTCATTCCAAAAGCAATCAGGCCATTTATCGACACTTGTCTCAACAGGTTCAACAAATTATCCGGGGATAGAAACTGCTGATTCATGATGGTGATTACAATGACAAGAAGCGTCAATCCCACTAGGGGAAGGAATCGATCCACCATTTCATTAACTGTAAGCTTCTGTTTCATTCAAATTACCTCCTGTAGCCAAGGTCATAATATTTTCCTGGTTGATTTTTTCTTTATCAAGGATGCCCATCAAGTGCCCTTCCTTCATGACTGCAACACGATCACTCAGTCCGATGACTTCAGGCAGCTCGGAAGAAATCAGTATGATCGACATCCCCCTTTCTGTCAGTTCGTTGATGAGGTAATAGATTTCCCTCTTGGCCCCGACATCGATTCCACGGGTTGGCTCATCAAGAATCAGTATCTCAGGTTGGCTTCCAATCCATTTACCAATGACTACTTTTTGCTGGTTCCCTCCAGAAAGAGAGCTGATCAACGAATCCTTTTCAGATTTAATGTTCAATTTCTTTATCATCAAATCTGAAAAGTCCGCTTCATTCTTACTTTTCATAAAGCCTTTGGATGAAAAACTTGTTAAAGAAGGCATCGTGATATTATCAATCAAGTTGAAATCGAGAATCAGACCCTCGCTTTTTCTATTTTCTGTAATGAATCCGAGACCATATTTGATTGCATCCGATGGTTTTTCTATCTTTACTTTCCTGCCGTTGATCTCCACAGTTTTCGTTCCCGGGTCTACACCGAAAAGGGTTCGCATGACTTCCGTCCGCCCTGCACCCATCAGACCTGCAAAGCCAAGAATCTCTCCTTTTCTCAGATCGAAATTCACATTTTCAACATGATGCTTACTGTTTTTCAAATTCTTAACGGATAGCGCAATTTCATCTCCTGAGTATGATTCCCTGTCCGGGAATTGTTCATCAAGTTCGCGTCCAACCATCGCTTTAACCAGCTCATTATAAGTAGTGTCCTCTTTGGATTTATATAAGACGCTTGTGCCATCTCGGAGAACTGTAATCTCATCTGATATCTTGAATATTTCATCCATCCTATGAGATATATATACAATCGAGACGCCAGTGTTCTTCAACTCCTCTATTATTTCAAACAGCACTTCAATTTCAGAATCCGTGAGCGCGGCAGTAGGCTCATCCATGATCAATACTTTTGTATCCATCATCAATGCTTTGGCAATTTCAATCATCTGCTGTTGCCCGACAGAGCAATCTCCAGCACGGCGCTTCAAATCGATATGGAATTTAAGCCTGTGGAAAACTCCCTGGGCTTTCTTCTTCATCTTCTTATTATCCAAGAGGCCAAATCTGGTCTCTTCATTCCCAATAAAAAGATTCTCGAGAACCGTGAGCTCCGGCCAAATATTGAGTTCCTGATGAATGAATATGATACCGTCTTTTTCGGCTGCCTTAAGGTCCATATACTCCACTTCTTTTTCATTATTGTAGATCGACCCCTGATCTGCAGTATGTACCCCTGAAAGTATTTTCATCAAGGTGGATTTCCCGGCCCCATTTTCTCCCATCAAAGCATGCACACTGGAGTCTCTCAGGGTGAAGTCCACGCCTGTCAGGACTTTATTTTTATTGAATGCCTTATGGATATTTTTCATTTCAATCATATTTTCCACCTCCTAAAAGAAAACATTTGAATACATCAGTACATTGGAATAAGGGGTTACAGAACCTGTCCGTATGACTGCCTTGGCATGCTTCACCATCTCTTTCAGTTTTTCGTGGGATACTTTTTCATAAGAAACGCCATCATCCATAACTCCCAATAAGTCAGAGTCTTCAGCCTCTATGGCATAGATTTTCTTTTCTACATGCATGCTTTTCTTAAGCAGGGCATATACATCTTCAAACGATGGGACTCCAGGCTGCAGAGCTACATCGATTTTCTTCACACCTTCCGGGATAGGAAGGCCACAATCGCCTATCGCGATAAAATCGCCGTGCCCCAGTTCGCTCAACACCTTCGATATCTCACTATTCAATATTACTTCCTTGTACATCCTGAACTGCCTCCTTCCATTCCTCCAGAGTCGGTATTCCGCCTTGGGCACCCATCTTTCTGATAGACAATGACGCAGCAAGATTAGCATCCAGTATTGCCGTCTCCAACTCTTTGCCCTGTGTTAGAAAAGCTGCCAATGCCCCATTAAATGTATCTCCTGCGCCGGTTGTGTCCAGGGGTTCTGCCTTAAACGACGGTATTATCAGCTCCTGCTGGCCATTGTGATACAGGCATCCCTTATCCCCCATCGTGACAATAAGCTTGTTCGGATACTTGGCGACTGCCTTTGAGGGCTCCATGTTGAACAGGCTCATGCACTCTATTTCATTTGGGGTGACAAGGTGGCACTTCTCCAACGTTGAGACATCAATATCGATGTAAGGAGCGGGGTTATATATCACCTTTACACCATTTTGATCACAATGATTGATGACATATTCTATCGACTCCACAGGTATCTCATTTTGCACCAGGACATATTCTGCCTCTCCAATAGCTTTCAGGTGCTTCTTCAAAACTTCAGGCGTTAATAGGCCATTGGTGCCCGGGACCACAACAATAGAATTATCATTGTCATATATGTTGATGTGCGCTGTACCACTCGGCACTCCTGTAAACGTTTCCACATCGTCACAAAAAATACTATTATCCTTCAAGTTTGATATTAATTTTTCACCGAAAGTATCATCACCCACTGCTCCTATAAATGCAGTTTGCGCCTCCAACCGGGCTGAAGCCACTGCCTGATTCGCTCCTTTGCCCCCAAATGCAGTACTGAAGCCATGTCCAAGTAAGGTTTCTCCTTTTTCCGGCATCCTATCCGCCTGCACAATAAAGTCTGTTGAGAGACTACCCACCACTACTACATCCATTAGAAAAACTCCTTCATGTACTTTTTCTTTTAATAAGTTTGACATCCATCACTTGGCTTTCAACCTTGCCACCTTCATTCAACTTCTGAAGCATCTTGAAAGCAAGAGCGCCCAACTCGTAGACAGGTTGCTCAATTGTCGTCAATGAAGGATGAACGTATTGCGAAAAATCAAGATTATCAAATCCGATCACCTTCACCTTTTCCGGTACAGAGATACCATGATCCACAAGTGCGTTTAGAATTCTATAAGCGACCAGGTCATTGGGACAGACGATGCCGTTGACATCCATCAAAAAATCAATGTTCTGATGGGTCATTTTTCTATCCATTTCGTCATAGTCAACGGTTTTATAGAAGACATCTTTGGCTTGCAGTATTTCTTCTGCACCTAAAGTCCTTTTGTTGAAGGAACTATAGTTTTGAGGACCCTTGATTATTAGTATTCTGTCAGCTCCCTGCTGGATAAGATGGGTCGCCTGTAGACGCCCCCCCTTCATATTATCCGATTCTACTGATATATGGTCTTCCACAACGCGATCGAGTAGAATGAGTGGCCTTCCTAATATTTCATCTCTTGAGGATGACCAGGTTGCAGAAATGATGCCTGCACAATTATTCTGGTCAAAGACCTCCAGATACTTCGACTCTTTCTCTAAATCATGATCAGTGTTACCAATGATAATGCGATAGTTATTCTTCATCGCAGCATCTTCTATCCCTCTGATCATTTTAGGAAAGTATGGGTTTGATATATCTGGAACTAGGACACCAATAATGTTTGATCGGCTAGTATTCAACGCCCTCGCAACTTCATTCGGTTTATAGTTTAATCTTTTTGCTGCTTCAAGAACCCGTTTCTTCACTTCCGGGCTTGCATATCCAGAACTGTTCAATGCACGTGAAACTGTAGCCACCGATACTCCAATCTCTGCTGCTAAGTCTTTTAATGTGACCATGTTTATCACCTGTGTAAACGTTTACACAGAATTTACCATAGTCTTATATGATATGCAACAATAATTAGAATATTTTTTCCATTTTAAAAGCCGTCCAACCATAATGTAGGTTGGGCGGCTTAGTACTTCCTAGTAATTATGGGTGTCACTGCCTCTGCTTCGCCCAGTTGATGATGCCGCCGGCGAGCATGAGGTCGAGATGACGTTTCGTCATGCTGTGCCTGACGGTGATTTCCTCACCGGAGTCCTTCAATTTGACTTTGAATGTTTTGCCGTCCTGGATGGCCTGATGAACGTTCCTGAACTCGATGACATCGCCTTCGTCGATCTTCTCGTGGTCTGCCGGATCTTCGAATGTCAGCGGCAGGATGCCGAAGTTGATCAGGTTCTGCAGGTGGATCCGCGCGAAGTCCTTCGCCAGTACGACTTTCAGGCCGAGGTACCGCGGCGCGAGGGCTGCGTGCTCACGGCTCGATCCCTGACCGTAGTTGTTGCCGGCGACGACCATGTGTCCGCCCGAATCGCGTTTTCCTTCAGCGCGTTCAGTATAGGTCTCGTCGACGCCTTCGAATACGAATGTACTGATCTTCGGTATGTTGCTCCGGAATGGCAGTACCCTCGAGCCGCCGGCGAGTATCTCGTCGGTGGAGATGTTGTCGTCCATCTTCAGCAGTACCGGCATGTCGAAACTGTCTTCGATCGGGTCGAAGTCTGGAATGGTCGAGACGTTCGGGCCCTTCACGATTTCGATGTCGCTGGTGTCTTCCGGCGGGTCCTCGAGCATCTTGTTTGTCTTGATGGCTGCGGCTTCCGGTATTTCCGGATACTCCATATCGAGCGTTCTCGGATCTGTGATGACACCCGTCAGAGCCGAAGCAGCTGCGGTCTCGGGACTGCAGAGGAACACCTTGTCCTCTTTCGTTCCCGAACGTCCCGGGAAGTTCCGCGGTGTCGTCCTCAGACTGTTCTGATCCGTCGCCGGTGCCTGTCCCATACCGATACAGCCGTTGCAGCCTGCCTGGTGCAGCCGCGCACCGGAAGACAGCAGGCTGGCGATATGCTTATTGTCCACCAGCTGCTGGAGCAGCAGTCGGGATGTCGGGTTGATGTCGAATGAAATGCCGGTGGCAATCTGTTTGCCTTTGACGATTTCTGCTGCGACCGCAAAGTCCCGGTAGCCCGGGTTTGCGGAAGAACCGATGTATGACTGGTAGATCTCCTCGCCAGCAATCTCTTCGACCGGTACGACGTTATCCGGGCTCGTCGGCTTCGCAATCAGCGGCACGAGTTCAGAAAGGTTGATTTCCTCATGATCATCATATTCCGCCCCTTCATCCGCCTTCAGTTCAACCCACTCGTCTTCACGTCCCTGGGTCTCCATGAAACGCTTCACTTCTTTGTCGGATGGGAATACCGATGTCGTCGCGCCGAGTTCGGCACCCATGTTCGCAATGACGTGCCTATCCATTGCGGAAAGATCATCGAGCCCTGGACCATAATATTCGATGATTCGGCCGACACCGCCGTTCACCGTATGGCGGCGCAGCATCTCGAGTATGACATCCTTCGCACTGACCCAGTCCGGCATCTCCCCGGTCAGCTTCACACCCATAATACGAGGCATCTCGATGTAATACGGCTCTCCCGCCATCGCCATCGTCACGTCGATGCCGCCGGCGCCCATGGCCAGCATACCCATGCAGCCGTTTGCGCATGTATGGCTGTCCGAGCCGAGCAGCGTCTTGCCGGGTATCGACAGTTCCTGCATATGCACAGGGTGGCTGACCCCGTTGCCCGGCCTGCTGTAGTGTACGCCGAACTTCTGTGCCGCACTCCTCAGGAACAGGTGGTCATCCGGATTCCGGTGATCATCCTGTATCAGGTTATGGTCGACATACTGTGCGGAAACTTCCGTCTTCACCTTATCTATGCCCATCGCTTCCAGTTCCAGCATCACCATCGTACCCGTCGCATCCTGCGTCAACGTCTGATCGATCTTCAGGCCGATCTCTTCCCCGGGCTTCATTTCACCCGATACGAGATGATCCTGAATCAGTTTCTGAGCCACATTCAATGGCATGTTCCCTTCCCCCTTATCGTATTTTATGGCGTTCTGCCTAAAGTCTGTCTTATACTTACTATTGCACTAAACGGGGGATTGTAAACTGAATATCCGGACTTTCGTATCTGAAGAAGGTGGAACACCTCAAATTTGACGAAAAAAATGCTCCGGACATTAAAGTCCCAGAGCATCATTCAACAATCTATTCTTCCTTCTTCCAATGTTCCGGACGGTCATGTGTGACATACGTACCGGCAATGAGATCGTGGATGCCGCGCTTGTCTCGCCTCAGCCCCACCATGAAAGCGGAGACGATCAGCGCAATCCCGAATGTGATGGTGTACAGGAAGCCGCCGAGGACTTCCCGCAGCACCATCGTACCGAGTCCCACATTCGAACCATCCATCTTTACGATCCTGATATCAAGTACACGCTTGGCAATCGTATATCCATACAGGAAGACCGGCACCAGCACAAAGTACAACATCGCCATGACGCTCTCCGCCGTCTGCACCACCTGGCTGCCCGTATCGAGCTGGAGCACGAAGATGAGCGTCCCCACCACCATGCCGACCAGCAATCCATCCAGCAGCCGTGCCGCAAGTCTTACCCAGAATCCTGCTATGTTCGTCATTTCTAAACCTCCATACTATTTTTCTTTCATCCATTGTAGCACTGCGTGGCAGCCGAAGGATATATATTCACATAATAAAAGACCACCGCCCCACCTGCTGCATCTTCCGGCAGGTGAAACGATGGTCATGACGTTCAAGGAAGCCGACAGCGAGAATCGAACTCGCATCGCAGCCTTACCATGGCTGTGTTCTACCATTAAACTATGTCGGCACAATCAGGATATGCATTGGGAAAATATCCAAATTGATTATAGCATACCCGGGCTGTGACATTCCACCGGCCCCCTGAACTTTTTATGATATTTTTACCCCTTCCAGACCGACCGCAGGAAGAACATCAATTCATCGTCTCGCGCGACGCATCGACAAGCGACTGGAGCAGGCGGAAGTGCCCGACATCCATGCGGCGGAGGATATGTCGCACAGCCTTCGCATCTTCCGTTATGCAGTCGATCTGAAGCGTGCCGAGCTCCTTGTCCCCATCCACCCGCTCAAAAGACATCTTGACGACATCGCGGAATTTGAACAGGTCGACCGTCCAGCATGCCGTCTCTGCATCCTTCAGGCGGGAGGCGGAGGCGATGACCATTCCACCATCCGTGATGATGTATATCCCATCATGGACGAAGCTCGTGGCGCAGTCTCCGATGCCGATGGCCTGATGGTTCAAGATTTCTGCATATGAAGCATCCTGCATCATTGCCTCGGCTGCCCCACTGATGAAAGGATGATCATCCTGCTTCATGCATTCCAGGGTGATGCTGAAACCTGCCGGCAGGGAAAAACGGGACTCCAGTTCGCCATATGTATCCTTTCCAGTCATGCTACCGCCTCTTTCCGTTCATATCTCCCTCCTATCCTATCAGGCAGACGGCCCTGCTCCTTTTCAAATTTTTCATGGGATGGACACTTTTTGATAAGGGGATAAGGATTGACCTCCCAAGTGCCCGGGAAGATAATAGTCTTCAAATGAGAGTGCACGGAGGAGTGGAATCATGAAAAGCCTGTTGTCGAAGTCGGAACGCCGACGCATTGAAATGATGGAGATGCTGGATGCCGCTGAAGGATGGATGGCCGCGAGCCAACTCACAGAAACCCTTGGGTGTTCGGAGCGCATCATCCGGGAAGATGCGTCTGAACTGAACGCAATGTTCGATTACCTCAGCATCGAATCACAGCGTGAGCACTACCGGATCATCTTCAAGCCGGGCACCGGCCTTGAGACGCTGAACAGCCACCTGCTGCATCACAGCATCGCCTTCCGGCTGTTGCGGTGTACCTTCTTCAAGAACTACAACACCATGAAGGCACTTGCCGATGCGCTGTACATCAGCCAGGCGACCCTGTACCGCCTCCTCGCCCGCATCAATGATGCGCTGGGCCGGCATTACGGCATCCATTTCGACACGACCGCCGTCCGACTCGAGGGGGACGAAGCCGACATACGCTTCTTCTATTCCCAATATTTCGCTGAAGCCTATGGCGTGTTCGACTGGCCATTCGAAAGGATCGATGAGCGTGCATTCAGCAATTTCCTTGAATGTGTCATAGAAGAAAGCGGCGTCTATATGGACTTTGCCATATTCCGCTATGTGAAGATCGTCTCGGCAGTCAATTTCATACGCTACTCGAGAGGATATCGTGTCGACCACAGAAGTGATATGGACGAAATCTACGCCCGGCTGACGCAGGATGCACATAGGTTTGAGGATGCAGAAAAACGCCTTGGCATCCGGTTGACCCGCAGTGCATTCGAACAGATTTTCACTGCATTCGTCCAGCCGCATTTCCACTATACCTATACGTCACTCGCCGCTTCTGCCGATCATGATGATTACACGGCCGCTTCCATAGACACACTTACCAGACTGATACATCAGCTGTCCGAGGATAACGCTATCCCCCATCCCGATCCGGCACCCATCATACTGAATGTGCATAATACCGCGCTGCTGGAGAAGCATGACATCTACCTGCGTCCCATACTGTCCGACCGGAAACAGGCATTCATAAAGCGTCTTGAGCAGAATCACCCGGACTTCTGCCGGCAGCTCCACGAAGCCGTCATCGAATACAGACAGGTGCTTGGACGCAGCACGGATACCTACATCATCAACCAGCTCATCTATACGTGGTTCGTGAACTGGGAGGGGCTCGTCCATCATCTGGAGGCAAAACGCCGGCCCCTCCACCTGCTGGTACTGAGCAATCATGACATGTACCATGCGGAGATGATGGCCGACATGATCACCCATGCGTTCGGCAAAGGCATCACCGTCGAAGTGCCTCGATGCATCAATATCACAAAGAAGGACCTCGAACACTCGAATTGTGATCTCATCATTACGAACTTTGCCCTGCAAAATTTCCAGGGCCCGCCCTGCATACAGGTCTCCCAGTTCCCGGACCAGTCCAATATGCTCAAGATCAGGGAGGCATTGATGCCTTCGGAGGTAGAAACTTAATTCCGGACTATAAATAAAAGGAGCCCCGGCCACCATTCATCAGTGGTCGGGGCTTCAATATGGATCAGAAGCTGTCGAGGTCGGTATCAGGTTCCGGCTGTGACATATCGATGATTTCCACATCTTCCGGCAGATCGAGTGTATAGCGTCCGGCCGAGTGTTCAATGTCGCCGTCATACTCAAGCAGCTCATACACCATCTGGTGTCCATCCTGAATCATGACCTCCTTCAGGATCAACCCATTCTCGATATTAAGGTAGACATCAAGTGCCGTACCGCCCGTTTCCTCATTCGGTGTGAAGGCGATATGGTGACCCGTGTATCCGGCGATCTCCACAGTCTCCTCGAGCCCCATCGTATGGCTCTCCTGATAGCTGCGGAGCCGGTTGCCGATGGCACTGGAAGGACGCGCCGTCATATCTCCACCATGCATCGCATCACTGACGTATGCCACTGCGTCCCCTTCCGAGTATTGCCATGTCTTTTCCCCATCGCTCACATAATACTGTACAGGCAGATCTTCAGTGTGTACTTCCCGGCGGACGAAACTCTTGTCATCTTCCGTATGATACCACTCCTTCGTTTCGGACACCTGCGTCTCCTCCTGATATTCCATTGTGACGCGGGTATGGAGATAGTAGTTGAGATTCTCTCCAGCCCGAGCCTCCACCGCATCGACGATCGATTCGGCCGTCATCGACTCCGGTGAAATGGAGGACTCTTCGGGATCTTCCGGCTCCTCCGAAGGGGCACTCGCCTCTTCTTCCGTCACTTCCTCGGTCGTCTCTTCAGGCGAGGATTCTTCCTCTTCATTTTCCTGCGTGCCGCAGCCCGAGAGATACAGGGCTGCTACAATCAACATCAGCCATCGTTTGTACATACAGCACCTCCCCTCCAGATACTTCCTCTTATCATATACCCTTTCTGATCCAGCCGCGCACATCAATAGCGCCAAATAAAAAAGAGCAGTTTTTATCTGCTCTTCATCACACCAGCCGCCCGTCCCATATGGAAGCGCCCTTCTGCCCTTCGTATTCCGATTCTCCCTGAAGACGTCCGGACTCCACTTGACGGAGCAGCTGCTCCTGCTTGCGGAAAAGGGTGATCGCACGCTTCCTGTTTGAGACGATGATGGATTCATATTGATGGGCCAGTTCAGCCATTCTTGCTTCGATGGCATCCACTTCCATCTCGGCACTTCGTTTCTGTACTTGTAGATGCCGTTGTACGAGGATGCAGTCGGTGATCATCCATGTCAGTCCGATGCCGCTGCTCAATGTGACCAAGAGGAACATCCCCACGAGCCCAAAATCCAGGCCGAGATACAGTATATGGACGAAAGCCAGCAGCACAGCTGCGATGACTGTCGCTGCTGCACCACGCATGAAGCTGCCGCAGAAAGCCATGAAGTTTCGAAGTTTCCCTTTTCCACCAGACATTTCAGCATCGGAAGATCCCGACAGGCGGTCTGCCTTCAGGTTTTCATACCATCGCAACGTATCTTCATACTGATGACTCAGATTATTCTCATGGTAGGCAAGGAGCCTTTTTTCATAATACGCTATATTCTCCTGGCAGACGTCGATTTCATTTTCGATGCGCCTCAATGATTTTCCAATATGCTGGCCAGCTGCATACTGCGATTGAACTTTATGGACCACGACATTCTCCCCCATGATGTATGTACAAGTAATTTTACCCGTTCAATACATTATAGGGTATTTTATTGTAATTGCCTATCATATATTTCCTAAAAGGAGAAGAAAATGAAAAAATAAAGGGAATTATACACTTCACCCTATCTTTCTTCATGAAGAAGCCCCTTCCGAGCAACATACGCCGGAAAGGGCTTCAAATTCGTTTATTTTATGATCATGCTCTCCAGATCCCTCGGATATTCCGTGATGATTTCAGCACCGTTCTGCGTCAATACGACGGTATCGGAGTGTCTGAACCCGCCTACGCCTGGAATGTAGATGCCCGGTTCGACGCAGAATACCATGCCCGGCTCCAGTACAAGGTCGTTGTCGAAGCGAAGTGAGGGCTCTTCATGCTGGCCGATGCCGATTCCGTGGCCGGTGCGGTGCGAGACGTAGGCGTCGTATCCGGCTTCCTTGATGACGTCGAGCGCCGCCTGGTTGACGGCCTTTGCGGTGACGCCCGCCTTGATGAAATCGAGCGCGGCTAGGTGCGCCTCCAGCATGACGTTGAAGGCCTTCTCCTGTTCTTCCGTCGGTCCGCCGATGAAGTACGTTCGTTCACATTCCGCCCGGTAGCCGTTCAGGCCGACCTGGCGGCTGTGGATGATGGCGTCACCCATCTCCAGTTTCCGCGTATTGGAGAATACATGGGGCATGTTCGTCCGCTCGATGCCCGACGGTGACATGACGAAGTAGTCCAGCGTGGAGTCGGTGTGATTCTTTGATATCTCTTCAAAGAGATATTGGTTACCATGGTAGTCGATCTCAAGCTCCGACTTGCCCGCTTCCGAATGTTCGAGCGTGTGCTTCAGTGCACCGCTCACAAGCTTGCCGGATTCCTTGATCATGTCGATTTCTTCATCACTCTTGATGGCCCGCATCCGAACGATATCCCCTTGAATGTCGATGAGGTCATGGCCCTTCTCCTGGATGCTTGAGGCAAGTTCAGCCGGCAGCGAACCGAATTCGATGCCCACCTTATCACCTTCAATACCGTCCATCACTTCATCGAACAGTTCGTGATAGTCCGTGCTGCCTCGTCCTTCAACTTCATGGTAGATGTGGAGCGCCGCATCCGTCTTCTCACCAGCATGCTTCTCCTCAAGCGATGGGATGATCAGACTCTCTTTCGTCTGCTCCACGACCATGATGATCGGACGGGAATACGTGATGGCCTTGAGACCGCTGAAATAGAACTGGTTCTCGAAGTTGAATATGACGGCGGTGTCCAGATGCTTTTCTTTCATGACTTCTCTGAGATTGTCCACTCTTTTTGTCCTATCCATTCTCAGGCACCTCCTTCATTTCATTATGCTGTCCTTTAGTAAACAGTGTCACGGCAAACAGGACGATGAACGCGATCGGTACTGAAATCAGTGCCGAATTGATGCCTGTCGACTGTACAAAGAAGAATTCCCAGAACAGTGTGGAGACGAGTCCAGAGGCCATTGATGCAAGGCCGGCCGGTTTCGTGACTTTCGGGAACAGGAACACTGCGAGCAGTGCTGGGGTGATACCTGCGCCATACACCGTGTACGCATACATCTGTACGGAAAGTACGGTCGGGAAGTACATCGTCAGCATGAATGCGATGATGCCGAGTATCGGAATCAGTACCCTTGTATAGACCAGTCTTTGATGGTCATCAATGTCCTTCTTCAAGTACTTGCCGACGAAGTCGTAGACGACGCTTGTCGCAGCAGACAGGAGATACGAGTTGCCCGTCGTGACGATGAATGCCGTCAGTGCCGCAATCAGTATGCCGCCGATGACGACCGGCAGTACACTCGTGATGGCGATCAGTGCCATGCCCGGTTCAATATCCGGGAACATGGAGCGTGAAATGAATGCCAGGATCGAAATCACCGGTGTGACGATGATCAGGCCGATGATCCAGCCCGCTGTACCCAGCTTCGTAGATTTGTCGTCCATTGAAGACGACATCCGCTGATAGATGTTCTGGTCACCGAGCAGCAGGAACAGCGTCGGGATGTAGTATCCCATCAGCTGCAGGAAGCTCAGTGAACCCGTAGCGCTCAAGTGGCTCTCCGGCACGTTGGAGGTGATTTCACTCCATCCGCCGCCTGAAGATAATGCGATCGGCAAAGCGATGATCAGACCGAAGATGACCAGGAATGCACTGAATGCATCCGTCGGTGCCACGGACATCAGTCCGCCGATGCCTGCTAGGAATATGATGATTACTGCAGCGATGATCGTACCCGTACCGACCGGTATGCCGAGTGAGATGTTGAGTATGTAGGCGAGACCCTGGTACTGGTATGAGACGATGCCCACGAAAGCGAGTATGATGATCAGGGCTGCAAGCAGGCTTGCCACCTTGCCATATTTCACTTCCAGTATTTCAGCGACTGTATATTTTCCGTAATGTTTGATCTTAGAAGAGATGAGGAAGATTGTCGCGATACCGATGAGCGACGGCAGCGTCGACATCAATGCCGGCCATATTCCGAATGAGTACGCCAATGAGTTCTGTCCACCCGTGACGGACCCGCTTCCGACCCAAGTTGCAAGCAGCGTCCCCATCAGGACGACCGGCCCCAATGACTTGCCGGCGAGTATGAAGTCCTCGCTCGAACTGATCTTCTTGGAGTAGTACATGCCGAGCAGCAGCATGAACACACCATAACCTACTACAAACCATATGAGTATGGGTTGATTTGAAAATTCCATTGTTTTCCCCCTGTGTTTGGATTGTGCCCTTAATCAACCTAACATATTGAAATTTTCATTTCATCTTCTCATCCGGAAAAAATTTCACAAATCCTATAAGAACAACTGATACGACGACAAAGTAAAAATTTTCAGTAATATATTATTTCATGTATACAAGATTTAAATAATATTAACCTGTAGCTCAAGATACACTTTAAATTAATCCCTCTAACTATTCCTATTATGTTCTTCAGCTCCCAAACCTCTTTTCCATTTTTTATAGTAAGTTGTACTATTTTAATTTTTCCTTTAAGTTTCTTCGAAATTTATAAAACGCTTACAATATATATTGACAAAACTGTCTGAAAAGGATAGATTTATATTATACTTAATTAAATTAATTAATTAACTTAGGAGGTTGTGTATGAAAAAAGTATACTTGTTATTAACTCTAGTCTTTGCGCTCGTTTTAAGTGCTTGTGGGAATTCCGGCGAAACATCCGGGAATGCAAACAACGAAGGAGGCGGTGATGGGGCTTCATCATCTGGCGATACTTCTACAGTAAAACTCTATGCTCCTTTCTCAGGCCCGGATGGAGAAAACATGAAGCAGATTGTGGAAGATTATAATGGGTCACAGGAAGACGTCCAAGTAGACTTGCAAATTGTTCCACAGAACGACTACTATACTACACTCGACCTTACCCTAAGTGGTGGTGGCGAAGGCGATCAACCGGATCTTGTCGTTATGCACGGTGATCAGATTCAGACATATGTAGAAAACGGTAGCCTCCAAGAAGCCGCTCCTCTTCTCGAAGGAGATATTTCAGCAGACGATTACCATGAAAAAGCTCTGATCGGTACAGAACATGAGGATACACTTTACGGTATACCTTTCGATATACACCCTCTCATGTATTTCTGGAATAAAGACTTGATTCAAGAAGCTGGTTATGATGCAGAATATATACCCTCCAACAGGGATGAATTCATCGAAATGACAACGGCAGTATCCGAACTCGGGGACGATAAGCATGGTTTTGTTGTACCTACACTTTGGCCACAACAATTTATCTTCCCTACACTGGTTTATCAGAATGGTGGAGAACTCATCACAGATGGAGAGGTCAATTACACTGAAGAACCAGTCGTTGATGCGGCACAGTTCCTCTATGACTTGATCTACACACACGAAGTATCTCCTTCAAATGTTCAACAGGATGGAGAATTGACGCTCTTCATGCAAGGTAACAACGCAGTAACATTTAATGGTCCATGGATGATGAACCAATTTGAAGAATCTGGCATAAACTATGGTGTCGCACCAGTTCCACAACTGGGCACTGAACAGCAGGCAGTATTTGCAAACTCACATAACTTTGTTCTTCCTGCAAGCGTTGAAGACGAGACAAAAATCGAATCAATCAGAAACTTCCTAGGCTACGTTGCAGAAAACTCCATGGAATGGGCTGAGTCAGGCCAAGCTCCAGCTGCAAAAGCAGTATATGAAAGCGAAGAGTTCCAAGATATGGAATTCCAATCTCAAGTTGCTTCACAATTCGATGATGTAAAGTTCGCACCAGAAGTCTCGAACTGGGGTCCTGTATCCGACCCACTCTTCCAGAACCTGAACGAAATCTTACTTGATGAAAAAGAGATTGAAGCCGCACTTCAAGACGCTGAAGAAGCATCACAAGCTAATCTTGAATAACAAAGAAATCAAGGGAGTTTATCACATGATAAGCTCCCTTAAATTTAAGGTGGTACTATGAAAAAAGATGACAATAAATTCACATCAAGCCTATTCATCCTTCCCTATCTGATTATGTTTATAATCTTCCTTATAGTCCCCCTGGGCTATGGGTTCTATATAAGTCTACATGATTGGAGTCTTGTAGGTGGCAAAGGGGAATTCGTTGGCCTTGCCAACTACACGGAAATCCTCTTCTCAGGGAACTCTTCGAGTAACATATTCATGAACGGCCTGATTAACACTCTGATTTTCGTAGTCTTGAGTGTACCTGCCCTTGTAATACTTGCACTCATATTGGCATTACTCTTAAATTCTTTACCTGAAAAGTTGCAACCTTTCTTCAGAACCGTCTATTTCATACCATACTCCATTTCAGTATCCATCATCGCTGTAATATGGCTCTGGATGCTTGATACCAATTCTGGATTTATCAACGAGTTTCTTGGACAGTTTGGGATAGGACCACTACCTTGGCTGACCGATACAAACTATGCATGGTTCTCACTGGTTCTTGCCACGGTATGGTGGACAGTAGGTTTCAATATGATCATACTTATCAATGCATTAAATGAGGTGTCTGAAGAGTTGTACGAAGCAGGCAGTATCGATGGAGCTTCTCCATGGCAGAAGTTCATCCATATCACATTGCCCAGCATACGTCCCATCATGTTGTTCGTTGTCGTCACGACCACAATCGCCTCTTTCAACGTCTACGGACAACCCTACCTCATGACACGTGGTGGCCCAGGTACCTCGACCGAAGTACTGCTTATGGGCATCGTCAGACAAGCTTTTGAACTGCGTGACATCGGTCTCGCTTCTGCCATGGCTGTAATCATGACACTGATCATCATTTCTATTTCAGCAGTCCAGTTTAAATTCCTAAGAAATAAAGAAGGTGTTTAAGATGAAGAATATGAAACTTCTCAGAAATATAGGGCTGACCATTTTAGCGATATTTTTTGCAATATTTTTTGCCGTGCCACTCATCTGGATGATATCCACCGCCTTCAAAACTGACATGGAAGCCATGCTTGGCGGCATCAATATAATTCCTAAAGAGTTTACTCTGGATAATTTCAAGTATTTCTTTGAAGGTGCCAATAGTGATGCACCTGTGTTCCGATGGATGTTCAACTCGTTGTTCTCAGCAACCATGGGCACAATCATCATTGTAGCCATCGACGCAATGGCCGCCTACGCACTCGCACGATTAAACCTTCCAATCAAGAAAGTACTTTTCGCTATCATAATCAGTACTCTGATGGTGCCATGGGTAATCACTTTCCTTCCAATGTATATGCAATTTGCTCAATTTGGAATGCTGAATAGCTATGCTGCACTTATTCTGCCCTACTCAGCAAATGCGTTTGGCGTGTTCCTCCTTTACCAGTTCTTCTCCACATTTCCGAAAGAACTGGAGGAAGCCGCACGCATTGATGGCGCGAACAAATGGCAGATATTCATCAGGGTGGTACTGCCATCCGCAAGACCGCTTATGGCAACACTCGCTATCTTCTCATTCATGACAATATACAATGACTTCCTGTGGCCGCTCGTAGCAACCAACAGTCCCGACATGAGGACAATCACTACAGGTATCGCCATCATGTCACAGGGCAGCTTCGTTTCTTCATATGGAAAGCTGATGGCGCTGACAACAATTGCAACCGTACCAATCATTATTGTATTTATACTAGGACAAAAACACTTCATCCGTGGCATTACACAGTCCGGAATTAAATAAACTAAGGAGATATCTTTATGAGAAAAATGTATCCAAGACCAGATTTCCAAAGAGAAGAGTGGATTAGTTTAAATGGTCAATGGGAGCTTAGATTTGATGATACAGACCAAGGGATTAAGGAAAAATGGGGGAAAGGGTTTGAGGGTAACCATAAGATTACAGTCCCCTTTGCCTATCAAGCAGAATTGAGCAACGTCGATGAAAAGGAAAACCATGATATATTATGGTACCAGAAAAAATTTGATATCACCGATAAATCGAAATCCTATATCCTCAATTTCGGCGCAGTCGATTATGAAGCTATCATATTCGTCAATGGGGAGCGGATTGGCTCACATATCGGGGGGCATTCATCTTTCAATTTTGATATTACGCCCTATGTGGAGAAGGGTGAAAACCTTCTTGTCATTCGTGTTTATGATCCAATGACCGATGAAACGATTCCACGGGGCAAACAATATTGGAAATTGGAACCAGAATACATCTTCTATACACGTACATCCGGTATATGGCAATCTGTTTGGATTGATATTCTTAGCAGAGAGCATCTGGATGCATTCAAGTTTACGCCAGATATAGATAGAGGGACAGTAAATATCAAAACATATTTTGACAATGTCATTCACGATAAGAACAGGAAAGTTAAGCTGAAAATTTCATTCGAAGACCAGCTGATTTCAGAAGATATCAGCACAATCAACAGTCGATTCTTCTCACGCGACATTGATGTCAGAAATCTCTTTACCGAAAGAAGTAACATTCATAACGACGGCTGGTACTGGACACCTGAGAATCCTAACCTGTTCGACGTAACCATTGAGCTTTTGGATGAAACCTTTAAAACTCTGGATAGAGTAGAAACATATTTTGGGATGCGGAAAGTGGAAGTGTTGGACGGCAAATTTATGCTGAACAACAAGGCATATTATCAGAAACTTGTCCTTGATCAAGGGTACTTTCCAAAAGGCTTGATGACAGCTCCAGAAGATGATGATCTCAAGAGGGATATTGAACTGGCAAAAGAGATGGGATTTAATGGTGCCCGTAAACACCAGAAGGTGGAGGATCCTATATTCCTCTATTGGGCAGATAAGCTCGGCTTTCTCGTCTGGGGAGAGATGGCCAATGCTGCTGAGTATGATGAAGGTTACGTTGAGCGTATGAACAAGGAATGGATCGAGGTCATCGAGCGTGATTACAACCACCCTTCCATCGTCACCTGGGTTCCGCTCAATGAAAGCTGGGGAATCTCACGAGTTGCCCATGAAAAGAAGCAGCAAGATCATTCATTGTCTATGTATCACCTTACCAAGTCTCTAGACAACACTCGACCGGTCTTGTCCAACGAAGGATGGGAGCATACCCAATCCGACATATGCGGAATCCATAACTACCTAGATGAAACAGATATACGCAATCATTATCAGGATGTGGACAGTGCCCTATCTCATACACCTGCAAACCGTCTCATCTATGCACGTGGGTATGAGTATAATAACGTTCCGATTATGATTACGGAGTATGGAGGCATCGCCTATGTCATTGATGACAAAGGTTGGGGCTATTCAAGTGTCGATTCCGAGGAGGCATTGATTGAAGGCTACAGAGAGCTGACAGAAGCAATCGGCGAAAGCCCGGTACTGCATGGCTACTGTTATACCCAACTTACAGATGTGGAACAGGAGATAAATGGCCTGTTGACATATGACAGGAAGCCTAAATGCGACTTGCAAAAAATCAAAGAGATCAACGACAGTGTAAGTCATTCTAACTAAATAAAACCCTTCAGAGATTACTCTGAAGGGTTTTATCATATCAATCGACTTGTGGACTTCTATTCACTTCTGATTGTGGTTCCTCTGTTTCCATTGCAGGCCAACCATCCTCAAATGCTAAAGGACTCATCATGAGAGGTCTTCTTGTGGCACCCATGGGAAGGTAAGGTTCATCAGTATCTATTGCGTGATATAGGAGCCAGTGCTCTTCATTATCATCAACTATCATTGTAGTATGTCCAGGCCCGACGAAGGTCTTCCCTACGCCTGAATCATTGCCGTCCAGCAATACTGTGCCCCGACTCTCCATGATATCTTCACCTTCCTTGTTCAAGTAGGGTCCTCTGATATCATCCGCTTTTGCGATTTCCAACTGGTATTGGCTTGCTATACCCTCACAACAGCTTCCTGTCGAACCGATGAAATGGAATTCATCGTCTTTTTCGAAGATGTATGTCGCTTCGAATGCATCACCGGCAATTTGGAACTTGTCTCCTGTTGTCGTAAATCCATCATCCTCGAGTTCTATGCCATATATCCCGTGGAAACTGCCCCAGAAAAGATAGTTCGTTTCCCCTTGAACGACAAAGGGATCGATGGAATTCGATACACCGATTTCTTCACTCTTGAATATCACTCCTTTATCTGTAAAAGGGCCCTCAGGAGTGTCAGCTACAGCCATTCCGATTCCAGGATTCGGATCACCCCATATGGAATACGAATAATAAAGATTGTACTGGTCGCCGAATTTGACTATTTCAGGTGCCCATAGGAAACCCTCATCTTTCCAGTCTGGTTTTTCCTCGAGTGCCTGTCCGACAAACTCCCATTCAATCAAGTCTTTCGACCGGATGATGGGGATATTTGGTTGCCCTTTCTCTTCGTCAAGGTAGTCCTCTGTACCATACGCATAGAAGTAGCCATCATCTGATTCAATCACTGTCGGATCTGCCAAAGTAGGTTCAAAAACCGGATTTGTGTAGCCTTTGTCCCTATTTAAAAGTAAAAGACCGGCTGCTATCACTGCAATAAACAGTACACCGATTATCGAAATGACAATTTTCTTCATGGCATCCTCCTAATCTCCAGTAACTTCTTTAAAGAAGACCTTGAACGTCTTCTCGTCTTTGAAGACACCACATGCCTCGAGTATCTTTCTGAACTTCAATCCGAGTTCTTTCTTAAAAACCTGTTCAAAGTTTTCTTTGATGTGATTAGCTTCATATTTCTTCTTCCAAGCTTCCACCCACTCATCGTGGACAGTATCGATTTTTTCACCATTTTTGAATGACGCTTCCAACTCTTCAGCATCCTGCTTTAGACGTGCAGGCAATACTGCTAATCCCATCGCTTCAATGAGTCCAATATTTTCCCGCTTGATGTGAAAATCTTCAGGGTCAACATGAAACAGTCCTTCCGGTCTTTCTTCAGTCGTCCTATTATTGCGCAAGATAAGGTATATATGATACTTATCTTTCATTTTTCGGACTATGGGTGTCACTGTGTTGTGCGGTGCATCTGTATGTGAGAGGATGCCAAGCGCTTCATTATCGTATTGCTTCCAAGCTTCTGTCATCTCTACAGACCTTCTGATTACCGCTTCCTTGTTCCTTCCAGAAATGCGTATGGTAGACAAAGGCCACTTCAAAAGTTCATAAGTCACCTCATTTACTTCATGTTCAAAGAAGGACGGAGCTTTCTCGATTGGGAAGACATGCCGTCCAGCCTGATAATGCTCATGCGACAGCATGCTCCCTCCCACTATAGGCAAATCGGCATTCGAGCCTATGAAATAGTGTGGAAATTGGTCGACGAAATCAGTCAGATTTCTGAATGTATGCGCACCAATCTTCATAGGAGTATGATTTTTCGAAAATACGATGCTATGCTCACTATAGTAGGAATACGGGGAGAACTGGAAGTACCATTCATTCCCGCCCATTTCTATGCCTACAATCCTATGGTTAGATCTCGGAGGGTGGTTGATATGACCGATGTATCCCTCATTTTCTTTGCACAACAGGCATTTTGGGTAATCATCGTCTTCTTTTTTATTGTTCTGCGCTTCCCTTATTTCTTCTGTCGTTTTTTCCGGTTTGGATAGATTGATCGTCAACTCCAAAGGACCCTTATCGGAATTGCTCGAGAATGAAATGTTCTGTCTGATCCTATTCTTCTGTATATAATTGGAGAACAAGGAAATGGCATAGAAATCGTCTGTTGCCCTGACAGTTCCTTCCTGCATCAGACGATGAAACCGTTCTTCGATGACTGAAGGTTTTGGAATCATTAAATTCATCATATTGGCTGCTGTAAGGTCCTTTACATACACTTTATCTTCTATCACCTTACTTTCTGCAAGCCTTTCAACAATTTTTTCTATCAAGGTATTCGAATCACTTTTTAAAACTTCTTCAGATTCAAAAAACAATTTCTCAGGTATATAGCCCATCATCTGATTATGAAGATACGTACGGTCACGTGCTTCGACAAGCTCCAGCTCTATTGCCTGGTCTATGATCTGATCAATCAGCTTTTTCATCGGTCATCCACCCATCTGGATTTTTTTGATGCCAATTCCAGGCATCAGCTATGATTTCATGTATTTTATTATGTTTCGGCTGCCATCCCAATGTATCCATCGCCTTACCTGAATCAGCAATAAGGATAGAAGGATCACCTGCACGTCTGTCACGGTATTCGAACTCTATTTTCTGCCCTGTCACCTTCTCAGCCGCTTTTATGATTTCAAGGATCGAATAGCCACGGTTGTAACCGAGATTGAAAATATTCGAATTGCCCCCATCCATCAAATACTTAAGCGCCAGTATATGAGCATCGATGAGATCTTCCACATGAATGTAGTCTCGGATGCAAGTCCCATCTTTTGTATCATAGTCATTTCCGAATACATATAATTTTTCCCGCTTTCCAAGCACCCGCTCAAGGACTATTGGAATCAGGTGCGTTTCAGGATCATGGGACTCCCCGATTGTTGAATCCTTGCTCGCTCCTGCTACATTAAAATACCTGAGTGAAACGAAGTTCAGATCAGTAGTTCTGCTTACCCAACTGATGATTTTCTCCATCATGAGTTTGGAGTCTCCATATGGACTGGAAGGATGCTTCGGCACCTCTTCGTGGATTGGCACTTCCTCAGGTTCGCCATATACGGCTGCCGTAGAACTGAACACCAGGTGTTTCACATCATGTTCATTCAGCTTTTCCAGCAATGTCAGCATCGTGCCTGTATTATTTTGAAAATATTTCAATGGTTGTTCCATAGATTCGCCGACAAGCGAGAACGCTGCAAAATGGAAGACCCCTTTAATGTCATTTTCATTGAATACTGCATCCATTGCAGATCCATCCGCAATGTCACACTCATAAAACTTTGCCCGCGCGTCCACTGCCTTCCTATAGCCGGTCGACAGATTATCGACTACAATGACATCTTCCCCCTGTTCAACCAATTTTTTTACCGCATGGGAGCCAATATATCCGGCACCTCCCAATACAAGAATACTCATATACCTGCACCTCTTTCAGAAATGATTGACGGTCCTGTGGAAAGTCGAACCGGATAGAGACTTGGAGCATAACCAATACGCTCATTATAATCCGCTTCAATTGCTTCTTTAAAATCGTCAAACCGTCCCTTTTCAATAAGGGCGATAGCACTTCCACCGAAACCCGCACCTGTCATTCTTGCTCCAAGGACATAGTCAAGCTGTTTCGCCGTGTCCACTATCTGATCCAATTCCTTGCCGGTGACTTCATACATCCTCTTCAAGGAATCATGCGACTCATACATCAACGCTCCGAACAATTTAAAGTCTGACTTATCAAATGCTTCAATTGCCTTCAGAGTACGCTCATTCTCGTCGATGACATGATGAGCACGCAAGTAAAACACGTCACTACTTAATCCTTCACGGCTTGCATTAAGATCTTCAAGGTTATAATCACACAAATATTGTTTGGCACCAGCGTTAAACCGGTTTAATTCCTCCAATGCTGCTTCGCACTCGGTTTTCCTGTTCTTATACTCGGAACTGATCAATTCCCTCGGTTTATTAGTATTGATGACGACGAATTCATGTTCATCCTCCATATACTCATGGAGGCTGTATTCCATAGTCTTACAATCGAGGGCGATCGCTGAACGATCATGTCCGAAGGCGATGGCAAACTGATCCATTATGCCACTCGGCAGACCCAGGTAATCATTCTCCACCCGTCTCCCGATTTCGGCCATTTCAAACCTTGAGAGTGTCGCACCATAGACGTCGCTGATGATGTAAACCATAAGCAGTTCGATTGAAGCTGAAGAAGACAGGCCGCTTCTGTTTGGCAGAGTCCCATTAATAGTGATATCCAGACCATGGGATAGCTCGACCTCTTCACCCATCAACTTGAATGCACCAGCAACATAACTTGCCCAGCCATATTCACTGCTTTCCCCTATGTGGGAAAGCTCTATATCCACGATTCCAGAATCCGGGAAATTATGCGAATATACCCGGACTCTGGAATCCTTCCTCATACCGATGACAGCATAGGTTCCCAGATTGATTGCTCCCGGAAAAACCGTTCCCCCATTATAGTCAAGATGCTCTCCAATCAGATTAATCCGTCCTGGAGAAAAGAAGATTTTCTCTTCTGGGTAATAGTGATGAATCTCTTTATGTACTTCAAAAAGCAGATTTCGCTCCATAAAATGACTCCTCCCTTTATTAATTTTATATTCAATGGTATTATAAACTTAATAAATTAATTTAATTAAGTATATAATAATTAATACTACTATTCAAGCGAGGGATGTTTATGGGATCAATAAGCTTCAAATCAGTAAATAAGAAATATGATGACAAATTTCATGCAGTGAAGAATTTTGACCTTGAGGTGGAAGACGGCGAGTTCGTCGTCTTTGTAGGACCTTCAGGCTGTGGAAAATCGACGACTCTCAGAATGCTGGCAGGACTTGAAGAGATTTCATCTGGGGAAATTTGGATTGAGAATAAGAAGGTCAATAACGTGGAACCGAAAAACAGGGATATTTCCATGGTGTTCCAAAACTATGCACTTTATCCGCACATGAACGCCTATGACAATATGGCATTCTCACTCAAACTCCGTAAAACGGATAAAAAGGAAATTGAACGAAAGGTGATGGAAGCAGCAAATATACTCGGTATTACCGAACTCCTTGAGAAGAAACCAAAAGCGATGTCCGGTGGTCAGAGGCAGCGGATTGCCCTTGGCAGGAGCATCGTAAGGGATCCTGCTGTATTCCTTATGGATGAACCCCTATCTAACCTCGATGCCAAACTTCGTGTTCAGATGAGGTCCGAGCTAACCAAACTGCACAAGAACTTAAATGCCACTGTCGTTTATGTTACCCATGATCAGACGGAAGCGATGACAATGGCAAGCCGTATCGTTGTATTGAATGCTGGGGAGATTCAACAAGTCGGTGCACCTCGCGACATATACGAAAATCCAAGAAACAGATTCGTCGCAGAGTTCATCGGCAGTCCTTCCATGAATGTCGTCGAGGTGGAGCTCGAGGGGAACACCATCAAATGGGGAGACTTCAGAATAGAGATTCCGAAAGGTAAATTGAATAAGATTAAAGATTACAACAAGGACCGTATGCTCCTCGGCATCCGGCCGGAAGATATACACGATGAACCGATTTTCATGGAGAACACAACCAACAACAAGATCAACCTGAAGATCGATACGGTTGAGCTTCTAGGTGCAGAAACGATCATCTTTGGAAGGGTCAATGGGGACGAAGTAAAAGTGAAGCTGGATTCAAGATTCGAATATACAGTGGGGGATAAAATCGAACTTGCAATCGATCAGAACAAGATGTCATTCTTCGACATCGATACTGAGGAAGCCTTATGAAAGTCGATATAGTAAGCTCTTTCACCGAAGAGGAGAAAGAACTGACAACAATAACCATTTCAAATAAGGGGAAAAGTGTCACACTCCTCAATTTCGGTGCACGCATCACCAGCTGGGTTGTACCTGACAAGGACGGTACATTTGAAGATATAGTGCTCGGGCACGAAGCCCCTCACGATTACCTCACCAACCCCTACTACTTCGGAGCGGCAATTGGGAGAGTGGCCGGCAGAATCAGGGATGGTAAAGCACAGCTTGAAAAGCAAACCCTAGACCTCACCAAAAATGATGATGGCAACCATCTTCATGGAGGAAACTACGGCTTTGATCGTCTATTCTATACTTATGACATCATTCAGAATGACAATGCCGTCACCATACATTTCAGCAGCAGACTGGAACATATGTCAGATGGTTACCCAGGCAATCTGGACATCAAGATTTCCTACACGTATACGATCGATGACCTTCTCATCATTGATTACACTCTCTCAACAGATCAGGATACACTGGTCAACCCGACAAATCATATGTATATAAACCTCAATGGGAACCTGAAATGCGACATATTGAATCATCGTATGAATTTGGGTGGAAAGAAGTTCGGAACAGTTGATGAATCCGTTATGCCAACAAGTAAAAATGGTATAATTGAAAGCAGTAACGAAATACTACCACTTGCTGATATCATCAAATCAGACAATCCTCAGTTCAAACAGTTCAATGGCCTTGACCATCCATTCATAATTGAAGACGAACGACTGATAGTACAGACGCAAAACGGCAGAACTCTCAGTGTAGAAACTGAAGATCCTGTCGTGGTGATATTCACTTGCAATGATTTTGATTTTAAAGATTCATCAGAAAAACATTTTTATCAGCATTGTGGACTGACATTGGAAGCACAACTGCCTCCGGATGACATCAATAGTAATCCTGCTTCAAAGACAATACTTAAGGCTGGAAAAACATTCAAAAAGCGCACAGCATATCAATTCAATATACAATGATTAAGGTGGAGTCAAATTGGAAAGAGCAACATTTGAAAATATGAAAATGAGAAACAAGAACCTGGTACTGAACTATATTCGCAAAAATGACGGCATCAGCCGAGCAGAAATTGCCCAACAGACCGGTTTGACTCCTCCTACCGTAAGCTCACTTGTAAAAGTGCTGCTCGATGAAAATATAATCTATGAGTCAAGCATCGGTGCTTCGAAGGGCGGCAGAAAGCCTAGGTTACTGAAACTCAATGATGAAGATAACAAAGTCATCGGCATCTATATTGGACCGAAGACACTCGAAGCAGTAGTCACCAACTTGCGCGGTGATGTAGAAAGTGTAGAAAAGCACAGTATAGAAAGCTCCATTGATAAAAAAGCACTGAAAACACTCATTATCGATGTAATCCGACATGTAATGAAACCTTCACACAACTATCTTGGGATAGGCATAGCGATGCATGGTTTCGTCGATGTTGAAACAAACACATCCCTCTATGCGCCCCTATTGCTTAATATTAAAGGTTTCAATTTCAATTTCATTACAGAAACGTTCGGCATTCCCATCCATGTAGAAAATGATGTGCGATGTAAACTTTGGGGAGAGGTATCTAAGATAGAATCAGATCATAACAACATCGTCTACATTAATCTTGGCCACGGTGTCGGTGGGGCCATCATGATCGATGGCCAGCTATATAATGGCAGTCATAACCATGCCGGTGAAATTGGCCATTCAATCATCGAGGTCAATGGACGCCAATGCGAATGCGGCAGGAAAGGATGTCTTCAAGCCTATGTATCTGGACTGAGCATCGCAGATAGTGCCCAGCAGAAAAAGATCATAAGTGAAGGCGAAACAGCGAAAGAACTTCTCCGTCTGGCAGATCAAGGAGATGTTGAAGCTAAAGCACATATTTCTACCATAGGTACTTATCTTGGAACTTCCATCAATAATCAAATGAATATGTTGGATCCTGATCTCATCATACTGGGTGGCGGCATCAGTAACCTCTACAGTCATTTTAAGGATGAGCTTCGTAAGACTATCGCAAATGAGAATGTCTCTACAAACTTTGGTACCCCTGAAATAAAAATTGGAGAAATCAAGGACTCAGCTTCTTCGCAAGGAGCGGCGTTACTGATTCTCGAACAGATATTCAATTCCTAAAATTTTGTCTAACAATCTTAAAGTCACACCATTAAAATTGATGGTGTGACTTTTTATAGTGCCCCTACTCACTCCACCAGTATATCCCCATCCTGTACACCCACAGTTTGATGTATTCACTGTACCAGACATAGAAACCATCGCCGCCTTCATGCCATCTGCCATCTTGGAAGGGCAGCGCCGATATATATTTGAAGTCGAAGCGGCCATCATTCAGCTTGTCATAGATGTACTTGGTGCGTTTGATGTGCCAGTCGCTCGTGACGATGAGTGCGGAGTCCATATCGCGCTGTTCCATGATGTCCATGGTTATTGTGGCTTTGGTGTATGTGCTGATCGCTTCGTATTCCAATATCAGTGTTTCTTCGGGGATGCCGTACTCCATTGCGAGTGCTGTACTCTGGTTGAGGTCGTCGGACTCGACAACTGGAATAATCAGGACATGATCTGCATAACCTTCGTAGTAGAGGTGTGCGGCCTGTTGCATCCTTGAGTCTTCGCCGTCTCCAAGCATTACAATCAGATCACTCTCTACAGGCTGATCCGTATAGCCGTGTTCAAAGCTGTCTATGATGGATACGACAATCAGCATCAATGAAATGCAGAACAGAATGATTAATATCCTTATTTTCATAATTTTCATATGTCCTCCTCGACGGGCAAATGATGCAGGTGCATCTCTTCCACCACCAGTTCTTCCAATCAGAACTGCATTCCAGACCTTTGTGACTGCTAAACTAAACTGGACAGTTCGGCATGCGGACAAAATCTTAGACCAAATTGAGTAGTAGACAGTCGATGTATTCTTATAAGTTTCGTTTGTCAAAATAAGCTAGACAGTTCCTTATCACCCATGTAACTCAAAAACGCTTCCAACGGCGTACGATAGTTCGATGATTTTCTCGGTATGTGGTTTCTTCTTGCGGCAACAGATGAGATAAAAGTCTGATCAACCGTGTTGAAATCCATATCTTTGGGCAGTCCATCTCTTCTGAGCAATCCATTTGAATGTTCGTTCAATCCCCGCTGGGACGGCGTCCCCGGGTCGGCAAAGTAGATGGACAGATCATTTCGATTGCTCATCGATCGCCAGTTGGAGAATTCCTTACCACAGTCGAAAGTGATCGATTTGAATAGGTTTCTCGGCACCCGATGACACCACGTGTTGATGGCGGTTTCGATATCCTTGGCCGTCCGGCCTTCGGGCTTTAGCGTAATGATGACCTTGGACAGGCGTTCAACCAGTGTGATGACGGCACTCATATGTCGCACACCGACGATGGTGTCCCCTTCGAGGTGGCCAAATTCATCATTGAACGCCGGGTAGTCATTTGTTCTTTGGGAAATGTTGCGCCTGAATGCCTGACGGCCCCGGCGTTCCTGATGGCCGTTCGGTTTTCGCTTGCCCTGCATCGGCAGTGTGGCTGCATCAAAAGCTTCCCGTTTGAACATCCGATACAGTGTACGGCCTGAACAGTCAAACGACATTTCCTGCCGACCGACGATGACATCCGGCGTCCAACCCTGCTTACGGCGCTGCTAAGTTACCATAAAAACGCGATTTACGATACCACGTAAATCGCGTTTGTCATTACCACTTAAATCGGTGTATCTCTTGATAAATCATCCATTTTTCCACTCCATGTTCTCCCCCTTTTGTCAAGGGCAACTTAAAATTGGTTCTTACGCTAATTTGGTGAATATATGCGTATGTATTTAACTAATATCTCAATCATTTTTTAAATCAGGCTATTCTGTAAAGCATCCGCTGTCGTAACAATTTAAATCCTGCACGGCCATATATCATTCTTTTCAGTGTTTTCAGCCGGTTGACATTGCCTTCCACAAATCCATTACTCTCTGTGTACACGATGGCATTCACCATGGATTTGAAGTCACTGAGCAGTCTTCGGATGAAGTGTTTCGTCAATGGGTCCTTCCGCTCTTGCTCATAGAGTATCAGCTTGATAAATCCGGTATGGTCTTTCAGAACAATGGTTTCACGGAAGCCGGCGATGAATGCATAGACGGGCTGAATTTGTGGATATTTTTTCAAGACACGGTTGATGATTTCCCGTTCCGAATCGTCTTCCAGATGATTCTGCCAGAGGATACGGCGAATGTCCCGCCGGCTGTGATATTCAGTGTCCAATGGCGCTTTCGCCCGTTTTTTCTTCCGGAGCTCTACAATAAAGACTTTGACCGCGCCATATGCCCCTGTATAGCCGATGCCCTGGAGTTTCTCATAAATGATATGAACGGCATGCCCCGCAGCTTCCCAATCAATGATCTGCGTGTGATAGACATCCAACGGTTTGGCCCGTTTCTGTCTGGACGTGTCCGGTGGACCGGTCATCTCAAGGTAGCGTTTAACTGTCTTCCAATGCAGATTGAACTGCTTCGAAATCCGGGTGATCGAGTATCCATCCGCATAATATTTCTGAAGTATTTGGGCCTGCTCCCATTTGTTCCTGGCATTTTCTTTCTGCCGAAGTTCTGCTTTTGACTGCGTGCGAGATGGATCCGGCCGTGGCAGGTGTGTGCCCAAGTCAACGCGTGCAGGCAATATTTTCCGGATAATCTGGTCATGCAGAGACCATAGATTCTGAATCAGATGAAACCGGTCATGGATCTGAATGACATTCGAAGCATGGGTAGAGATGACCTCCTGAAAACGGGGATACCGATCTCATGTAACGTGCGTCAGTTCCGGGTGACTGCCCAGCCAATCCGTCAGTGTCTCAGCTTCCCGATCGGGCAGGAGGTCGATGGGATGATGAGTCATGGCATCACAAATTAGGATGCCGTACCGGTGGCCTTTTTTCCAGGCGAAATCGTCAATGCCGATAAAAGGGGCTGTGTACCGTCGGCATCTCTGTTGTATGGATCAAACGGAGCAGTGTGTCATGACTCACCGGCATACCCAGCATTCGAGTGACATGTGCCGCCTCGATACAATTGGTGGAGAAAGCAATGACCCGGAGCGCAGCATCCAGACGGACCGTTCGCTGTCTATGGGGCAGGAGCCATTCGAAGCGTTCCGTAAACACTTTTGCTTCGCAGAAACTGTTTGTACAGAACCATTTGTGGGTTTTCAGATACAACTGGACAGACTTGCCCTGGATGGGCAAATCATCAATAACCCGCATGTAGGCACTATGCCGCTTATGGGACCCGTACTGACACTTCGGACATCGGCCTGTTTTTGAAACTATTGTAACGACACAGGTCAATGTATTAGCATCTTCGATGCACGACAAGACAATCAGGCGAGAATCAAGATCAGCAAAGTGGGTATACATGACCATCATTCCTTTTTACTGATATATACCCCGTTCTCCCCAAATTAGCGTAAGAGCCCTTTTATAACTGCCATTTACACTCTTGATAAATCATCCATTTTTCCACTCCATTTTCTCTCCCTTTCAATATACTCTGTCTCAGTATGCCGAAAAGTGATTTCTAGTTTGTAAACTGTTGAGTCTTAATTGTGGAAAACTGTTGAGTCTAGTTTAGCAATTACAAAAGGCCCCTGAACACTAAGAAGAATGGCGATTCATCCCGATAAGCGGATGAATCGCCATTCTTTGTGTCTGTTTTCAAAGCAGTGCGCATCATTTGGGTGAACTTCCGGAGGTTCGCGGCCAATAATGCGAGGCCGATTTCGATTTTCACTTTGCGTCTCCCGCGGAGTGAAAATCGCTTGAACGCCAAATTGGCCTTCAAATTGCCGAAATCCGTCTCGACATCCACCTTGCGCTGCTGATAGATGCTGCGGTGCCCTTCAATTGAAAGCTGCTTTTTCACCTGGACCCTGAAGTAGTCCAGGTTCATATTCTTTTGGATGCGCTTAGTGGTCTGCCTGTCGCTTTTGATACATATGTCATGGAGGGGGCATCCGGTACAGTCTGCTGACGCATACATTTAAATGCCCGGGGTTAGGCATATTTGTGGGTCCGATCGGAATAGCGTTCAAACTGGAGCGGCCGTCCGGGCAGATGTACATATCATTCCCCTCATCATACGTCCAGTTGTCCGGATGCATTTCATCGGTTTGGTGACTCTGCTTCTATTCCTCATGGTATGTATTGTAGGGGATGAGCGCCGCCGTGCGGCCGTAGTCGTCCATGATCATCTCGTAGTTGGCTTCACTGCCATAGCCGGCATCGGCCACAATCTTTTCAGGCAAGTGCTGGAAATGTTCCAACATCGTATAGAGAAATGGCGGCAGGGTCCGGGTATCTTTCAGGTTGGGATAGAGATTAAAGCCTAAAACGAATTGATTGTTGGTCGCAATCTGCAGGTTGTAGCCGGCTTTCAGTTGACCATTCTGCATATGGTCCTCCTTCATGCGCATGAAGGTCGCATTGGGTCGGTTTTCGAGTATCTGTTGCGGTCACCGAGTATCTCCAATTGCTCGGTATATTTCAATTCCCGGTCCCGCAGGTCTGCACATTTCTTTTTGGTCTTTCGGATGACGGACCGTTCAGACCGGCGGGCTTTTCTCTCTTCCACGTCTTCCGTCGCATCGATGGTCTCCGTCATATCCGTTTCCACCGTCTCCAACGCCTGGTGCATCGTGTGCAGGTGATCGGCCGTCACGACGGCTTCCGACTCTTCAAGGAGGGCCGGCACGATCTGCTCTTCATACAGCGTTTAATACATCAGCTTCGATTGGGCCCGGAGTTTCTCCTGGTGTTTCTCGACACTTCTCCGAAAGACGAATGTATATTTGTTGGCATTGGCCTCGAGATTCGTACCATCGATGAAAATCGCATCCGTATCAATCAGCGCCTGGGCTTCCAGCTGCATTCTGAACTGGATGAACGCTTCCTGGATCAGCGCATCCATGTGAGGATGCACCCGGAACCGGTTGATGGTCCGGTAGGAAGGCGTCTGGTTTTGAGCCAGCCACATCATCCGGACACTGTCTGTCAACAGCGCTTCACTTTTGCGCCCAGATGTCATCGATTGTGTGTAGCTGCAGAGGATGATCTTCATCATCATTCTCGGATGGTACGACGTCGCACCGAAGGCATGGTCAAAGGGCGTAAATTCAGTCTCCGGGATGCTTTCCACCAATGCATTGACGGCAAGGGCGATGTCATCTTCGGGTATGATGACTGCCAGATCGAGTGGCAGTGTCAGTTGGTTCATGGTATAATTTTTATACATAAGGCACCTCTTTTTCTGTTTGTGTGGTCACTTACATTATAAAGAGTGCCTTTTGGTTTGTCTTTCATTTATATACATAAGAATCCCCCGGGTTAAAATAAAAATTTTAACCCGGGGGATTCTGCTTGGATTGGGACTTATGTCCCAGCCCCAACCATAACTGATTCTTTTTTCACTGTCTACTTAACGGGGTTCAGTCCAATCAATCGCTATGGGGGCTAATAACGAAGTAATGAAAACTTCATTTCATTGTAAACACATTTTAAAGGCTCCATAATGTAACTTGTTCTGGTTGTTTTTCTTTGTCTAATTTGCCTTTAATGTCTATTACAATGCCTTCACTGTTTTTAAGTAAATAATCAAACTGAGACCAACCGTTGTCTAAATAGAATTGGTGGGGCACTGCTAAGATAACCCCATCTGCTGGTCTTAGATTTTCGTATTCTAAGAGATCAACATTATATATTTCTTTAGCTTGTTTTTTTTCCGCATAAACATCTGTTATTTGAAGTTCTACCCCAAATTCATCTAGTTCTCTAATAATATCAATCACTCGTGAATTACGTAAATCTGGAACATTTTCTTTAAAAGTCAAGCCAAGGACTGTTATACGAGAACCACGGATGTGGATATTTTTATTAATCATTTCTTTGATTAATGATGTAGCAATATGTTTGCCCATGCCATCATTAATTCGACGACCTGCTAAAATCATTTCAGGATGATAACCAATGCTTTCAGCCTTATGAGTTAAATAGTATGGATCTACTCCAATGCAATGTCCTCCGACCAACCCAGGAGAAAAAGGAAGAAAATTCCACTTAGTTCCAGCAGCCTTCAGCACCTCATTTGTGTCTATATTGAGCTTATTAAATATTAATGATAATTCATTCATTAATGCAATATTTAAATCTCTCTGTGTATTTTCAATCACTTTAGCAGCTTCTGCGACTTTTAAGGAACTCGCCTTAAAGACACCAGCTGTAATAACACTCTCATAAACTTTAGCTATTATATTAAGTACCTCAGGTGTTTGACCAGAAACTACTTTTGTTATTGTTCTAAAAGTATGTTTTTTGTCACCTGGGTTAATTCTTTCAGGGGAATAACCGACAAAGAAATCTGATTCGGACTGTAAACCTGATTCTTTCTCTAAAATAGGTATACAAACTTCCTCTGTTGCACCAGGATATACTGTGGATTCATATACAACTATGGATCCTCTTTGAAGTATATTCCCTACCATTTCTGTTGCTTTAATAAGTGGGACTAAGTCAGGCTGTTTATTTTCATTAATTGGGGTTGGGACAGCTACAATAATAAAATCACAATTTTCAAGACATTTAGGATCTGTAGTGAATTCTATATCAGCCTCCTCTAGTTCTTTAGGATCTACTTCGTTTGTATAATCATAATTATCTTTTAAAGTTTGAATACGGCTCTCACTAATATCAAAACCAACAATTTTATGTTTTTGACCAAAAGAAACAGCTACAGGCAATCCAACGTAACCAAGCCCTACTACACCTATTTTTCTATCCATTTTATCTCTCCTATCTTCTAACTTATATTTAAATTAATAACTCAATAATACAATTACAGTAATAATCGGTCTATATATTGATTATTAAACATAATTATTATTTAACAACTATCGAAGGTTTTCACTGCCTTTAAAGTATAAAATATTAAAATTATATAAATAAAAACACTGACAATTGAAAATATTGCCACAGCTATAATGTCATCATTAAACAAATAAAATCCTAAAATTAATGAAATTAATTTAGCTATAGTTCCAAAAACTTCAAATATTAAAAACTCTTTTTGTATGTTCACTATTGGTATTGTCGAAATAATAGGCCTTGTAATCAGCGTGAAAAAAGAAAGAACTGCAATCCATTGAACATAATATCCAGCTCTTCTCCATTCTTCTCCAAATATAAAACTAAAAATTTCCGGACCAAAAATAACAATAAAACCGAAGGGCACAACTCCAATGAACCCTAGCCCAGCCATAGTTTTAATAAGAACCTTTATAATTTCTCCCCCATTGTTAGCTACTTCGGAAATCCTTGAATAAAAAACATTTTGTACAGATTTTCCTATTAATTGAACTGGCGCGCCCATAGTTTGAGTACCTAATAAGTAAAATCCTGATGTCACAGGGCCAAAAAATATAGTAAGAAGTAAGATTGGCAATTTTTGTGAAAATGTGTTAATGAAAATTTGAGGAGATCTATAAATAGGAAAATCCTTATAATAACTAGCAATTTTTAGTAGTTCTGATCGATCGTTGGAATTCCCTTTAAAAGTCATTGATCGATCTGATAAATAATGCATTAATATTCCTCTTAACGCAATACCCAGTGTTTGCAACAATATTAACGATGCTGCTATTGGTAGAAATAGCCCAACTCCAATTTTGGATAGATTAACTAATAGAGAGTTATATATTTCTGTTTTTGCTGATACTCTAAATTGCTTAGTGCGTATTAACCATTGTTGAATAACTTGCAAAATCCCAGAAAAAATAATTACTAAAGGAATTAAGTATAAAAATGTCGATATTTTTTCTATATTGAACAAGCTAGCAATTGTGTTATTAAAGAAAAGAAGAATAATTAGCGCTATAATTGCAACTGTAATAGTTAAATATAGGGATAGACGAACTAATTTATTTGCATCATTATTACTTTTTGGCAATACTATTGCCACCGGGTAGCTTAAAGCTGCAATAGGAGAAAGAATTCCTACCACAGCCGTAAATATGCCTAGCAAACCAAAGGCTTCTGGGCCATACAAACGTGTAATTATAGGAGATAGTGCAATAGTTACTATTTGGGCAAGAGCTGTTCCACTCGCCACTATTATGATATTGCGTATAAAAGATTTCTCACTCAGTCTTATCAACTTATTTTTCATCTTAAACTCCCTCAATTTGATGGTGCTTTATAAGAAAAATTGAATGTTAAACCATATATTGGGATTTATCAAAATAATTAGATTTATAAGTTAATAGATTAACATTGTAAATATGATTAATTTGGTTAGCCAAAAGATTATAGTTCTTTCTTATACCATTCTATTGCGGCTCTAATCCCACGTTCAAAATCCCAATCCGGATTATAGTCCAAATACTGCTTAGCCATGGTAATATCAGCATTACTATGTTTGATATCTCCTTCTCTTTCTAAACCGAACTTTGGATCAATATCTTTTTCTAATATTCTACATAGCACTTTATATGTATCTAGGAGATAGCTCCTTCCTCCATAAGCAATATTATAAGCTTTTCCAGCAGCTGCATGCGTTGCTTTACAAGCTTTTAAATTAGCTTCGATTACATTTTCAATATAAGTAAAATCTCTACTTTGGCTTCCGTCACCATTAATGACAGGTTGCTCTTCGTTGAGCAATTGTTTAATGAATTTAGGAATTACTGCAGCATATGCACCATTTGGATCTTGTCTTTTACCAAATACATTGAAATATCTCAGTCCATAAGTGTCTAAATTATATAAACTGGTGTATATCTTTGCATACTCTTCATTCACTTTTTTTGTTATAGCATAGGGCGAAAGCAAACTGCCTTCTCTACCCTCTTTTTTTGGTAGTGTAGGTTCATCTCCGTATACTGAAGAACTAGAGGCATATACAAACTTCTTTACACTATTTTGTCTAGCTGCCTCCAGCATATTTAGTGTGCCTTTAACATTTATTTCATCGTATAACAATGGCATTTCAATACTTCTTGGAACGCTCCCCCACGCTGCTTGATGTAATACATAATCGACATTTTCACATGCACTCAAACATGTTTCAAAATGCCTAATATCTCCTTTAATAAACGTGCAATTTTCATTGTTTTTAAATAGATCTACGTTTGATTGAAGTCCTGTTGAAAGATTATCTAGACATTTTACTTTATATCCTTTTTCTAATAAAGCAATACATAAATTTGACCCAATAAATCCAGCTCCGCCAGTGACAAGAAAGACTGTTTCTTTTTTAAAAGTAAGATCTTCATAACCCATAAGCCAATCGCCTCCATTACGACTTCTAGTAGTCAACTTATTTAATTCTCGTTATTGTTATTGCTGATATTTTCTCAATGCTACCCGCTTGTATATTACATAAACTAAAACTAGCGGCAAAATTACCTGAAATAAAGTTTGTGTTAACAAGTTAATATTCGCATTAATACTTGAAGCGAATAGCCAAGCAGTATATCCCCAAAGAAACTTTTCGAATATATCTTTAGAAAGTTTATATTTACCATCTGCCTCTAAGGCCAATTTTGTGAAAATAGCTGAGAATAAAGGAGAAAAAATGTAACCTCCATATATAGTCCCTTGTCCCACAGAGGGGATAACACGATCTGTAATCAGCGTATTATTATAAAATGTGTAATTAAAAAATATTGTACTTCTGGCGTTTCCATCAATTAATTCTCCTCCAAAATAAGGAAATGGATAAAAAATATCATTAATTAACGTAGACACTCCTAATGTCTCATCATACCTTATACTTGTTTCAATAGCTATTGCAGTGTGTTTGATAAATGCAAAGTATGAATCTAAATATGTAGCAAACCAGTTAATCTGGTCTTTTAACATTGAAGTCTCAATTGATTGACTTACTATAGATTTTTGCATCGTCATATATAAAAGTATGGAAACTGCGGTGCCTCCCATTAATACGAGTATCCTTCTTCTGTATTTAGGGAACATCTTAATAGATATTAATAATGTCAAAATAAATGGTACTATTAGTGCACCTCTACGATTTCCTTCCGCAAACATAATTATAATGAAAGATGGGAATAGTGCTAATATTACTGGAGTAAATTTTTGAGTTTTATCATAGAACATTTTCCCATAGTATATAAAAAGCAGAGGAATGAGTAACTTAGCTGTATTAATAAAAAGAGTTAAAAATCCGAAATGAGAATAGTCCTCACTATTCATGAGATTATTCGCAGGCGTAAAAACAAAATTGTAATTACGTAGTACACTTGGATTAATTAAAACTATTAATATGGCTATTAATATGAATACTATTATTATAAATTGGCTTTTTTTTGTTACTAAGGAATCTACTACTCTAGTTTGTTTAAACTTTTGTTTTCGTAATGTCCAAAATGCTATAAAATATACAATTATCATTTCATATAGCAATAAAAAAGTAGCTGTTGTATAATACTGATCACTAGTATATCTACCTTCAGTTACCGTATGCATACCTGATAATGCCGTGACTAATGGTGTGATAAAATAACGGATAAAAGACACACTCATAAAACAAATTATCCCCGGAGACCATGAAATATATTTTAATAATTGGCCCGGAAAAAAGGTCAAAAAACCATAAATCAAAGGTATTAAAAACATTATTGAATAGCTTAGTGGTGATATAGAAGCTATTAGTATACTAGTAACAATACATATTATTAGTCCGATTATACCAATAATAATTTTACCATTTTTTTTAGATGATCCTACATCATTATTCATAATTAAATTTCCCGCCCGAAAATTAATAGGATACAATTGTCCTTATATTTTCTTCATAACTTTATCCATTTGAGCTTTCCAAGTTAAATTCAACTTTGCATAATTTCTCAATTCTTCTCTAAAATCTTTTTTCTCTGATACACTGTGATAAAAATCAATAATTTTATTAATATTTATTGGTGAATCATCCGAAGAAACACGACATACGAAAGATTTAGATTCATTTATCCCCCCTTCTTCATTAGCTATAATAAATGGTATTCCGCGTGCACAGTATTCCCTTACTTTTAATGTATTTACATAGCTCATATTTTTTCGATGCAACCCAAGACAACCAATGCCAATATCTATTTTATCAAACATGAGATCTAATTCTTTACCATGTAATTCACCTGTAAAAATAACAGTTTCACTATCAATAAGACCATATTTATCTGCTAACTTGTATAACCTATCTCTTTCTCCACCTTCTCCAATGATTAAAAACCTGACGTTATTATTTCCTTGCTGATTATACTTATAAAGACCTTCTATTACTCGATCAAATCCTTGCCAAAATGATAAACTCGATACAGTTGCTAACGTAATATTTTCATCCTCTTTTTCACTATTAGCAATGGGCACTTGATCTACATCAAATCCGTTATGTATATTCACGGTGGGAACACCATATATGGTATTGTATTTAGAAGATGTAACAATAAAGTCTACATACTCTTTCATTTTCGTACGATAAACTTTATCTTTAGCAAAACGCATTTTTTTACTAATAGATTTAGCTTCCCCATCATATGGAAAAGTTGCTACTTCAATAATTAACTTACTATTTGGATTCTCTTTTTTTAATTTTTTAAAAAAGCGGATAAGCCACTTATCAGCTAGTGGGTACCTTATATAAAAAAAATCGGCACCTTTATAGAAATTTTTGTATTTCCACCGAGAAGATAAGGGAAAGAAAGGAAGTCTTGTAGTAAGAGCTTTTAACTTCCTTAATCGATATCTTTTAAAATAACTTATTAATTCTATTTCATGTCCTAGACTTTTAATTGCTGATATTTGCATATCTATTTTTTTCGACACGCCAGACTGTTCATTTAAATTAAGATTCGTAATATAGTACCCTTTCATATTTTCTCCTTTATAACTATTTTCGTTTGTAAAATAAGCTAGACAGTTCCTTATTATCCATGTAACTGAAAAACACTTCCAATGGTGTAAGATACTTCAATAATATTCTCAGTATGCGATTTATTCTTGTGGCAACAGATGAGACAAAAGTCTAATCAACCGTGTTAAAACCATATCTTTGGGCATCCTTTGTGAACAGTCCATTGGAAATTTCATTCAATCCTCACTGCGACGAAGTCCCTGGATTTGCAAAGTAAATGGATAGATCATTTAAATTGCTCACCGATCGCCAATTGAAATATGTCTTGGCGCTGTCGAAAGTACTGAAATTGGACAGGTTTCTCGACATCCGATGACACCTCGTGTCGATGAAGGTTTCGATATCCTTGTTCGTACGGACTTTAGACAGGCGTTCAACCAGCATGATGACGGCACTCTTGTGTCGCACAATGACGATCGTGTCGCCTTCAAGGTGTCCAAACGCTTCATTGAAAGTGGGATAGCCATCGACTCCTTTAGAGATATTATGCTTGAAGGCTTGTGTACCTTGGCGTTCCTAATGGCTATTTGGTTTTCGCTTGCCCTGCATCGCCAGTGTAGTCGTATCAAAGGGGTCCATTTGAACAACCGGTACATTAGTCAATCGACGTTACTTGCAACCGACAACCACATCTGGCCTCCATCTCTGGGGCATCTTCTTTTCAACATTCTTCTGCTGATCGTTAGGCACGCCATTCCACTTTCTACCACAACGTTTTATTTTCCTTATAGCACTGATAATGATCCAGCTCGTATGTGGTAACACGAGTGTAGGTCATGCCTGATCACTCTTATGATTTTCTTTGGTATAATAACACATTTTAATCTATCACAGGTGACCAATTTTAAGTATCTAGCTAAATTTTACAATCGCAGATTCTAAACATATACTAGAACTTTTAATCATTTTCATTTATCTTTTTATTACTTTTCCTGGAATGCCAACTACTGTACAATTACTTGGTATATCATCAATAACTACAGCATTAGCACCAATTTTAACATTATCTCCTATAACTACTTTACCAAGAACACATGCACCTGTACCAATTAAAACATTATTTCCAATGACAGGGTTTGCACGCACTCCAGCTCTTCCTCCTATAGTCACATTATGTAATAACTTTGTATTCTCTCCAATTACTGTATCGTGACCTATAACCACACCTAACCCTTTGTGTGAAAATATAACCGTGCGATGAATATCTGCTGTATAGGGTATATCGCAAGAATAGAAATGATGCATAATCTTTCCGTATATTTGGGGTATGAGTGGTATTTTTTTTAAATAACATTTGTGAGCGAAATTTTGTAGTTTTGTTATATTCACTATACTACCTCCTCTTAATATGAATAATTCAAATAAATCAATAAATTAAAAGTCATGAAATTTTTATAGCATACTCTGATTGTTATTCTCATCTTTCTTTTTCAAAACAATTACACTTAATCAATACTTCCCCACTTATAACTAAAGTAAATAATATACTACTCTCCTTACCTTGGTTTTAATAAATAATTAAATTATTTATAATGTAGATACTCTATCCACACAATATATAAATAACTAAGTCACTCTTTATAATTAATAGCACATGTTCTAAATCTTATTATGATTCCATATAACTAGTTATTAATAATTTGTTCAAAACTCGCAATCGTACTAGTCATCGAATTCTTAGTAATTTCAAGGTTAGAAACACAATTTAGTTTTAACTCTTCGTTTTTCATCATCTCTTTTATGCCCTCAGCAAGATCTTCTGGGCTCATGCTTACAATTATACCATTATGTAAATTAATAATTTGTTCCCTCACAGTTGGATAATTAGTAACTACAATGGGCTTACAAGCATATTTCGCTTCATCTACAGCATTTGATTTACCTTCAAACCTTGATGGATGTACAAAAATATCACAATCCTTAATAAATTGATAAGTATTATTTTTAAACCCTAACAATATAAAATCATTTTCTAAATCATACTTAGCTATCTTTTTTTGTAAAGTTTTTCTATATGTTCCATCGCCTAAAATATACCATTTCACTCTAATATCTTGTGATTTTAGCTTTTTCATAGCCTTTACTGCAAGATCTAAGCCTTTGTTGGGGTCTAACCGTGATATTGTTAATAAAACCGTTTCATTTTTTGTTTTAATTATTTGAGAAGTATCTTTTCCCATTTTTTCGTATAATTTAAACGGCAACAAATTATAAAAAACATGAGTTTTATATGAAAATTCTGGGAATTCTTCATCCATAATATCTTTACAAATATTAGAAACTGTAATAATCCCATCAACTTTAGAAAAATATTTTTTATCTATTTTTTTATCTCTGTTAAAGACCCGGTAGTCTGATCTGACCCAAGTATATTTTTTTGTTGCTGAAACACAATCGGATATAAAATAGCATAAATTTCCACCAGAAACCGCAATTGCTATATCATATCTGTTATCTAAAGTTGGAAAATTTTTTTTATTTTTTTCCCAAAATTTTTGACGTCCTATTGCCATGTTCTTTCTATATTTTATTGTAGTTAAGAAGCCAGATTTAACCAATCGATGGTGTCCATTAAATACCATTTTCAAACTATTCTTAACTATTTCACTTTTAGAAAGTCTTAAATAGGATAATTCTATAGGTAGGTTAACAATTTTAACTTCCTTAGGTAAATATTTCTTCAAAGAACCATTTTGCGACCATATCATTAAATCAACATCATAGCGTTTGTAATCTATGTCATAAAGAAGTGATAATAAACTCTTTTGAGGCCCACCCATATCCAAATTTTGTATGCAAAATAGTATTTTCTTTTTCATAATTCACCTCTATTTCGATACTTTATATATAAATATAACAGTATACCTAATGGCGCCATAACTATATTTGCAACCTTATAATCAGAGTCTTTGAATCCTATACCATTTTTAGCGATTAAATTCATAGCTACAAAATGAATGGATTGTCTAAATATATTCTTATAGACAGGATTATATTGCATTATAAACTTTCTATATGCTGCTAACCCGACTGGATTTTCATAATATCTCTTGTATCTAGAAGCGGTAATTCCATCTGGTAAATACTCTACAACACATATTGGTTCATTTAAAAGAAGGCACGGGCCTTCTGTATCAATCATGTAATACTTTTGTCTATTAGGATAGTATTTTTCTCCTTTATAATTAGGAGTAGGGTATTTCTTACATACAGATGTCTTATAAGCCATCTTCTTATCTCCATAAATCCCATATTTCTCATATAATTCAAATAGTGTAGCTTCTGTTAATTCTTTTGGGAAAGGTTTCCCTACAATAACTTCTGATGGATAACAATCTAATCCAATTACTCCTACATAAATATCGCTTTTCCTGCCATCCCAGGTTGTAAGTATTTTTTCGATTGCTTCATCTTTAAAAAAATCATCTGAATCCAAACAAACGTTTAGCTCTGAACTTATATTTTCTATGGCCTTATTTCTAGCAATATTCACTCCTTGATTTTCTTGAAATATATATCTTATATTAATTTCGCCTTCATTAATCCATTTTTGCACTAAGGTTGCTGTATTGTCCGTTGATCCATCATCCACAATTAACCATTCAAAATCATCACACGTTTGTCTGCATAAAGACTCATATGCTTTTGTTAGTATATAAGCTCTATTATAGGTTGTAGTATATACTGTAATTCTATTAGTTTTCTCATTCATTAGTCTCACCAAATTCATTTTTGTTTCTTTTATAGTTCAATTTTCTCACGTTATTTATAAGCTTCAACCTTTGATTTTTTACATTTTCAATATAGTGATTTATTTCTATATTTATATCTTCTTCGTTTTCTTGTAATGTAATGAATTTTTTTTGCAACTCTACAAAGGAAACAAGTTCAATAGGGATACTATAATCTGATAAATTCATGTCTTTCATAATTCCTTGCCCCTTATTACCCCCGTAAGTGATAGCTAATGATGGCGTTCCTTCCGATAAGGAAAAAATAATGGAGTGGAATCTAGTTCCAACTACGTAATCTAAATTACTATAAATAGCTTTCAAGTCTTTACTGTTATACTCATCATTACTTATAATTTCATATTTTACTTCAGAAAGCCTAGCAGTAATTTCTTCGATTGCCGAGCCATCATTTTCATGAGTATGCTCAGATAAGGTATGTTCAACAAATACTGGTAAAAATTTATTCTTATAAAGCCATATACTGAATTCTGCCATACTTTTGATATACGCTTCATAATCTTTGGAAGGGTTTTTGCTTGTTGGAAAACGGTATGGCCTAGCTGTTATTCCCACCAACTTATAGTCCTGATATTTTTGTCGTATATTTTTAATTTGACTATATTCTCCACTTTCTTTCTCTAATAAAAAACCTAGGTCAGGTGATATTTGATGCGGAACGCTTATTTGTTTCAACATTTTAGAAGATATACTTTCTCTTACAGTAACAAGTTGACAGCCTTTTAACACTTTCTTAACCATTTTTTTTACTCCAACACCTTTAAAAGGTCCAAATGAGTTGGGCATTACATAGACAGGCTTTTTAAAAGATTGTGCTAAAGCAATATGAAATAAAGAATAATATATTGTATAGGGGTCTGTTATTTTCCCAGATGAATGTATAAACCCCCCACCCTTAACAAAGCACACCTCTGCATTCTGTATAAGCTTTAATGTTTCTTTCTCTTTGTTAGACAGAAATAATGTTCCTATCTTACTAGTCGCTTTAGATAATAGCAGGATACTTCGTATTAAATCGAAAGATGCTACCACCCCCCATTTAACTATCAAACCAGCGGTATACTTACTATTGTTTTTATTTTTAAATTTTCTATTAGGGTGCTTTAATATAGGTTCCAGTATTTTAATTCCTTGACCTTGGGATTGCTTAGTTAAACTTTCTTTTTCAGCTAGCATATAATAGTCACTATTATATCCAGCTTTTTTGGCTACTTCTATCGTTTCCCAAATTAGTGCTTGATCCCCACGGTTTAGATCATTATTCGAAGGAAGAATGACTACATTATTCATATAAATCGCCTCGTTCCGCTATTTTCTATTATTTGTATATATGTATTTAAGACATTGTCTATACCATACTTTTCAATAGTGGTTTTATTCTCTTTAATCATTGATTTAGAGATAACCTTATTATTCATTATTTTATCAATGCTATTTGCAAAACCGTTGACGTCCCTTGGGTTCGATAAATATCCATTTATCCCATCATTAATTAAATCTTTATTACCTCTGATATCGGAGCAAATGACAGGTAAACCTGAGGCCATCGCTTCCATCAAAGATAAAGACAGTCCTTCCCTGTACGATGGAAATGCAAATAGATTGGCTATTTTACATAGCTCTGGTATATCATTTCTAAAACCTAGAAATATTACATTTTTACTAATACCTAAATGCTCTGCTAAATCTCTTAATTCTTTTTCCTTCGGTCCTTCCCCACATAAAACATATACTATATTATTATTATTTAAAGTTGCTATTGCTCTAATTATCACTTCATGGTTTTTGTTTTTATTAAGCTCTCCAACAGATAATATCATAAACTGGTTTTCATTTATGTTGATTTCTTTTCTTTTCTTTTTCTCATCAATAGACTTTTTTTTAAACTCCGTAGTGTCAATTCCAACGCCAGGTATATACTCAATTTTTTTAGCTTTAAACTTTCTACTTGTTTTAAAATCTTCTTTGTTTATAGTTATGAGCAGATCAGTATATCGAGATAGCCAGAACTCTACAGGATAATAGGTTAACCAATTTATAATTGAAGATCCTTTAAAAAAGTGAAAGCCATGAGCAGTATAAATAACCTCAGTATTTCTTTTTCTTGCATTTTGAGCTGCTAACCTAGTCAGCACCCCTCCCATTGGAGTATGGCAATGAATAATATCATAGTCATTCGAATTAATAATTTTTTTTAAATTGTGATAAGTTTTTATATTATTCAGTTTGAGAGGGGACCTTTCAAAAGGTAGGTCATAAAATTTATCACAGAAAGGTATGTTACAGTTCTCTTCTTTATTGTAATCATTCTTAGCACATACATGAACTTCATACCCACTTTTTTTAAACCATTCTAAATAAGGGATGTGAAAGGTGTTAATATGGGCTTTTACCACGGTTGCTACAAAGAGGACTTTTTTCATCCTTTTCTCCTCCTTCCGTTATAAGAATAGATTCTTTAAAAGCGTAGAAATTATAATTACTATCAGAAATGTTTTTATCATATACTAAATTGCCAAATAGCTTTTTAACTGTATTTATTTTAATGAAATGAAGTACTGGATTGAATACCTTCGTAAGATAAATCTTTTTTCCATGAGCTTGAGCAATTAACTGAACCATTTCACTTGTATTTACATATTCTGTATTTTGAGGCATGAAAATTCCCCTCTTTTTTCCATCAACTATTTGCTGTATATAATGAGTCAAATTATCTATATATAGCATACTTCTTTGGTTATTAATATAAGGGAAAATACATGTTTTAGTTGCAAGCTTGGCTAATTTAGGATAATTACCTTTACATCCTTTTCCATAAATCATGGGAGGCCTTAAAATGACAACCTTAAATGAATCTTCATCAAGGTATAGCAATAACTTTTCTGCTTGAAGTTTTGATTTCCCATAGTTACCTGAAGGTTGAAGTGGTGTGTTACGATCTATGGTTCCACACTCTAATCCATAAACACTCATCGAACTTATGAACACGAACTGCTTTACCGATTCTTCTTTAGCTTTTTTAGCTATTTGATAAGATAAATCTCTGTTTACTTTATAGTACTCTTTACAATTTTTTTTTCTTTCTTTTCTATGGGCTATTCCTACCGTATGAACAATAACATCATATTTTGAAAAATCTCTAGTTTTCCAAGCGTTATCTCTTAAGCTAATGGTATCAACAGAATAAGCATCAGGATATCTTGCTAACCAACTCGATAAACTTTTTCCAATATAACTGTTAGTTCCCGTTACTAATATTTTTTTCATTAAGAATAATTCTCCTTTTGAGAACTCTTTCTTCCACCTTCAACTACACCATCACTTTTTACAACACTTATTAAAGTACCAAAAAAACACTTTGTATCCATTATAGGTCCCATATTTTTAACATATTCTCCATCCAACATGGCCTTTGTTTCAATAGGTGTTTCATCCCGTCCATTAATTTGTGCCCAGCCTGTGAGTCCTGTTGGAATATCATTAGCCTTATATTTGTCACGTTCTGCTATGAGATCATATTGATTCCATAAGGCTGGTCTTGGACCAATGATGCTCATTTCACCCTTTAAAATATTAATGACTTGCGGGAGTTCATCCAAACTTGTTTTTCTAAGAAACTTGCCGCTTTTTGTAATGAATGTATCCGGATCTTCAAAGAGGTGGGTCGGCATATCATCAGGTGTGTCTATTCTCATAGTTCGGAATTTCAATATATTGAAGTGCTTTTTATTCCTCCCAATTCGTTTTTGTTTAAAGAGCACAGGTCCTTTTGAATCAATTTTTATCACTATCGCTATCAAAAGGAACAAAGGCCAAAGCACCAACATAGCTAGAAGGGATAGACTAAAATCTATTAGCCTTTTTATTTTCAAATACATCTTCATAACGCTCCTCATAAAAGATATTTAGTCTCTTGTTACTTAACTATGTGTGTAAAGCGGTTATTATCAAACTGCTTATTAATCCACTAAAATTTACCTAATCTAATGAGTCTACGTACTTCATCCTAAAGATTAAAATAAAGAAAAATTTGTAACTTAATTTTTTGTATACTCTTTTTGATTCACAAAGTCTAGCAGCAGTTCTTTGATATTATCTTTATTTTCTAATTGATTAATAGTCTTTTCAATTTCGAAAATAGGATAAGATACTGTTTTTCCTCTATAAATTTTTGTATATACTTGATTTGGATGTATTTCATCTTCACTCAAAAGTTCTTCAAATAGTTTCTCGCCCGGTCTAACGCCACTGAACTTTATTTCTATTTCATCTTCTTTATAACCGCTTAGTTTAATCATATTTCTGGCTAAATCCACTATTTTTACTGGTTCTCCCATATCAAGCACAAACACTTCTCCACCTTCTGCTATTGCTCCTGCTTGGATTACAAGTCTAGAAGCCTCGGGTATGGTCATAAAATACCTAGTCATTCGTTCATCCGTAACGGTGATCGGGCCACCCGCCTCTATCTGCTTTCTGAATTTAGGTATTACAGAGCCTCGACTGCCTAAGACGTTACCAAATCTTACAGCTACCAGAGTAGTTTCTTTACAATCTTGATTCAGCCCCTGTACCACCATTTCAGCAACCCGTTTTGAGGCTCCCATCACATTCGGTGGATTTACCGCTTTGTCTGTAGATATTAATACAAACTTTTCAGCTTTGAATTCACATGCGGCTTCTGCTGTATTTTTTGTTCCTTTTATATTGTTCTTTACAGCTTCTTTTGGATTATATTCCATCAATGGCACATGTTTGTGCGCAGCAGCATGATAAACAACATTCGGTTTATACGTTTTAAACACTTCAAATATTCTTTCACGATCCTGAACATCTGCAATGATTGGAATATATTTTATATTATTGTTAAGCCCAGTCATTTCTTCTAAAATCGTATATATACTGTTTTCGCCGTGGCCAAGCAACACGATTTCCCTAGGCTGGAATTTGGTAATTTGCCTGACTATTTCTGATCCGATACTGCCTCCAGCACCTGTGACAAGTATTGTTCGGTCTCTCACCTGGTCTTCTATACCTGCTGCGTCAAGTTCTACAGGTTCACGTCCCAGCAAATCTTCTACTTCCACTTTTTTGAGTGCATTCACTTCCACTCTCCCTGACATCACATCATCGATATTCGGCATAATCATGACTTCTATATTCTCATGGTTTGCCAATTCATAAATTTGATTCAGTTCTGTCTTGCTTAACGAGGGGATTGCTATGACGACTTTCCGAATGTCATACTTTCTTATAAGCTTTTCTATATCTTCTCTTGTACCCTCTACCTTAACCCCACCAGCAAGTTCCATTCTTTGCTTCGTTGTATCATCATCTACCGCAACCACTGGCAACATATTCATCGCAGGGGTGTCCAACATCTGTTTAATCAGTATTGACCCACCCTTCCCAGCTCCTACTACTAAAGTACGCAGTTTTTCCTGATCCGATGATTGTTTTCCAATCAAGTGATGACGTGCAACTCTCCAAGATAACCTAGAACCTCCAATCAATATAAGGTGCATCATCCATGTAATGATCATCAACCTTGTAAATGTTGTCTGAAACAATAGGATATTCAATATATAAGTCGCAATAATTGATGCAGTTACAGCTTGGGCGATGGACATCAATTCTCTGACACTTGCATACTCCCAAGCACGGTGATACAGGTTAAATACGTATGCAAAGACATGGTGACTGATCAAGAGGATGATTGAAGTGGTAATAAGTACCGGTATTGTATACTGGAGAAAGAATGGAGCCAGTATGTAATAGCCGAAGAATACCGAGAAAGTAACAATCAATGAGTCAATGATAAGGAGAAGTATATACCGTTCTTTTGCACCCATAAATCACACGCTTCTTTCCAATTAAAATAATCCTAAAAACTTCTTCTTTTTTCTTTTCTTACTGCTTTTATAATGTGTTTCTATCTTAGATGGCCGCTTCACCTTCACTTCTTTCCCAAGAAGCACCGCTTCTGCATTGTGTTTCAAGTCTTCTACATAAATGGAGCCAAGTTCCCTCTCCACCACATCATATGCTTTCTGGAGCATAAATGGTCTAAGACCCGCATGATGGGCATCACTGGCGATGATGTGGACGAGATGCGCCTCGATCATCTTTAAGCTTGTTTCTTTAAGATTCTCTCCAAGCTCCCCAGCCACCGACCCTGCAGTAACCTGAGCCACGGCACCCCTCTCCACATACTCATGAAGCTTATCCGGGTCCTTGATGATCGGTTTGCATCGTTCCGGATGTGCAATGAGTGGGGTATACCCGCTCATCTGCATGTCATAGAACATGGGACATGTATAGCTCGGCACTTCATTAAAAGAAAACTCAACCAGCACGTACTGCGATTGGTTGAGCGGGATGCCTGCACCGGACTTCAACTCTTCGACGAAGTTCCCATTCATTCTGATCTCCTGTCCGGGGTGTACGTTGATGTCCAATTGATGTTGTGAAATGATCTGGTTGAGTTCGTCCATTTTTTCTAGAATCTTACTTCCGGGGTTAACGAAATCCCCACTATAATGATGTGGGGTCGCAATGATATCCGTTATGCCATTGTCGATGGCCTGTTTAAGAAGCAATACTGCCTCCTCTTCTGTCTGTGGACCATCGTCCACTCCTATGAGTACATGGTTATGGATATCTATCATTTCTATTCACTCCCGTAGTAATAATAATAGTCGTCCTTCTTCGTGTTCATCTTCTTATTGTTCATGACGACGCCGAGAATGTTCGCATCGGCCTTATCCAATAGATCCTTCGCTTCCCGAAGCCTATCCCTGTTGTTTTCAGCTACGTTGGTGACGAGCACTGTGCCGTCTGTAATCTTGCTAAGTACTTGGGCATCGGTCACCGCAAGCAGTGGCGGCGAATCGATGATGACCATGTCATAATGCATGGAGAATGTTTTGAGCAGGTGCATCATCTTATTGGATGACAGGAGCTCTGATGGATTCGGCGGAATCGGCCCGGAAGTGATGAGGTCGAGGTTCTCAATTTCGGTTTCCCTGACTATGTTCTCCACCGGTACATCATTGACGATGGCTGTGGACATGCCACGCTGGTTCGTCATTTCAAAAGTGTAATGCATCGTCGGACGACGCAGGTCTGCATCAATCAATACAGTGCGCTTGCCGGACTGTGCATAGGCGACAGCGAGGTTCGCTGCGGTAGTGGACTTGCCTGCACCGGGTGTTGCCGAGGTGACGAGGACCGTCTTGATTTCAGTATCGATGTTCGAATACATGATGTTCGTCCGGACGGTACGGAACTGTTCACTGACCGGGGATTTCGGCTGCTTCTCCACGATAAGTTGTCTTGGCCCGGATACATAGTTGCGGGATTTATTTTTACCAAACATGATCAGTTTCCTTTCTGACTCTCGAATTTTGCGATGGTACCAAGCACAGGGAGTTCAAGGACTTTCTCAATTTCCTCGTCCGTCGTAACGCGTTTGTCGAGGAAGGCCCTGAGGAATGCGATACCGAGTCCAAGCAGTCCACCCAGAATCATGCCGATGGCGATGTTGATGAGTGGCTGTGGAGATACGGGTGATGGCTCTTCTCCCACATCCGCCGGCGCAAGAATGGAGACGTTATCGACGTTCATCACTTCCTGCACGCGTTCCTGGAACACATCTGCGATTTCATTGGCGATGGTTTCCGCATCCTGCGGGTTTTCATTGGTGACAGTCACTGTCACGACCTGGGACTGGTCCTGGTTATTTACTGTAATCTGGTTGGCAAGTGCCGCTGTTGATTGCTCCAGATCAAGGTTGCTTACCACATCATCGAGCACTGTCGGACTTTTGATGATATCCCTATATGTATTGATCAGCTGAAGGCTGGCCTGAATGTCCTGATTGTTGACGGCTTCTGATTCTTCGGATTGACTGACGAGGATTTGTGTATTGGCTTCATATTGCGGGGTCATGAAAAATGCGGTGGCGAATGCAGCAGCTGCACCGAAGAGCAGTACAAGGGCGACGATCATCGCCAGGTTCTTCTTGATGACTTCAAGAATGTCTTCCAAATTCAATGTTTCTTCCATGTTGGCCTCCATATTTATATGTAGAAATATTATATATGTTTATAGTTTATTACTATATCAGATTATAGATGCTTTTTGGACAGATTTTTGGATTTTCTTCATGAAAGCGCATTTTTACAACATTATGGCATTAAGTGTCGTCATTCATTTTAAAAGAATAATATTTCACCCTGACTCGAGTAATTCACGGAATATTGTTTAAATTTTAACATATCGTCTATAATATTAAAGTCCAAAATTCAAATACGGAGGAGATTTTTTGAGTTATCGACGAGAATCAATGATGATTGGATTTGCCTATACGGGGGTCATTGTAGGGGCCGGATTTTCCACAGGCCAGGAAATACTCCAGTTCTTCACAAACTACGGGACATGGAGCTATGCTGCAATCATCCTTTCGGCACTGATTGTCATGTTTGTCGGCCGGCAGGCGGCTAAACTTGGCTACCGGGTGAAGGCGGATTCCCACGAGGAGCCGATCAACACGATGTTTGGAGATATGATTGGAAAGGCAATCGACTACATACTTGTCTTTTTCCTATATGGCATCGCAGTGATCATGCTCGCAGGTGCGGGCTCTGCATTCTACGAAAGCTTCGGTGTCGCCCCGTGGATCGGTTCGCTGATCATGATGGTGGCGGTGTTCGTCACCCTGCTGCTCGACTTCAATAAGATCGTCGCGGTACTTGGAGCAGTGACACCATTCCTGGTGGCGTTCGTACTCATCATTGCGGCGTTCAATGTATTCAATCCATCTGTGCCGATGAGTGAAGTGAACCAGTATGCACAGATCGACCGGACGCCATCGGGACACTGGTGGTGGGATGCAATCACATACAGCGGCCTCGTGCTCGCGACCGCATTCAGCTTCCTGTCCATCATGGGCTCTGAGGCGTCGAAGCATAAGGCGGCGAGGCACGGCGCATTGGTCGGCGGCATCATCATCATGCTGCTCATGCTGCTGATCAACGGCGGCATGCTTGCGAACTTGAACACTGCCAACGAGGCGGCACTGCCTACCATTCTGCTCGCAGAAGGTGTGCATCCGGCGCTGAGCTTGGGACTTTCCATCGTCATGCTGCTGGTCATTTATAATACGGCAGTTGGCCTGATGTACCCGTTCCTGACACGCTTTGCCACCGCGTATTCCGGCAAGTATAAGATCATGCTTGCTGTGGGGCTCCTGTTCGGCTATGCACTCAGCTTCGTCGGATTTGTGGACCTGGTCAACATATTCTATCCGATTTTCGGATACATCGGCCTGTTCATCGCAGGCGGACTCACCATCCGCTGGGTGGCGAACAAGTTCTCAAGGAAACAACTCGTATAGATTCATGCCGGCAGGGTATCCTGCCGGTTTTTTAGTAGATTGATAGTGGTAAAGAGGAGTATTACGCGATTGGAGGTCATATGATGAAGCTAAAGGCATTGATACTCAATACGACATTGAAATACGGTGAGGATCCATCCAATACGGAAGTGTTGGCCCGTGAAGTGATGGACATCTATGAGGCTCATGATGTAGAGACGGAAATCGTGCGCCTCAACGACTACAACATCCGCTACGGGATTTCTGACGACATGGGGGATGGAGATGAATTCCCTGAAATACTCGAGAAGGTCAAGGCAGCAGACATCGTTTTGATCGGCACGCCGATCTGGCTCGGTGAGAAGAGCAGCATCGCGACACTGGCCATAGAGCGTCTATACGGGAGCTCATCACTCACGAACGACAAGGGCCAGTCGATCTTCTACAATAAGGTCGGCGGAGTAGTCGTGACGGGCAATGAGGACGGGGCGAAGCATGCGGCACAGTCGATTCTCTACGGCCTCTCCCACATCGGCTTCACCATTCCGCCAAACGTCGATACGTACTGGGTTGGAGATGCAGGACCGGGCCCATCGTATATGTACACGGACCAAGACAACGAGTTCACGAAGCAGCATGTAAAGATGCTCGCCTACAATACGATGCATCTGGCGAAAATGTTCAGGGAACAGCCGATACCAGCAGAGGGCAATGTGATGGAATAGTACATTTCATTTGAAAGAATCCGAGTTTCAGCTATCATTGAAGTAACACAAATTAGGAGGATGCGTTATGCAACTTACAGTATATTTGGCAGGACAGATCCATGACGACTGGCGTGAGGAAGTGAAGCAGATTGCGGATGAGAAGGATCTGCCGCTCGACTTCGTCGGGCCGCAGACGAACCATGACCGTTCGGACAATATCGGAGAGGATATCCTGGGTGAACAGCCGAGCGGCTTCTTCAAGGACGATGCCGCTTCTGCAGTGAACAACCTCCGCACGCAGGTGCTGATGCAGAAGTCGGATGTCGTGATTGCGCTCTTCGGCGAGAAGTACAAGCAGTGGAATACGGCGATGGATGCAAGTGCCGCCGTGACGCTCGGCAAGCCGCTCATCATCGTACGCCCTAAGGAACTGATCCATCCGCTGAAAGAATTGTCCAACAAGGCGAACATCACGGTGGAGACAGTCGAGCAGGCGCTTGATGTCCTCGCCTACATCTACGAGTAGATGCAGATATTCAGAGTAAGTCCCGACCACACGACGAGTGCGCGGTATCTCGACAACCGGCGGCTCTCCAAGCAGGTACTGGAGCTCTATCAGATCCTGCGGGTAAATTTGAGCCTCGTCGGTGTGCTCGATACCAATACACGGTATCAGCACCACCCGATCGTGAAGCATGTATATAATGTTGGGAACCCGTACATTACGGATACCTACCGTCTGCTTGAGGCGTGCGACCTGGAGCATCAGCGGCGGGGTGGCAAGCGAAGCCCAGCGTTCCGGGAAGATCTCGAATCACTGAAGAGATTGATCGAAAGTCATCTCGCTGATGACCTGTGGAACCATGATCCGCTTCCCCCGCTTTATGTATTCGGGGACGACCGTGTATATGGCGATGCGGCATATGATCTATATGTATTACTCCTCCACGACAAGTGGACGGCGGACACCATCGCCCCGCGGTGCGGAACGGGACTGAAGAAATGATGTTGATGTGGAAGAATCGGTTCGAAATGCCCTTTTCGGGTATCCTCGGACCTTTTTCTATTTTGCTCATTTCTATATTATAATGGAAGAAAGCATAGCGCCTGATATACTGGATGATGCAACGACACTGCCAATATATGGGCGCGAATCGGGTAGAATATGAATAGGACATCACTGAAGGAGGTGGATCGATGGGCGTGCTGCAGAAACAGTGGAATAAGATATATAGAAAAACTTTTCCCAGACGAGTAAGGGAACGTTTGAACAAGAAATTGACTCTGCATGACATCACCGTGCACGCGGATCATGTAATCGTAAATGTTTCATTCAAGAATTTCGTCAGGGTCGGACTGGAAAAGCGGCTCCATATTACATTGACGAATGGCCCGGCGATCTATGAACTGGATGCCCACTGTCAGGGCCACATCATCGGCATTGAAATTCCATTTGCCGTCATCGATCAGACAGAAGGACAGTCCACCATCAAAATGATGCTCGGCGGAAAAAGATTGATCGTCCAGACGGATGTGGACAAGGCAGGAAAGAAGCGATCCTTCTTCTCGAACCGGCGCTATTTCACTGTATCCATCGCCCGGGGCAACCTGCTGATTGCCAACCTGCTTTCGGACTACCGCTTCAGGATGGATCAGCCGGTGGCACTTTCAAATATCGAAGCCGGCTACCGGAGGCTTGAACTTTCTACTGAAGACATGGATGACCTGAGTGATCATGCGCTCGCCTTCCACTACGGCAATAAGCTTAAAATAATGGAGAATGTATCCGATGACCCTGCCGTCATGCAGATTAGGGATTTCACGGATGTTGTGACGGGACAGCCGGATGTATATCTGTTGAAGGACTTTGAGCTGGTGCCGATCCGATATACTGGAGAACCGTTATCCGTGGCTGCATTGAATCATGCAATCACATATTTTGGACAGGACGGTATGCTGTCGGCGGAAATCACCACCCACAAGGCACGTGTGGAGGCGTTCGAAAGCAGCCTCGAGGGGGATGCTGTACGGATGCACTTCTACACCGATACATCCGCAGCATTGTCTGCACTGCTCGTGGCGGATACGACTTCCGACGACATCATCCGTATCCCGTTTGACGGCGATCAGACTGGAGAGGCGACCGAAGTCAGCGTGCCGCTCGATCAGCTGATCAACAACATATCACGGAAACGGCTCATGTTCGAGACCGCCGGCGACGCACCAATCCGTCTGCAGCTGGACATGAGGGACATTGGAACATTCGGGTTCGATGGGCGGATATGGGCGACTTCCCACTTCGAGAAGTTCCAGATATGGTTCTACCGACGCAAGGATGGCATGCTCGGCTTCAATGTCGCGAGGCGCCGGCTGAAGCGTCAGGTGACCGAAATCGACGACTTCAACCTGGAGGGGTATATCAGCGGTGAGGATGCATTCATCGACAGCACCCCGAATATGGCATTCGTCGACCGGTACTCTGGAGACTTCGTGCGGGTGGAGATCGGCAACAGCTTCAACGTGGACTTGAAGTCACTCGACCTCATCGACATCAAAAGCAAGGATAAGACGATCATCGATGTATTCATAGAAATCGTCCACTCGAGCGGCGAAGTGCTGCGCCGGGAGAAGATCAAATACAGACATGCCGACTACAGGAAGGACAACTTCTACTCGCGGCATGAAGTTGTGGATGCAGAGGGCAACACCCACCATCACCTCATTACGACGACGCCCTACAACAACCTCAAAGTCGAGACCTTCATGATCCCCGCTTCCGTCGACATCCCTGAGGACACGAGCCACAAGGACATGAACATCTGGCTGCTCGGCGAACGGTATGACACGGCACAGGATAACGGCTATGCCCTCTTCACCTGGCTGAAGGAGAATACGGATATCGAAGCCTACTATGTCATCGAGGATACCGCCGAAGACTATGAGAAGATAAAAGATGAGGACAATGTGCTTGCATTCGGGTCGCATGCGCACTTCGACCGCGCCTTCCGGGCGGGTGTCCTCCTCGGCACCCATGACCTTGAGAACCTGCTGCCATACAAGACGGCACGGGGCTTCTTCCACTATGAGGATACGGTCAAGGTCTTCCTCCAGCACGGCGTGCTGGGAAGGAAACCTGTTGAGTATGACAAGAAATACTACGACCTTCCGTTCGACCTGTTCATCGTCAGCAGTACACCGGAGAAGGAGGATGTCGTCATGCGCAAGATGGGGTATGAAGAAGATGAAGTCACGGTAACGGGGCTGGCACGCTTCGACCATCTGCCCCACCACAACGAGACGCGCGACATCCTCCTCATGCCGACTTGGCGCGACTGGATCAGCACGGATTATGCATTCCTTAACAGCACGTATTACGCACGCTACCACAGCCTGATCCATAACGAACGCCTCAACAGGCTGCTTGAAGAGAATGATGTGCACCTGAACTTTTACCCACACTACCGTGCACAGCGCTACTTCAACGATGAGCATCTCGACCAGGGGAAGAATATCCACTTCATACGGCTCGGTGAACGGACGGTGCAGGATCTCTTGATCGCGCACTCCCTGCTGATCACCGACTACTCGAGCGTCAGCTTCGACTTCACGCTGATGAACAAGCCGGTCATCTACTACCACTTCGATGTCCGCCAGTTCTTCAGACAGGGCAGATTGCGTCCCCTCTCCCAGACATTCATCGGAGATATTGCGAAGAAGGAGGAGGACCTGGTCGACGCCATCGAAATCTATATCAGAAATGGCTTCCAGCCGCGCGAAGTCGACCTGTCCAGCATATTCGACCACCAGGACCACAACAACCGCAGACGCATCTATGAAGCGGTGATGGAAAAAATAGAGAAGCTTGAGGACTAGTCCTCAAGCTTCTCTTTATATACTGTCTCAATCAATCTTTTCGTCGAATTGCCGTCTGCATACTTGTTCCATACCGCATCGAACGCTTCGATAGCTTCCATATTGAAGCTGTCTGCTTCAATCGCTTTGATGACCCCTTCCGTCGTACGGACGACGGGGCCCGGGGCCAAGGCTTCATAATCGAACCATAGCCCGCGCGTCGCTTCGTATTGTTCCAGATCATATGGATAGAAGATCATCGGCCGGCGGAGCGTCGAGAACTCGAAGGGGATCGATGAATAGTCCGTAATGAGGATGTCCGTCACACTGAGCAGGTCGAAGATGTCATGCCGCTTCGAGGTATCCGTCGCAAAACGGGTCGATTCGAAACCTTTGAAGTCCACCGCCGGATGCAGGTGGACGAGCAGATGATGCGTGTCTCCGAGTGCCTGCTCCATCATTTTGAGGTCGATCGGCAGGTCACGCACCGTGAACCCATCATCGCGGAACGTCGGTGCATAGAGGATGACGGTCCTGTCCTTCATCTGCGGCAGTGCTTCATGCATCTTTCTCCTGGCCTCATCAAGCCGATCCTCCGAATGGAAGAAGTCAGTCCGCGGTACGCCTGTCCGCATCATATTCTCTTCTTCGAGACCGAACGCCTCCTTGAAAATGTCCGCCATCGCGTCGGAACTCACGACCACCTTATGGAACCGGTCATACACCTGCCTGAAGCGCCTGTGGGCGGAATCCGGGCGGGTGTTCGTCGTCTTGTCCCTGAGGCCAAACAGCTTGACCGCCCCATTGGCATGCCACAGCTGGACGCATATCGTCTTCTTCTTGAAGTCGCATGCGGCGAGGATCAGGTGGTAGTTGTCGACGAACACGACTTTGGCCGTGGCAAGATGGTAGATTCCCCTGATGAGATTCAGGAGGTGCTTCGGTGAGAAGTCGATGCGGTTTTTATTTTCCATCCCCGTGAATGCACTTCTGCATGATGGTTCCCTCAGTACAATGATACGGGAGTCCGTACGCTGTGTGACTTCATGGCGGACTTCCTCGATGTTGTCGCCGAAGGATGCCAGCATGACGCTCTTGTTACGGACCGGAAACAGTTTGAACACGGTGAAGATGATGCGGACCACCGCAAGGTACACGGTGATTGCGGCTTCCCTAATCATGCCGCTTCGACAGGTCCTGCTTCGTCTTCGTCGTGGATACCCCTTCGGTCCGCGGCAGGTAGATGACTTCACAGTATTCCTTCAGGAAGTCGAACTCCCCTTCCCAGTCGTGTCCCATGACGAAGATGTCGATATCGTGTGCCTTGACGTCCTGAATCTTCTGGTCCCATGTGTGTTCGGGAATCACTTCGTCCACATAGCGTATGGCTTCGAGTATCTGCTTCCGTTGTTCGAAGGAATAGTATGCCTGCTTGTGCTTGATGGTATTGAACTCATCGGTCGAGATGGCGACGACGAGGTAGTCTCCCATTTCCTTCGCGCGGCGCAAAATGTTGATGTGTCCCGTATGGATTAGATCGAATGTCCCGTAGGTGATTACTTTTTTCATGGTAATGCCCCCCTGTTTACATCGAAAATGATATAATATTCTAGGTATACTATATTAATGTAAAGATAATGTAAATTATATCATACTATTGGTAAAATATTAATTCAGGTGTGGTGCGTATGAAATCCTTAAAAGTAATTGCATTGAAACTCTACAAATTGCTGTTCTGGTCGCTTGGGAGATGCTTCCATAAGGACCACCGGCTCATCATGTTCGAGAGCTTCCTCGGCAGGCAGTACAGCGACAATCCGCGGGCGCTGTACGAGTACATGTCGGTGGCCTACCCGGACTACCGCCTGATGTGGAGCGTCGACAGGCAGCATAAGAAGATCTTCAAAGAAATGGAGATTCCGTATGTCACACGATTCACGCCGAGCTGGATCATCTATATGAACAAGGCGACGCTGTGGATCACGAACAGCCGCCTCCCTCTGTGGATACCGAAACCGAAGGATACCACGTATCTGCAGACATGGCACGGGACGCCACTCAAGCGTCTCGGCACGGACATCGACACGGTGCACATGCCGGGGACGGAGACGGAGAAGTACAAGCGGAACTTCACTAAGGAATCCAGCAAATGGGACTATCTGATCTCCCCGAACCGCTATTCGACCGAGATCTTCCGCCGTGCATTCGCCTATGAACGGCCGGTGCTCGAGACGGGCTATCCGCGGAATGACCACCTGTTCGTGAACAATGATTCGGCGGCCAAGGAACATATCCGCCGGAAGCTGGGGCTTCCACTCGGCAAGAAGATCATCTTCTATGCACCGACGTGGCGGGATGATGCCTATCACGCACGCGGCAGATACAAGTTCGACCTCCAGTTCGATGTGGACCGGATGCAGCGGGAGCTGTCGGATGACTACATCATCATACTGCGGCTCCACTACCTCATTGCCGAGAATCTGGACCTTTCCCGATATGAAGGCTTCCTGTACGACTTCTCCAAGTACGAGGACATCCGCGACCTCTACGTCATCTCGGATGTGCTCGTGACCGACTATTCCTCCGTGTTCTTCGACTACGCAGTGCTCGAACGCCCGATGATCTTCTATACTTACGACATCGACAACTACCGCGACAAGGTGCGCGGCTTCTACTTCGACTTCGAACAGGAGGCGCCGGGGCCGCTCGTCAAAACGACTGACGGACTGCTCGGGGCCATCCGGGAGACGGAGACGCTCGACTTCAACGAAAAATACGATACCGCAGCCTTCCGGGAACGCTTCTGCGCCCTCGAAGACGGACAGGCGTCGAAGCGCGTCAGTGATGAGATTATTTGTCATTTAAAAGATAAAATTGTATAATTCAACAACGATGAAAGAAATGGTTGTGAAAAACTGATGAAATCCATATGGGTCGTATTGAAGGAGCAGTTCAATCACTTCTACCTTGTGAGACGCCTGTCCATGTACGACATAAAAAGTAAAAACCAGAACAACTACCTCGGCATCGTGTGGGAAGTGCTGACGCCGTTGATCAGCATACTGATCTATTGGTTCGTCTTCGCCACACTGCGGCAGCGGGAGCCGATACAGATGGGCGGCATGGAAGTGCCCTTCTTCTTCTGGCTCTTCATCGGCTTCGTCGTCTGGACGTTCTTCTTCCAGGGCAGCATCGAAGCATCGAAGTCGATCTACCGGCGCCTTAAGCTGCTGTCGAAGATGAACTTCCCGCTCAGCCTCATACCGAATGTCGCGATATTCTCGAAGTTCTATACACATATACTCATGCTCGTTATTGCGTTCGTGGTCTTCCAGTTCGCCGGATACTACATCAACATATACTATGTACAGCTCGCCTACTACATCTTCGGCACATATGCCTTGGTGTTCGCGTTCTCACTGATCACGTCCACCTTGTCGACGCTCGTGCGGGATGTGCACCTGCTGCTCAACTCGCTTCTGCGCATGGCACTGTACCTTTCCGGTGTACTCTGGCCGCTGACGCTGCTGTCGGACTTCCCGACGCTGATGCGGCTCATGCAGCTGAACCCGCTCGTCTACCTGATTGAAGGCTACCGTTCGGTATTCTTCGGTACCGAGTGGTACTTCATCACCCATTGGGAGCTGACGCTGTACTTCTGGGGCCTCATCTTCGTGATGCTCGCCATCGGTGCGACGCTGCACGTCAAATTCAGACGCAATTTCATCGACTACCTATAAGAGGGATGTAAATGACCAAAACAATCGTGACCAGGAATCTGGTAAAAAACTACAAGCTCTACGAGAGTCAGAAGGAGCGCATCTTCGACCTCCTCAGTCCGCGTTCCCATGGGCAGGTGTTCCATGCACTGAACGGTGTGGACTTTGAGGCCGAACAGGGGGACGTCATCGGATTCATCGGCATCAACGGCTCCGGAAAATCGACGTTGTCGAACATCATCGCCGGCATCGTGCCGGAATCCGGCGGGGAAGTCCATGTCAACGGCCAGACGGCGCTGATCGCCGTCGCAGCAGGCCTGAATGATGAACTGACCGGACGGGACAACATCGAGCTGAAATGCCTGATGCTCGGATTCTCGAAGGATGAGATCCGTGAACTCGAACCCGACATCATCGCCTTCTCCGAACTCGAGAACTTCATCGATCAGCCGGTCAAGTCGTATTCGAGCGGCATGAAGTCGCGCCTCGGCTTCGCCATCAGCGTCAACGTCGATCCGGACATCCTCATCATCGATGAGGCACTGTCCGTCGGCGACCGGGCATTCGCAGAGAAGAGTCTGCAGAAGATGATGCAGTTCAAGGAACAGGGCAAGACGATGATCTTCGTCAGCCACTCGATCAACCAGGTCAAGAACTTCTGCGACAAGATACTGTGGCTCGAATTCGGCCGGGTCAAGGCATTCGGTGAAGTGGGCGATGTCATTCCGCTGTACGAGTCGTTCCTCAACAAATGGCAGAAGATGTCTAAGGAGGAACGCGAGGAATACCGGACACGGACGATGAACCGTGAGATGAACGGCGACGACTACCGCAAGGTCGGCAGCCTCCTCCTGCTGGACGATGGGGAGGAAGATCTCGAAATCTCCCACAAATACACCATCCAGCCGGTCAGCAAGCTCGCCCACCTGAAGGCGCATGCCACCGATATATTCAGGGTACCGAACGACCCTGAAGGCATCGAAAACGCCAAGCAATACAAGCACCGTGTCTATCATGTCAAACGGGAAGCCACCTATCAATTCGAGAACTACTACCTGCTCAGTACACGGGCGAGCGGCACCGAAGGCGTCATCGGCTGGATCCGCGCCACTGAAGCAACAGCGCACGTGCATACGCTGGTCGATCGTGATAAGAAGCAGCTGATGCTGACCGGCAGCGGCTATGCATCCACAGCCCCCTGGGGCGGCCAGCAGCAGTATGTACATGAATCTTTGGAAGATCAGGCCGGCCTCGGCTTCGCTGTGAACCAGACCGTACTCGTCGGCAACAACGTCTGGTACAGGGGACGGATCAAAGGCGAAGACAAGGACGTCTGGGTCCATGAAAGCAGCACTTCAGAAGAAACGACGGAAACATGATACAACCGCCGGTCGCCCTGACCGGTATTTTTCTATAGAAATAGAGGGGATCTTATGATTGAACAGCACGGAAACGTTACAGTGATGGAGATCGAATTCACGAATACGACGCTGGAAGGCTTTATGGAGAGTACCGTACGCCCATGCCTTGATGGCGCGGACAAATGCTTCATCGTCACTGCCAATCCCGAAATCGTCATCGCCACCCGCGATCACCCTGACTTCAAGGAAACCGTGCAGTCTGCGGACCATGTACTGCCTGACGGCATCGGCATCATCAATGCAGCAAAAATGATGGGCACACCGCTCCAGGAGCGGGTGAGCGGCATCGACACCATGCGCGCGATGCTCGCCTATGCCGAAGAGCAGGGCTACAGCGCCTACTTCCTCGGTGCGAAGGAAGACGCCAACCGTAAAGCTGTGGAACGGGCAGAAAGGCGTTTCCCGAAACTCAAGATCGCCGGACGCCACCACGGCTATGCGGACCTTGACGATGAGGCATTCGTAGAGTCCATCGCGGCCACCGAGCCCGACATCATCTTCGTCGCACTCGGAATGATGAAGCAGGAACAATGGATCAGGGACCATATGGACCGCTTCAACAAAGGCGTCTTCATGGGCGTCGGCGGCAGCTTCGATGTCCTCTCCGGTGAAGCCAAGCGCGCACCCGACATCTGGATCAGATTCCAGCTCGAGTGGCTGTATCGGCTCATCAAGCAGCCGAAGCGCATCACACGGGTGATGAAGGTCGCCCAGTTCATGATGCTCCATACACCGATCATCAGCAGCATCATGCGGCTGTTCGGATATTCGAAGACACGCCAACGCAAAAAGGGCTGAGAAATCATCATGATTTCCCAGCCCTTTCTTCATGCCTATTTGGTTTACTGCTCCAGTGCCATATCCACATGCTGATGCCCCGCAATGTCATAGCGTTCCGATATCCGCCTGAAGCCGAAAGTCTCATAGAAGTCCTCCAGATAGCACATGGCCGTGATGACGACCGGTGTCGACGGATGTTCCTGCTTTACATATTCAAGGGCATAGTCGAACAGTTCCTTCCCCCTGCCCTCTCCTCTGTAATCAGGATTGACCAGCACACGGCCGATGACGACCTTATCCGCCTGCATCACCCGGCAGTAGGATTTGATCATGTCATCCTCCTGATGGAAGATATGCACCGCTTCTCCATCTCTCCCATCAATATCCTCAAACAGGCTTTCCTGCTCCAATATGAACACCCTCTGCCGCAGACGGAATATCTCTGCCAACTCTTCAAGGGACAGTTCCTCAAACCTTCTAATATGCCACATGCAGTTCCTCCTAATATATTCGACAACTCCATTGTACTATATATTTTCAGAAAATTTAATATACTGACTCAAAGCGCATTAAAAAAGGCACAGCAGAAGTCTGCTGTGCCAGGGATTCTATTTTCCAGATTTGGCCGCATTCATATCGGACATGTCCTCCCTGAGTGTCAAGATGTACGCCATGAAGATGAACAGCAGCACGATCGGCGAGAAGTAGACGAACATGAACAGGTAGTTGTATTCGAACAGCCCGATGAAGATGTAGGCACCGAAGTACAGCAGGATGCCGAGCGTGTATTTGGTCGTCGCCAAGAGGCTGATCACCCCAAGCACCAGGATGAACAGCACCAGTGGGATGATGCCGTAGCGTCCCAGCGTATCGAAGAAGATGTTGTGGGCGTGGATCAGATCCGTGAAGTTGAAGTATGAATGCCCCTCCCCGAACCACTGCCTGTTGTGCCACACCGTCGCCCACAGTTCATAGCGGTGGGAAGTGAATTCATTCATATTGAATCCCTGCCCGGTGGTACTGTATCCCACGAAGAACCGGTATATCGATCTGCCGAAAATGAGGAGGACGATGGCCACCCCACCGGTGACGATACCGAGGAACCATTTCCTCTGGGTCTCCGTCGTCCTGTACAGGTTGATCCAGGCAAGCTGCAGGAAGGCGATGGCCATATAGGTGAAGATCGCCGTCCTGCTTGTCGTAATTATGTTCAATATCAGGAACGTCGGCAGCATATAGAAGATCATAGCCCTGTTCGTCCTCGGCATGAGCAGAAGCCCTGCTGTGAATACAAGAACCAGCGTCGCACCCGATTCATTGAGCGTATGGTCGATCAGGAGCAGTGACGGCAGGCTTAGGAGTGCACCGATGACGAGATACACTACGAGCCGGCCTGGTATGCGGTAGAAAAGGAGCGCCGTGACCATGAGCAGAATCAACGCCTCTGTCCAGACGAAGTGTCCGGCAATGACCATGCTGAGGAACAGTGACCCGATATAGAGTCCCCAAAGCGTAAGGAACATTTTTCTGAGCGGGGACAGCGAAATGCGGGCATTCTTATATAGGAATACGAGGATTGCCGCAAGCATCAGGATCATGAAGGGGTCCTGTGAAGCTATCATACTCTGGAGGTTCCGGTAGTCGATCATGAAGATGTTGGTCACCATGAACAGCAATGTAAACACTATAATGAATACGAATGCTTCATATGTGAAATAGGCACGTTCCACATTGATATTTGTCATGATGGTCTCCCCTCCTCCTTAGTGATTATGTCATTCTATCACGGCTGACTGAAAAAGTCCGAAGAAAACATATGGTATGATTACCCCGAAATGATACTCAATTAAAAAACGATGCACCAGTGAGGTACATCGCCTTTTCAGCTCTCCAGAAACTTCTCGAGTTTCTCTATATTGTTTTCCCAAAGGAACTTTTCATCGAGCAGCGCTCTTGAGTTTTCCCGGTATGAGGCTTCAAGCTGCGCGTTGTCCCTGATCTTCTCGATCGCTTCGATGATCTCTTCAGCTGTGGCCTTCTCCTTCGCGAAGCCAACCTTGTATGTGTTGATCATGCTGTTGGTATAGCCGCCGAGGTTCGTGACCACCGGGATGCCGCAGCCGATGCCGTCGATGATCTTGCCCGGCAGGACATTCAGGAAGACATCGCTCTCCTTAAGCAGTGAGAGCTGGATGCTGTGGTGGCGGATCATGTCGAGGCATTCCGACCGGCTCTTCTCTTCGTGTGTATGCACATATTTGAAGTTGTGCTTTTTGATGTAGTGGTTGAACTTGTGTGCATTCACCCCGTAGCCGATGACGTTGAAGATGATCTCACGCTCCTCGAGCATGTGGGCGACCTCGATCAGCTGATCATAGCTCTGTGCGAATCCGATATTGCCGGTATAGATTACCTTGAAATCTTCAGGCAGCTGCCTGAAGCCGACCTCGTTTGAGGTGAAGGCGTTCGGGAGGAAGAGCTGACTCTTCAGCGGCGCCATTTTGGCAATGTGGGCACGGAAGCCTTCATTGTTGATGACGATCCTGTCCGCCTTGCGGTACATCATCTTCTCCATGAACTTGAGTGTGGGATAGAATTTGTCGATGTTGATCTTCTCGATATCCCGCACACTGTCGGGCCAGAGATCCCGCACTTCAAGGATTCTTTTGGTCGAATTCAGCTTCTTCTGAAAGAAGAATGTCGCCCACGGCAGGAAGATGTTCGGCGTCGTCACATACACTGCATCATATTCATGCTGGTACTTCCTTATGTAGGTGCGCACCTTGTAGGCAAGCTCCAAGTAGTAGAGCATGCGTGAAGCCATCGTCTTGCCTTGCTTATCACTGCGCATATTGAGGCGCATTATGTCGGTCGAATTGTTGATCAGTGGTTCATTCCAGTACTTGTCATCCTTGTACATCTTCGCATTCGGATATGTCGGCTTTGTGGTGAGCACTGTAACCTCATGGTTCTTCGACAGCTGCGTATATAGGTTTTTGAATCTATTTGCCCCTGAGCCGATCTCAGGATAGAAGTTCTGTGTAATGAGTAGAATTTTCATCGGGTCACCTTTAGGGTTGTATTATCTTACTCCAATCATAAATGATACCATGAATCAAGTGACACTGAAACTCTCTTAATACTATCTTAAGTAATTGACTTTAAATCATCTTACAACTGAATAAAACAAACACCTATATAGAACTATTTCATAGATTCCTATTTACTCTATATTATCAAATGTTATTATGCACACATCATTAAAATAGCTTAACTTTAATTATTTAATTTTTAAAGAAATCCTCATAGTTTCCAGACGTTCGCCCGTTCAACGAATCTGTTTTTCAAATCCATTACTATTCCTGTGTCTTTTATAAATCGTTCTATGTCTCCCAACTTTTTAAAACTATTATGATCTACTGCATAAACCAATGCATCATATTGATCACTCTGTATTTCATTGATATCTATGTGATTAAATTTCTTCGATGTAACTGGTTCTACAACGTCATCGATAATATCCACATTAATATTATAATCATTTAAAAGATCAATTATATCAAGAACCTTGGAGTTTCTTATATCAGCTGTGTTTTCTTTAAAGGCGAGACCGAAAACCAGTACTCTGCTGTTATTAACATTGATGTTGTTTTGAATCATCCGTTTAACAAGAGATTGAACGATAAACTCTGGAACACTGTTATTGATTTTACGGCCCGCAGAAATTATTTGTGAGTGATAGCCTAGCTGTTCTGCTTGATAAATGAAGTAATATGGATCTACACCTATGCAATGTCCCCCGACCAATCCTGGATAAAATCCTAGAGCATTCCACTTGGTACTCATTGCTTCTAGGACATCCTGGGTATTTATATTCATTTTATCCAATATCATTGCCATTTCATTCATAAATCCTATATTGACATCCCTTTGACTATTCTCCAGTACCTTAGCAGCTTCTGCCACCTTTATTGAGGGAGCTTCATGAATTCCTGCCACTATTATTTCTCCATACACCTCTCCTATAGTACGAGTAACATTGTCATTAGTACCTGCAACGATCTTCATTATATTTTCAACCCTATTTACTGGATCTCCGGGGTTAATCCTTTCCGGGGAATAACCTACAAAGAAATCTTTTCCGCAAGTCATGCCTGTTTGCTTTTCTATAAGGGGTATACATAACTCTTCTGTAACACCTGGATAAACTGTGGATTCATAAATTATATATGCTCCACGCTTCATATTTCTTGCTATCATTTCTGTAGCGTTTATTATTGGTGATAAATCCGGCGATTTATCTGGTTTAATAGGTGTTGGTACTGTCACTATAATGAATATAGGTTCACCCAACATAGATTCTTCTGTTGTAAATTGAATGTGACTATTGTTCAATGCCTCATTTCCTACCTCATTAGTTCTGTCTATTCCTTTTTTATAATCCTTTATCTTACCATCATCGATATCATAACCGATAACATCAAACGATTTAGAGAAAGCATGAGCCAATGGTAAACCAACATACCCTAGACCAATGACTCCAACTTTTTCTTTTCTATTCTTTAAATTATCATATATGCTCATGAAACTACTCCAATATTATTATTATAGTCTAGAATGCATTACAGCCTACAACCCAGGTGACTTACCCCTTAATCTATAGTAATAGTGGGTTTAGGATCCCCATAGCATATTACCTCAGCTTTATTCATCATTGCCATATCTTCAACTTTCCATGTGTGACTCCCCTTGTCAGCACCTCTGAAAACACAAAATTCGTAAGGATGTCCTTGATAAACTTTCCCACCCTTTTCTCTGACACGCCTTAGAAGGTCGGTATCTACAGCAGCAGGCAGATCACTGAACATAAATTTTTTCATATATGAAGTGTCTACCATAATAGTCGCTCCCATGATAAATCTATCAAACTTAAAGTAACGGTCATGTTCCCTTTTTATCATCAAATCCTCTTCCTCGATATATACGAATTGGGATGCTTTGCCTACTAAATCAGCCTCACTATATTTCAAGGCAATCCACTGGTCAATGATATAGTTCTTCGTATAATAATCATCATCATCAATTTTTGTCACAACTGGATATGTAGCTTGATTTATACATTTATTGAGGCAATGCCCAAAAGAAGTTTCCTTTGGTTCGTCCAATATAATAAGTTCAAAACTAGCAATTCTATGCAATTCTTCTTTTTCTTTATCACTCAATACAAACCCGTGTGTCAAAAGAATAACTTGTAGATGGACATACGTTTGTGCTTTCATCTGGATAATGAAAAAATCAATATTTTGTTTACGGTTTGTAGAACAGATGACACTTACCATTGGTCTCTTACTATCTAGCTTTCCATTGATTATTTCATTAAGAGGATGTCTAGTTATAAATGAATTGTTCAGAAACGCTTGACGTTGCTTAGGCAATACCTGTTTATCTTTATATAGTTGACTGTTCATAATGGCACGCATCTTACCAACATTGCCTTGATCGGTTGTTGACTGAAAAGCATATAGCTTTTCTGATTCATATCTGGAATCGAAAACTACAAAGGTATTCGACATGCACGCAATTATTTCCAGATATCTTAATATATTCTCATCAATATTTTCTATATAATCTATGTATAATATCTTAGATTCTTTAATCTTGGATAATAGTAAATTAAGCTGTTCGCGGTTTAATTTTTTGCACACAACCTCTTCTCTCTCTGGGAGTGCTTTAACATGGAAATGCTGTATTGCTTTGTTCCTTACATGAGTTCCCAGATAAAAGTATACAACATCCAATCTCTTCTCAGAATCTACTGGGTTTATAGTCCCTTGATCCACCAGTAATGGAAGCTTTAAAATATTGCCTTCGAAAGCTGCCTCATCCACCTCTACCGATAATTCTATAGTAAGATATGACTCTAATAATGTCTGTATAGGCACATCGGTGTTCCTAATCACTATTAACCTCAAGTTGCTGCCTTTTACATATTCGATTAAGTCGTGGTAAGAGAAACCGAACCAGTCATGGTCTATCTCATAGATATCATTATCAATAATTACAGTACGGAGTTCATTGCTTTCAATTTCTTCTTTGAACCCTGTTGGCGTAAGATCAATTCTTTCGTAGCCATTATCCAGTGTATGATTTGTAAGGATTGTAGTGATACTGCCGACTTTTTTCTCTGTCTCGTATGAGGGTTGTTCTTCCATCTGACTCATATCCTCTGTCTTTTGCCGCCTAAGTGTTTGGTTAAGTACATTGATTATTCCCATTCCATCCTCCATTTATATACTATTACAACTAAAATTAGCTATATAAATTGTAACATAACTGAACTCAGTTCCGAATTTATATAAACTCTATTGAAAGTTGTTTCTTAGTTCGAAGCTGTATCCTTAAGCTTATGTAATCATAGCAATTGAGTCCATTTAAGAGCCTCATCAATTTATGTTCGAATATTAAAAAAGGAGAAGCAATGCTTCTCCTTTTTACGCTTTGTTATATTCAATGTCGAGAGTGTTGTCCACTTTTTGTATATTGCCGTAGTTGTAGTATTTCACTTCTTTGAAGTCATTCTTCATCACGTTTTTCGTATCGAAGATATAGCTGTCCTTCATCGTGGAAAAGTCTGCATCCGTCATTTTCTTGAATTGGCTGTGGTCACTTAGTACCAGTACCAGGGAACTGTCGGCCACTGCTTTCTTTACATCTTTTTCTACCCAGTCCATCTTGACATGTGGATCATAGGCGACAACATCAAGGTTCGTTTCTTTTCTCAGCAGTTCGTAAATATCGAAAGCCGGGGATTCCCGTATATCGTCCACATCACCCTTATATGTCAGCCCGAATACAGTAACCTTGTTGCCACCAAGTTTGTTCAATATCTCTTTCGTATACTCGACGACATATTCCGGCATGGAGTTATTGATTTCCCGAGCCATCTGTATCAATGGGGATTTCTCAGGAGCTTCAGCAATGATGAAGTATGGGTCAACCGCGAGACAGTGACCACCTACACCAGGCCCTGGTGTATGCAGGTTCACTCTTGGGTGTTTGTTCGCCATTTCAATGACTTCATGTACATTAATATCGAGATGGTTACAAATTTTCGCGAGTTCATTGGCGAGTGCAATATTCACATCACGATACGTGTTCTCCATAAGTTTGGACATCTCTGCAGTCTTGGCGTTTGTTTCTATCATCTCGCCTTTGACGAATGTTCCATAAACTTTCTTGCCAGCTTCGACACAAGCTGGTGTCATGCCACCGATAATACGGTTGTTGTAGATGAGTTCTTCCATAATTTTGCCTGGCAGCACACGTTCCGGACAATGGACGAGGAAGATGTCCTTACCGATAATGAATCCTTGTTCTTCAAGGTAAGGTGCAACATTGTCATTCATAGTGCGTGGGGCAATCGTAGATTCGACGATAACTGTATCGCCCTTTTTGAGAAGAGGCACGATGCTCTTCACACCGGACATGACAATTGAGATGTCACAGGATTTAAATTGATCATTATTATTTGGTGTTGGAACTGCGATGATATAGACGTCTGCTTCTTCAGGAGTTGTAGAGGCGCGGAATGTGCCGCGATCAATCACTTCCTCCAAAGCCTCCTGTAGACCCGGTTCTTCTATATGGATTTTGCCGTTGTTAAGCATATCCACTGCTTCCTGTTTGATATCTACACCAAGAACATCTACACCATGTTTTGCAAACATGATAGATGTTGGCAAACCGATGTATCCTAAACCAACTGTCGTCAATTTCATAACTTTACATCCTCTTCTCTTCCATTAATTATTCACAACATTAGACATTATAGCAAATTCTAATAAATTTTCAAATTACCATATCTTATTGAATCTTATTAGAGCAATTGGCACACACTATACAGATATCAGCAACAGTTGCATTTAAGTAAAAGAAATCTTTATAGAGTGTCTATCTTCTACAACATCTTTACCTGAAGTTTCCCTGCCTCAAACCAAGACGCTCTATTAAAGTTTTTAGTGTATTCATAACCTATTTTCATTGTGCTCCCTGCTTGCAGTATTACGCTTTTACCTTCTTTGAAAACATTGATTGATTGACTCTTTCCATCAATCAAGATGAATATGTTCTTTTGAGGATGTTGATAGAATCCCTTTATACCAATTTCTTTATCTGATTTAGTGTTATTCCTGATGGTAAACGTAACCTCATCATCTCTTAGACGAGTGCCGCCTTTAGGTTTTATATACAAATTATTCTCGGCAAAAGATACTTCCACATTAACCAATTCTTCCAAGTACACATCGGTGTCTTCTAACTTCACTGAGTGACTGTATTCAGAAATATCTTCTAGCGTTTTGTAGGAATTAGGGATGAAATAATTCAACATCGGCCAGAACCTTTCGACAATCTTCGTAAAGTATAGCTTATCGCGACGGGCCCCTACTTCTAGAAACATGAATTGATTAAGTATATATCTATTATTTACAAATATGAAAGTTTCTAAGGTATTATCAGTTTCATGAGTAATGTTTCCGTGCCAATTTCCCATGCGGGTCTCCCAATATAAGAGCATTGGCAAATTATAAGAATATTCATTGCTTAAGTCGAATTTAGATCTTTCCAGATAACCCTTGAACATTTTAGTAAGCCATTTCGTGTTCTTCTTGAATGATTTTGGTGCCCATGTGGATATTACTTTTAGAAGTTTTTCAACATCCTCAGTATGGTCATACTCTATTAAAAACGGTAACTTAGCAATCTCATATATAGTAGATTTTACATGAACGGATTCCGGTATGAACTCCTTATAAGTTAAATAACTTAATATATAGGAATGATTTGATGATACTGTCTTTTTTAGGGTATCTTCATATTCATCTGGTATAACATAGTCGCTGAAGAAATAATATTTATGATCAAGTCTCAAGTTATAGATAAGACGATCCACAAGATCTTTATCTTTTTTGTATATACGGCTAAAAGGTGTGTCAGGGGTATTATCAAGGTTAATCATATAAGTAAAGTATTCAATATTCTCCATAATTGGCTTTGTTAGAGCCAAAGAAACTTTAGAATCAAACCCTCCTGTCACTGACTGGTATATCTTATTGTAATTCTCCTTTAACCATTCGGTTTGAGGTTGGTAATATGGTAATGTGTTTTCAATTACGTCCTCTACAGATAACCGCTGTGAAGTTACCCTGGGGTAATAGCGGACAAAATCTTTTTTGACTGATGAGAACAAGACGTTTGGATTCATTTTGTATATTTCTTCAGTATTGGAATAATCCAGAAAACCGTTCATAGTATACCAATCACGGTTCAGTTTTATATTTTTTTCTTTTTCCACTGCATGATTGACTAAAGATTCATGAGATGCAAAAATCTCCTTATTCCAATAGAAAACTGGACGCATACATGTGGCATCAGTATACAATTGCGTGTCTTTTCCATCGTCCATAATAAGGATATATCGTCCATTCATAAAATCAAGTTGATTGTAGAAGGCTTCTTTGTCCTCGTAACTGAATAACTCACATAAGTTCTTAAGGATTTCTTCAGCACTTTTTTCTCCACTGCTAATATCAAGGATATATCCCACAAGAACTACTTTTACTCCATCACTGAACACTTTCTTCACTGCAGTCTTCTCATCATAGTATAAATACCCAGAAGTGAATTCTTCTGTACAATCGAACTCATCCCTTATTCTATCCAATTCTCTTGGAGAGAAAACAAAAGGCTTTCTTGTTAATGTTTTATCCATACCCTTCCCCCTAGAAGAAATTCAGTTGATTCAGTATGCTGTATAGAAACAAACCTAATATTGAAAGTCCAGGCAAATATCTCAACCACGGTCGTTTGTATTTTTCCACACTCAAGCTCTGGCTTTTTTCCTGCTGCTTACTTATCATATCTTCTTTATATTGAAGTTGCTCTTCTTTACTCATGGCTTTGAACTCGTTAATAAATCTCGCATACTCATTCACTATTGGTACACACTCACCATAATCTTTTAGCTCTCCATAATGGACCCAAAGGGCTTTATTGCACATTTTGGCGACTTGTTTGGCCGAATGTGAAACAAAGAATATAGTTTTCCCTTGTTTCTGAAAATCTTTCATCCTGTCTATGCATTTATTGGAGAAGGTCTCATCCCCAACCGATAACGCCTCATCAACAATCAAAACGTCAGGGTCTGTATGGATGGCTATAGAGAAACCAAGCCTCGACTTCATTCCACTGGAATAGGCTTTTATAGGCTGCTTAATGAACTCTCCCAGCTCACTAAATTCCACTATATCTTCATACCTTTCATCAATGGTTTCTTTACTCAAACCATGCATCAAACATTTCATACGTATATTTTCTTCTCCAGTAAGATCTTGGTTGAGCCCCGCATTTATAGCAATAAGGGAGCTTTGTCCATTAATTTTCACCTTTCCCATAGTAGGCACGGTAACCTGACCAAGAAGGTCAGATAAAGTAGACTTCCCTGAGCCGTTAAGTCCGATGATTCCCACCGAATCACCAGGTTGGACCTCAAAGTTTATATCTCTTAGAGCGAAATAAGGTTTTTCTTTATAAAAATGTCCCAGCGTAAAGAGAGATAACAGTTTTGATATCTTGCTCCGGTTCAAGTCGTAGACTTTCGATACATTTTCAACTTTCACTTTATAAGTCATATGCATGACCTTCCTTCATCATTCTTGGGAGAGCTTGTCATATACATTCAGCAGCTTCTCTTTTTCAATATCCCAATTATACTTATATTTCGCAGTTTTACAATTATTGCTGAACGTCTCTCTGAGTGCCTCATCCGCAACAAGACGATTGACTGCTTCTGCAATGTTGTGGGGGCTCGCTGCATCTATCGAGAAGCCAACCGACTCACCTTCCACTACATTCCTGATTTCTGGAAAATCACAGCTGACGACCGGCACGTGTGCCATGATGTATTCGAACAGCTTATTGGAGGATGCAGAGTAATGATTGTAGTTGATATTCTGCAGCACCTGGAAACCGAGATATGCGTTACGTGTATAGGAGGGCAGTTCGGACAGATGAACTTTTGGAACAAAACGGATTCGTTCTCCAAGCTGTCTTTCCCTGACCATCTCTTCGAGTTCCTTCTTCTGGCGGCCATCTCCAAGGAACACAAGGGTGCCCTCCTTGACCAGCGGCATCATGTCCACGAGCAGTTCAAGCCCCCTGCCCGGCTGAATGCCCCCCTGATACAGGAGAATCTTCTCATCCGCAGGCAAGCCGAGTGCTTCATGGAGATCTTTTTTGGGCTTATCTTCAATATCATACAGTTCAGAGTAGTTATACAGCGTATGTGGATAATATCCATAAAGCGCTTCATGCTTCTTCGCACGTGTGTGGTTCTCGACGAGCGTTTCATCGACGAAGGGCAGGAGTGCACCCTCCCATCTTTCAATGATTTTCGGATTATATCCTGTTCGGTCCGTCTGTACTTCATGGGAGTCATAGACAAGCTTCTTCGGCTTGAACCTCAGTTTCGAACATATGACGCCTTGGGTCAAGGTGTTCAGATCATTCGAATGATAGATGTCTGCATTCTGCCTGTACCCTTTGATGATCATCTTCATGCTCCTGACAAGCTTGATCATGTTGCGTCTTGCACTGCTGTTCTTCACGACGCCATAGGCAATCCCAAGGAACAGGAAATATGCGGACATCAGCAGCCACGATTTATAGAAAAGAGCTGGAGCGACTAAAGTCGTTACTCCAGCCACACTGATGACAAACTCTTTTTTATTGTTCTGGTACACTTCAAGAAGCCATGGATACATCGGTACACGGTGTACCCTGAAACGGCCATTGATTTTTTCGAATGCCTGGGCCCTCGGGTCCTTCCTGTTCTCAATCGCAATCAGGTTCACATCGTAATTGTTTTCACTGAGTGCCATCCCTTCCCGCATGACACGGGCATCGTTTGTAAAATGGTTCCAGACGAACATTGTCACTTTTTTCATTTTCTCACCTATTCGGATTCAAGGACTTTCATTACATCTTCTTTTATGATCGGTCCCATCGATTTGCTGTAAGTAGAACTCATATGGCTTCCGTCAATATATACAATTATATTTCCTATAATTGCTGGACACTTACCTTCAGAACAGAAGTATTCACTGTAGTCCACATAATTTACGTATTCAGGAGGGGAATCAAGTTTTTCCCAGGCACTGGGGGTATGCAGGGCCTCTTCTTCTTCGATGTCACACTCTCCACTTTTAACACCAAAACTGTTTAGACATTCTGGAATATCCTGGTTTAGATAAGGTGTATCCCTCAATGCCAAAATTGGTATATTTTCGTTATGCAATCTCTCAAACTGTTTTAAGTATCCTTCAGGAACCTCATCATAATTTTTAGATGCTGTATCTGCTAAAACGACCGCGAGGTCGGGGGATTCTTTGGCAACTTCAGACACAACGTTCTCATTCCATACAGTACATTCTTCTTCTTCAAACGTATCTAAGGACAACCTGCATCCACTTTTCGTTACGTTCAATAGGCGTATTCCCTCCGCTTCAGCAAAGGACTGTAATGCCGGCAACCAGTGTGTAGACTTGGATCCGCCTATAAGCGCTACAGTATAATCACTTTCTTCAACTGCACCATATTCACAAATAAGGACTTCCGAGTTTCCTGGTCTTTGATGGCATCCATCAAAGTAAGGTTCCGCTTTGTCATTCTTTATATCAGCTAAGCCTGGGATAGGTTCTTTTTCCTCCAAAGTAGTATACTCATCTTCTACAGCTACGGCTCCTGGATAATCAGGATCTTCGACGAGGTTCGCCATATTAGCAGACTGGTACTGACTAATGCCAAACCACGTTCCGACCGCAATGATGAGTGCTCCGATCAATGCAAAAATCGGCCGGAAAGCTTTCAGCGTGAAATTGTGCTTTGCTATATACTTGTTGACTGGGTTTTCTATTAGGACAGTTGAAAGATAACTGAGTCCGAGTGACAGGGCAATGATAATGAGCCCATGTAGCACACTGACATCTTTAGTGTCGAATATGACGTAATAAAAGCTCAGTAACGGCCAATGCCATAAGTATAGGCCATAACTGAGACTACCAAGATAGACCATCGGTCGACTTCCGAGGAACTTTTCTACACCAATTTTGGTTGGATTCTGCCCTCCCAGCATTATGAATACTGCCGCCATTACTGGCCATAGTGCAACGTAGCTTGGGAAACTCCCTTCCACATCAAGTAGTAAGCCGGTGCTCAATAACGCCAGCAGGCCTGTCCACCCCATTAATGCGCTGATGAAACCAGGAAGTTTGACTCTGAATATGAACAGCATCAATATCCCGCCAATGGCAAATTCCCAGATACGTGTACGCGTATCAAAGTACGCCCATGGCTGATTCACTGCGGTAAGGTATATAGAGTATGCCAATGAAACTGTGAAGAGTACTAACAGTATTGTAAAGAATATTTTGTATAAATTACGCTTCAGCTTTCTATGAAGAAATATAGTCAATGAAATGATCAGAAACCAGATGACATAGAATTGTCCCTGTATCGACATTGCCCAGAAATGTTGAACAGGGCTCTTCTCATTCGTCTGATCAAGATAGTCGGTACCAATTATTGCAAGCTGCCAATTCTCATAATAGAACAGCGAAGCAATGATTTCCTTCATCGTATCGAAATGCCGGACTTCTGGAAGGAGGAAGTAGCCAGCCACTGTGACGAATAAAAGTACTGTTAATGCATTCGGCAGCAGCCTCTTCAATAGACCTAGGATGAATGTCGAAAATTTTATATAGCCATCTCGTGCATATCGAGACAGGAGTGATGTAGTAATCAAAAAACCTGAAACAACGAAGAAGACATCTACTCCGCCAGATACTCTCATCATCCAAATATGATAAATTGCAACAAGAAGCGCTGCAATGACTCTGAGCCCTTCAATTTCCGGCCGATACTGCTTTTTCACTTCCACAATCTCACCTAATTCATTTTAGTCATAATTAAAATATCACAGCTTTAACCATCATCTAATAGATAAATACCCAAGAAAAAGTTTTACTTCAAAACCGTATACTTCTGATTATCCAACACAATCTCTACAGACTCTTCCTTCACTTCGATATTCAGGCTTTCCACGGTTTCTTCATCATATACCGCTGTTGTAAAAGCAGTGCCAGATGTGAGTGATTTCGAGAAGTCCAATTGCCTTGTGTTTATCCCCTTGCCGAAACTGGCAGTATTGATGACAAGCTTATCTTCCTCATTACCATCAATTACAGTCTGCGCATTGATTTCATTAAACTGTTTTACAGTAAGTGATTCTTCCCCATGAGTCAATCTATATCCATGTTCATTCTCGGCTATTTCAACATCTTGATGAAGGTTGAATTTCTGCACTACATTCAACTCATGTTCTATATCCGTCTCCAACTCATCCAGAACTATGAGGACTGGAGCATGTTTAAACACTATAAGCGTACGATAAAGCACCGCACTTGTGCCTGTATATCCAGTGTGTTTCCCTTTTACTATCGAATAGAATTTGTTGTCTTCATAGGCATTTAAAACGGTTTTTCTTTCAAATCTGTTCTTAGGGTCTATGACATAGTTGAAGTCCTTTAAGTGGAAGCTGCTATGTGCGGCCTTTGATACCACGTATGTTCTCTCCTTGGACTTGCTATAGTTGAACTTTCCTGGGTCGACAAAAAATTCCTTACCATTGTAGTTCGTAGTGATACTGAGGTCATCCTTGTGTTTGTGCACAGCACTGCTATATCCGCAGACAAAACTTACATAGAAAGGCTTCGGATCCTTATTTTGAAGTACAGCAATCCCCGCTTCTACATCGTATATATTTTTATATACTTTATTTTTTCTGACGATGCCTTTTCCGGAATCACCAATGGAAGGCATTCTGCCATCCGGTTTCAATAAAGCATTGGGATAATCTTTAGCAAGCTTCAAGTATCCTGTAACGTTTTTACCTAATGTCTTTCCTTTTTCGTTCAGATACTCTTCTATACCTTCATACATGGATACGACCATATTATGGTATTCCGGTGAATTCTCGAGATGTATACCTTGGTGACTGAAACTAAACCAGAAGGTGTCTATTGCCCGATAAAATCCTTTGGTAAACAGATACTTATCATCCAGGACGTTCCCTAGAATCATCAGGGAACGATCCATCATAAGCCCATGATTATTGTTGTTGTAATTTTTATCATCACTCAACACTTCTGCATGTCTCTGCATTATTCTATAGTATTTGTCCTCCTGAATGCTGAGTCCCTGTTGCTTCGCATGGTAAAGAAAATGTATGATCGTCTGAATCCGGTTTGCTGTTGGATGATCATACCAGAGCATCTTTTCCGATGGTTTTCCCTCTTCATATTTAATCCAGGATTCTATAATCTCCTGTGTCTTGTTCAGATATCTGGGATCCTCGGTTTTCTCATATTCATTAAGCAGCTCGGCACATACACGAAGCGACTGGATGTACAGTTGGTAACTTGCACCATATTTTTTGGTTTTATCTACGTACCAGAAGTTATCATCAAAGACAGTAGGGTCAAAATTCGGAAATGGAATGATTATATTATTCAAAGCCTTATCTGCAATGTTTCTTGTTCTTTTAGTGTACTTCACTAGAGAAAAGACATCCGATTGGCTTACTTCAACACTGTATTTCTTCGTTTTTGTTCTACTGCCCAATAATTTTTTTAACACGTTTTATCCTACTTTCTTGTTTTATCTTTATTATAATCGACCTCGTCTTTAAGTTCTTTGATGATATTGTCCAGGTCTTTGTTGGCAGGTTTTTCAAACTCATCATACAGGCTATAGATATCCAAAAACCTGGTTACTGCCCTATGTCTAAATTCCGGTTCAACACGTTCAAGTCTCGGCAAGTACCATCCTCTGACATAGAAGTTAAAGCGATGCTCAAGGTAGGAATCCAGTAGTCCGTGCTTTTGCAGAAAAGGTATGCGCTCTATTTCTAATTTATAGTATTTATCAAAAAATTTATCTTTAATGGTATTGGTTACCGAACCTGTAACTGCTGCATAATACATGTGTATGATTTCATTGACGACTTTAACCTTGCTGCTGTTCAGCATCAATTCCTGGAAATACAATGTATCTTGCCCCGCTGCGCCTTCAATCATTTTTATATTGTTATCTTGAATCACTTCTCTTTTAACGAGGAGAGCCTGTATGCTCTGCGCTCTAAGTCCACAGCGTTCCATATATGCTTTTGGATCACTGATGACTTCTTGATCATCATTGTATTTCTTTGCTGTAGCATAATAGTTGAAGTAAGCCTTCCGTTTGTTGTCTTCCTTAATGATGTTACCTACAACCATATCCAATGAAGGGTCCGTTTCTGCTTCTTGCAATAGGTTGGCATAGCCATCCCCAATTGCCTCATTATCTGGATCAAGGTAAGTGATGTACTTCCCAGTAGCCATCTCAGCACCAACATTTCTTGGTCTAGAAGCACTACCTGATCCTGTATCGAATGTCTTCAATCTGATGTTTGGATGCTTCCTCATTAATCGGTTGATGATTTTATTTGTAATTCCATCGTTGCTGCCATCATTGATGAATAATATCTCCATCTGATTAAAAATGGTGGATCGCTGGAGGGACTTCATGCATTTCTCTTCCAAATACACTCCATTGTTATGGATTGGTATAATGACACTTACTTTAGGTGCATCTAAATTCTCGTAGTTGGAATTCATACTGCCGGCCTTCTTGACTTCACTCATATCCAGGGCATAACCCTTGCTGTTTGTTCCTTCAACAGCATACATGGTAAGACCTTTATCCAATGATCCTTCGAAGTAATTGTGGTGATATCTATTGTCTGAGGTTTTAGTAACAAAATCTACATCCACGTAATTGAAAGCGGAGACGAGATCGGCCAAATAGTATTCCTCATATAGATACTCTGGCAGAAAATACGTAAAGAAGTCGAAATCACCTTTATTTTCTTCAAATTCTTCCTTTGTAAGCAATGCTATATTTTCACAAATTTGTCTGTCGAACATTTCTTGGACAGATTCTGTCTTGTGCTCTACCACAACAGCTATTGTAGGAGAAACATTTATACTGGATTCAATACCAGTGTCCTTTAATATCTGATTCATCCTATGATACGTGGTATTATTAATCATTACATTGCGGATGGCTTTAGCCCTAAAGGATAGTATTTCATCATCCGTATATCCATTCAATATTGCGGGCACGTCAGACTTTGTATTGATGATGAATACATTGGGAAATTTATCGTTCACTCCGACACTATAGTTTGAGAGTATAACATTACCAAACGCCTGTAATTCATAAATTCTATTTGCAAACATACTTTGGGAGTACTTGACGGAATTTACATTGATGCCAAAAGTATGCACCCTATGTACATCCTGCAACAGATCGTGGGAGATTGGGCTTGTTATGTTGGGCATGAATTTGATTGGATATTGGTATCTCTGTTTATTCAGCCAAAGGTTTCGATCAATTATCGTCAAATCATTTCCATTCTCCAAAACCCCTTCAAAAATCGTCTGGGATTCTTTATTCCTGATGCCATATTTCTGAGTCCAGGAACCTGAGAAAATGATATCGTTCTTAAGCCTTTCTGCACTTTCACTTCTGGAACCAACAGGGTTGTGATAATGCGGGTTGACTCCAAACTCGAGAACATCCACCCTATCATGGCCGCAGTATTCCTTGTAGTCTTCGATACACTCTACAGCAGATGTATAGACATAATCACATTCTTTTGCAAGATCTTTGTACAAGTCATAGTTGACGGGGTCTTCTTTAGAATAGAATACAGTAGGTACACCCTTGCTCTTCAGATGACTGATGAGGTCATATGCTGTCTGCCTTTTTTCGTGTGTATGAGTGGCCAATCCTTTCCAACTCTCATCTACACCTTTCCAGGCAGTTGCAACTATCATCAAATCGAGGTTCAGGTTATCCACCTCTGCCTCAGTCCACTCAGAAGAAATATGATAAGTGTTTGCAATATCCTTATAGGAATTGTACAAGAATTCGTCCGCAATGAAGCCGACATTCACATTTATTTTGGAGAAATTACGGGAACCGTTAGATCGTGGCAGATCAGTGATGATTTCTTTCATTTCATCTAGATATTCTGTCTTTCCTCTCTCCCTGAAGGCTTCCAAATAATCAATCATATCAGTATTCGATGATTCTTTTGTTAACAGATTGTTTCCAATAAGGAAAGAGTTACTCAGATGCTTTATATATTCGTGATAGCGTTCGTCCTTATTCATATCCTGTATCTCGTTTAAATAATGCATTAAGACTCTCTCCTCTTTTTCTTCTTTTCCCAAATCTTGGTCTGAATTCTACCGAGCTTTGAATGTTTGAGGTTTGTATATAGCTGGTTGACCCTACCTAGGCGTTTCTTTAACCGCCCTATCTCTTCTTGGTATTTCAAAGATTCGCGTAGCAACTTGATCATATTATTTTTACTCTGCTTGCGCTCCCTCTCAATGTTAGCTAAAAGGTCTTCCATAAGAATATCTTCTATGCGCACAGGCTCCTCTTCCAAATCAGCCAGTTGATTCAAAATGACATTCTTATCTTCCTGAATCCAACCTTCCCGCTTACCTTGAATGACTTTGAAGATTTTACTGTGTGGGAAATATGTAGTCACTGTTACAGGTTCGATTCCAGAAAAATTCCAATTAACCATGTCTTTGACTTGGGAGTTCTTATATACAGTATAGTTTTCGATTTCTTCAATCGTGTGTTCATTTTTCTCCTTGAGCACTTTTGCCTTCTCTAAAATATCAGTGTGGCTCCATCCTACAAACCTTTTATTGGCATACAATGCTTCATAAAGTTCTCCTTCATGTACAGCGTAAAACATCGAGACAAGTCTCCTATCTTTAAATGCAAGATTCATATCACCCTTGATATTCATAACATCATGAAGGAGAGGGGTTTCATATTTTTCCAGGTCCACTCTCACCATTTCAGACTTCTTTTTGAAGAGCTCAATGCTCTCCTCTACATGATACCAGCCAAGTATCTCATTGGATCTTTCAAGAAGATAATATAAATCCCCATTTATCATACGCTGGCTTATTACCCTGAGCATACGGCCATTATACTGGTCGAGCTCTGCCACCACTTCTTCCAGGTTTACGTTCCTGTATAGGGATTTATTCTTTTCATTAACAATGACATGATGACCAAAATCGAATTCGTTTCTCTTGTTTCTCAGAAAATCAGTTATTTCAGAATTAGACATGATATAAAACTCCTATTTTATAAGTAATCAATAAGTTTATTCCTGAATCTATAGTGGATATGTGCACCCATATACAGTAGAAGTAGCGTCAACGACCAGAAATATAGGTGATCTCCAAAATCACCGTACAATGGGGCGTCTGAAAGTACAAATGCTTGTCTGTAATTCATCACCAAATAAGCAAATGGGTTGAACGAAGTAATTGTCTGAAGGATTGGGTGTACCCCCTCCAATGCCCAGAATATAGGTGTCAGGAAGAAAAACATTCGAATCGCATTCTGCAAAACATTCTTCATATCCCGTACCAAAATCACTAAGGAAGACATTATAAGCCCGAACGCAAAAATAAAGGTATAAGATGCCACTAAAAAATAAATGAATCCAAGATAATGCAGAGGCTCAGAATAGCCATTCCATAGGCTGAATATGATTATAAGCGCTGTAGTCATAAACAAGTTAATAATACTGTTCACAATAGCAATTGAGAGCAGAGTGCTCGAGGGAAACTTCATCTTCGTCACAAGGCTCAACTGCCCTTGGATAGCATTAGCTGCAGAATTCACACCTTGAGAGAGGAACAACCAAGGAAATAGACCTGAAATGAGATGAATTATAAAAGGGACCTCACCAACATCACCCCTTACCCCTCGTAGCCCAAGTCCGAATACTACGTAGTAGATAAGGACCTGCATGGCAGGTTGGAGGATGTTCCAGAAAACGCCTAAATAATGATTAGCATATTGACTCTTAATCTGATATATACTGAGTTCCCAAATCAGATGACGATGAATCCACTGCTCTTTAAATATGTCAAAAATTTTTTTCATGATTAAGCCTCTATTCCCTTACTTGCAGAAATTTTCTACTCAAAATAATTATTGGAAATCTTGGGTTACTCAAGCAACGATTATATCACAGTTTATAGTTGATAAAATATGAACAAAACCACTATGTCATTATAATATTTTATATTGAGCATGTCATCCTACGACTGATAGCGTCCTACATTATTACAGTTATATTACATTTATAAATTTATGGAAAAAATTATACCTAATTACAAGGGAATCGTTTAAAATGTGATTGTACATCATTTTAGGAGGCACAAATGAAATATAAAAATAGGCTGATTGTCCCAACCCTGATTTCCACCGCCCTGTTTGGAACTGCTTTAAATGTTGAAGCGGAAGAAATGGTAAAAGATGAGAAAGCAACATATAGTGAAACAACTCTTGAGGTTTCAAACGCAGAAGTAGATGATGCAGAAAAAGAACACTACATAGAGCCGAAAAATGGAGAACCAGTCAAGGAAGAAGTTCCACTCGAAGAAATAAAGACAGAGGATCTATCCAATGATGCTGGAGATAATCTTGAGAATTCACTCGAAGAGGGGACTCCACAAGAAGATGAAGGCTCATTGGCCAAAGAACCTCCAAACGAACCTTCTACCGAGCCGATAGAAACAAATGCTGAAAGCCCATCTGACATTGACCAGGCCAACGCTCTCGAAGATGAAGGGGAAATGGGCCAAACATTGTCTGATGAAGAAAACAAGTCTACTTCAGATACATCTGAAGCACCGGATGGGACAGTTTTGAAAGAAACAGAGAATGTAGAGCCAGAAAATGGCATAGAGGATTCCTCAGTGGAAGAAACCGAGGAAGTTCACGAAAATGAACAGCCATCTTCTAATCAGACAAACGAATATGTAGATGAAGAATTGGATAGGTCAGAAGACTCCCAATCTAGCGAGGCTGTTAATGCTGTCGAACAAGGTGACACTAGAGAATCTGAAGAAGAAGAACTAAGGAAGCCAAAAAACGATGATTCTCAAAACAACGGAGAAGACGAAACATCAGAAACCGGACCTGAATTAAGCACTTCAGACAATGCAGACATCTCAGAAGAATCTAAAGAAGAAAATGATAATGAGCTTATATCAGAAGATGACGTTAATTCTGGTGAGTCAAATGAGAATGATGAAGATGTTGATAAAGCAAATGTTATGAAGCTTGAGCCGACCTCCCTCTTCTCACTGATGTCAGCTCAAAAAATTGATGCTGCCTCTCCTGTTTATACTGAAGCCTCTTACGCCGCTAAAATTGCTTCAGCAATAAATTCAGGTCTATACAGCCCTGTAACAAGTAAGAAGGGGGTCAATGCTGATTTCCTTCTAGATAAAACTATTTATGTTGAACGGAAAGCCAGTTATGGGGGAGAAACATTCTACAGGGTCCACTCCAGTTATGAAGGCGCAATGCAGGGTTGGATGAGAAAGAACGATCTGAAGCTTTGGAAGCTTTCTGAGGAAACTAAAAACTCACAGCAGTACAAGCTTTCCAGAAATAATGGCGGGTTACTTACAGACCCCTGGGGTACAGAAAAACAGTACGTCAAAACGCTCGATAGTTACAAGAGTAATGCAATCTTTAAAGCTGAAAAAACAGTGAAACTAGGAGCACTTACTTTCTACTATGGAAAATTAGGTCAAGACTATGGATGGATACAGGATACAAAAGTTGAAGAAGTCAAATCTCCTCCTGTATACTCTGATGCCAGGTTTGCGGCTAAGATTGACTCAGCCAAAAATTCCGGACTTTATAGCCCTGTAACAAGCAAAAAAGGAGTCAACTCCGACTTCCTTTTAAACAAAACCATTTATATTGAACGTGAAGCAAACTATGGGGGCGAAACATTCTATAGAGTCCACTCCAGCTATGAAGGTCCAATGCAAGGGTGGATGAAGAAACATGACTTGAAGATTTGGAACCTCTCTACAGAGACTAATAACACTCAAAAATACGATCTTACAAATCATAAGGGCGGTTTGCTGACTGACCCCTGGGGCACGAAGGAACAATACGTCAAGGCCCTGGACCGCTACAGTGAAGACGAGGCATTTCAAGCTGAAAAAACACTAAAACTTGGCGCGCTGACATTCCATTATGGGAAGCTTGGTACGGATTATGGTTGGATACAAGATACAAAAGTAACACCTGTTCAACCGTCTACCCCTTCACCTGTCATCAACGAAGTCAAATACGGCATTTCACTCGACGAAGCAGTCGACATCCAGATGGGCCTTCGTTCCAAGCCGCAGGCCTGGGCATCCGGAGGGGGCTGGAGAGATGCAACACGCAGTGAGGTAGAGTATTACCTCAATCCAGCGAACCATAGGACGGATGTTTGGGACTACACCTATCTCGACCTGAACCGTGCGCAGAACATCTCCACCGTGGAACTGAACAATAAGCTGCTCGCCAATAAAGGCATCCTGCACAACCAGGGTACAGCCTTCCTGCAGGCGGCGAACACGCATGGGGTCAATGAAGTCTACCTGATTTCCCATGCCCTGCATGAGACGGGCAATGGTCAAAGCACACTCGCACAAGGCGTACGCCTCGATGAGAATGGCAACATCTCAAAGAACGGCAAACTCTACTACAACATGTACGGCATCGCAGCATATGACCACAACCCTGTGCTTGAAGGTGCACGCTACGCGCAGCGCATGGGCTGGGATACGCCTGCCAAAGCGGTCATCGGTGGTGCGCAGTTCATCTCGAGTGGCTACTTCAACCGTGGACAGAACACGCTCTACGCAATGCGCTGGAACCCGGCAAACCCGGGCACATACCAGTATGCAACGGATGTCAACTGGGCCTATGCCACAGCACGCAACTTGAAGAACTACTACGATCAGCTCGGCATCCGCGGACAGTACTACACAAGATACACGTTCTAACAAAAATCCGTTCCTCAAAACGAGGAACGGATTTTTTCTATCTGCCTATTCTTCTGTACACCTTCTTCAGTACATCCTTCTCTTCATTCCAGTTGTATTTCAGCTTCGCCTGCTTCGTATTCTCTCTGAACCTCTCCCTGAGTGCATCATCACCCATGAGCTGTTCGATCGCAGCCTTCAGCTGAATGGTGCTCTCGGGTTCGACGGTCAGCCCCACTTCTTCTCCTTCGATGACCGCTTCGATCTCCGGAAGCTTCGAACCTATGACGGGCACATGGGCCATGATATACTCGAAGAGCTTGTTGGATGACGCGGAGTAATGGTTGAAGTTCGTGTTCTCGAGGAACTGGATGCCGATGTCGGCGGATTTCGTATAGCGTCTGAGTTCCTTGTACGGTACCCGGTCGATGAAGATGACCTTGTCCTCGATGCCGAGCTGCTTATGGTATTCGATCAGGTTGAGGCGTTCCTTCCCATCTCCAAGCATCATCAGACGGGCGCCTTCGATATCCTGGAAGGCATCGAGCAGCTTGAACAGCCCCCTGCCCTCCTGCATTCCGCCCTGGTACAGCACGACCTTCTCGTCGGGGGCAATACCGTATTCCTTGCGAATCGGGTATGCATCGACCGTTTCAATATCATAGAATTCCGAATAGTTGTGGACTGGTGTCGGCCTTTTTCTATACAAACGCCTATGGTAATCTGCCCGTGTGTCATTCTCCACGATGACGTGATCGATGAACTTGAGCAGGAATTTCTCAATTCTATATATCTTATTGAACGAATAGTGTGTACGGCTGGTCTGCACTTCGTGGGAATCGTATATGAGCGGCTTCCGATCCAGTCGCAACTTCGCGCTGTATATGCCCTGGAGCAGCGTGTTCAAGTCATGGGCATGATAGATGTCTGCATTGCTGCTCCGTCCAAGCATCATCATCTTGAACATCTCGAGCATGTTCGGCAGATGCTTCGACAGGATGGTGGACTTCATTTTCTTCTGTATGATCTTCGGCAGTTCTATCTTGAGCGGCCGGTTGACGTAGACGTTCGGGGCGACGGTTTCGCTTGAAGGGAGATGCAGTTCGTCCATCTCCTTCTTGGCGATGACGGTGACTTCATATCCCTCTTCCGTAAGCGCAGTGGCTTCCCTTAGCACCCTTGCATCATTGACGAAGTTGTTCCATACAAACATTGTGACTTTCTTCATAAAGCACCTCTGACGTTTTCTGGTTATCGCTTGTGATTTCACTCTATATTCTATATCATATGGTACAGTTTTAATAATGGGAAATAATATTCATTTCCTATTCCATTTTATGGTTCTTCCATATTATAATTAAAAGATGGCGATCTGTCATTACATACCAATACCAAAACAAAGTGGGTCTATCAAATCATGAAAAAGAAAATTTTTATCGGCATACTGCTGTTCCTCATCATTGTGCTTGTGGTCATCGGGGTATATATATACAACCTGTTCAATTCATTCGAGCAGGGGGTGAGCGATTCGTTCGAAGCGACGGACCGCGACCGTTCCGAGCTCCGGCTGGATGATATCGATCCGACGATGGACAGCTTCACAGTCCTGATCCTCGGCATCGACGAAAGTGAATCCCGCAAGGAGGAGGACGACCTGGAATCAGGCGACTTCCGTACGGATTCGATGATCCTTGCGACATTCGACAAGGATCAGGATGAAGTGAAACTCGTCAGCATCCCGCGGGATACATTGACGTACTTCCCTGAAGAGAACTATTTCGACAAGATTACACACGCCCACCGTGAAGGCGGTCCGGAAGCATCCATGCGCGCTGTGGAATCCCTTCTTAACGTACCGGTCGACCACTACGTCCGCGTCAACATGGCCGCCGTCGTGGATATGGTCGATGCGCTCGGGGGAGTGGAATTCGATGTGCCGTTCGACATGAACGAGCCGAATTCCATGGACCGTGGACGGATCAAGCTTGAAGAAGGCGTGCAGGAACTGAATGGTGAAGAGGCGCTCGCAGTCGTAAGGAGCCGTCGTGTGGATACCGACCTCGGACGCGGCCAGCGCCAGTTAGAGATGGTGGAGAAGATACTCGCAAAGGCGAAATCGACCGGTGCCCTCTCCAAGATCGATGACCTGATCGAGGTCGTTGCAGACAATACGAAGCATGACATGGAATCGAAGACGATACGCAGCCTTGCGGCCTACTACTCCTTCAACGACATCGATTTCAACACGACGCAGGTGCGCGGGGATGACTTCTGGAACCCAGGCAACGGTGCCTACTTCTACTGGGCGAACGAAGAGCATCTGTACGTGCTGTCGAAGACATTGCGCGATGTACTGAAGCTCGATGAACCGGATCCGTATGACCTCATCAATATCCGGCTGTCGGACCATATCGTGCCGTACCAGTTCGTGGACGACTACTACCTGAATGAGTTCGAACCTGAGGGAGAACCATACTTCGTGCAGGAGGGCTACGAAAGCCGGTTCGGTAACGGCTTCAACATCCAGGAGGACAACCCTGAGGACAGCATCGAAGGTGAAGAGAACCCTGAGGAGACGACCGGCGAGGAAGTGACAGGAGAACAGCCGATCCAGGAGGAAGCGACGGGCGAAATCCCAGGTGAGCAGACGACCGAAGAGGACAACTACTGGCCGCCGGAAGACGGCAACGGTTCTGACGGCATACAGGAGGAAAGCACAGAGCAGTTCAACTATGAAGAGGACACAGAGGAATACTATGAGGAGAACACCGGTGAATACTACGACAACGGCACTGGCAGCGCGGACTTGGACCGTGCACAAAATGAATACTAGGAGCGGATTGTGATGCGGAAGACGTATGACAAGGAGACGAACATCAACGAGATGTTCGACTTCCTGGAAGATCAGATCAAGCACAGCGGCGAGCCGAAGATCGAAGATACGTATTTCTATCAGAACCATGAGCACAAGGAGATGTACCAGTCGATCCGGGGCTACTTCAGCGAATCGCAGAAGAATCCGGAAGTCGATGCGGCGTGCTACATCATCGCCCTGCCGGACATCTACAAGCGGATCAACATATTCGAGCTCATCTTCCCGATGGATTGGATCAGGGAGGATGGCCGGCTATCCGAACCGTTCAAGCAGCTCAGACCCCATATCCAGTATCTAGCGCTCGCAGCGGCTGAAGCGAGCGGCATCAAGTTCAACACGAAGCCTGCCCTCTCACTCGGCCTCGAGTACTGGAACCTAGAGCAGTTGAAGATGTTCTGGCAGTTCACCGCCATCCGGCGCAAGAATGCAATGTAAGGAGGATTCCATGGAAATCAAAGTGGCTGACAACAACATCATGTACAACCAGTGCCTTGAAATCAGGAAACGCGTCTTCGTCGAGGAGCAGAACGTCCCGATGGACCGCGAAGTCGATGAATATGAAGACGTGGCGACGCACATCCTGCTCATCGATGACGAGCCGATCGGCACGGTCAGATACCGTCCGGCCTCAGAGGATATGATCAAGGTCGAACGCATGGCCGTCCTGCCCGAGGAGCGCGGCAGGAAGCTCGGTTTCAAGCTGATGGATTTCGTTCATGACCATGCCCGGGAGCATTGCTACAACCGCGCCAAGCTCGGGGCGCAGGTGCACGCTATCGAATTCTACAGGAAGCTCGGCTACACCGTCAGTTCCGATGAATTCGAAGATGCTGGCATTCCGCATGTGTATATGGAGAAGGCACTGTAGACAGTGATCGACACCTGGACGGCATCCTGCTGTCCGGGTGTTTTTAAATAACCGTTTGGACATGAAAAGTGTCCATGATATAATGGATGTGCAAAATGAATAGAAACAGCATAGGGGAGCCGTTACGGCTGAGAAGGTGAATACCTGACCCTTGGACCTGATCTGGATAATACCAGCGTAGGGAATGTGCAGATTATACGGCATCCGTATATCCTGCTGCAGCTCTTTGACGCCTCCAGATAAGGAAGGTGTTTTTTTATACCGTTTTTGCGGTATGGAAAGCACCCCATCTTGAGAGGAGATTTTATCATGAAGAAATTATTGTCCATCTTTATACCGGTACTGCTGCTCGCAGCATGCAGCGGCAACGGGGACGGCGGCCAAACAGAGGATGATGGGCTGACGGAAGTCACCTTCGTACTCGACTGGACGCCGAATACGAACCATACGGGCATCTACACAGCACAGGCGGAGGGCTACTACGAGGAAGCGGGACTTGATGTCGAGATCATCCTGCCGGGTGAAGCCGGTGCGGAACAGACCGTTGCGACGGGCAACGGGGACTTCGGCATCAGTGCCCAGGAGAACGTCACACAGGCACGCCTCCAGGACGTATCGATCGTTTCGCTGGCGGCCATCATACAGGATAATACATCCGTCTTGGCTTCACCTGAGGAATACGGACTCGAGACGCCGTCGGACCTCGAAGGGCACACATATGGCGGATACGGTTCACCGATCGAGGAGGAGACCATCGCGTCCATCATGCAGGCGGATGATGCTGACATCGAGAATGTCGACATCATCAACATCGGCGACACGGACTTCTTCACCGCCGTACAGCGCGATGTCGACTTTGCATGGATCTACTACGGCTGGACTGGCGTCGAGGCGGAACTGCGCGACTTCCCGCTCAACACGATCGACTTCACCGAGTATTCCGACGCACTCAACTTCTACACGCCCGTCCTGATCACGAACGAAGAGATGATCGAAAACGATGCCGAAACCGTCGAGGCATTCACAGAAGCGACGGCTGAAGGCTACCAGCTTGCGATGGACGACCCGGAAACGGCGGCACAGCATCTGCTCGATGCAGAACCGGATCTTGACGAAGAGCTCGTCATGGCAAGCCAGGAGTGGCTGACGGACGTCTACCAGGGGGATGCACCCTACTGGGGCCACCAGGAGCGCGACGTCTGGGAGAACTACATGAACTGGATGTATGAAAGCGGCCTGATCGAATCCGAACTCGACGTCGACCAGGCGTTCACGAACGAATACCTGCCCGGCGGAGAGTAAATTGGAGGAATAGCGAATGCGACGAATTTCATCATGGAGCGTGATTCCACCGCTCCTTGCGATACTGGCCATACTGGTGGTCTGGCAGCTGGCCGTCTCGCTCTTTGACATCCGGACCTGGATTCTGCCGAGCCCGTTACAGATCATACAGGAAGGCATGGAGATCTATCCGCGCCTGTTGAGCCATGGTCTCGCCACAATACAGATTGCGCTCGGGGGATTTGCTCTCGGCGTCGGTGTCGGGCTTCTGCTCGCCATACTGCTCCATCTGATGCCGCGGGCCAAGGAGAGCATCTATCCGCTGATGGTCCTCTCCCAGAATGTGCCCATCATCGCCCTGGCGCCGCTGCTCGTGCTGTGGTTCGGCTTCGGCACACTGCCGAAGATACTGATCATCACACTCGTCTGCTTCTTCCCCGTCGCAGTCTCGCTGATCGACGGGTTCAGGCAGACCAATCCGACGCTGCTCAACTACATGCAGATGATCGGCGCGTCCAGGCGGCAGATCTTCTTCAAGCTGGAATGGCCGAGTGCCCTGCCCTACTTCTTCTCAGGTCTCAAGATTTCAGCGACATACAGTGTGATGGGTGCCGTCATCGCGGAATGGCTCGGCGCCCAGGAGGGGCTCGGCGTCTTCATGACCGTCGCCTCCTCCGCATTCCGGACAGACCAGGTATTCGTCGCCATATTCGTCATCATGGCGATCAGCCTGCTCCTCTTCGGCTTCATCATGCTGATGGAAAAATGGCTCGTGCCATGGGATACGGACAGGAAAGGAGCGGATGATGATGACGAATAAGCTTGAGGTCCACAACCTCACACACACGTTCAATGGCGGCAACACCGTGCATGTGCTCGATGACCTGTCCCTCGATGTGGCAGATGGTGAATTCGTCACCCTGCTCGGACCCTCCGGCAGCGGCAAGAGCACCATCTTCAACCTGATCGGCGGACTCTACAGACCCGATTCGGGCGACATCTTCATCGACGGTACCCGTGTCAACGGCACGCGCGGCAACATCAGCTACCTGCCCCAGCAGGATTCCCTGCTGCCGTGGCGGACGATCGAGGACAACGTCACACTCGTCCAGGAGATCACCGGCACCGTCGATAAGGATACCGCCCGCAAGTGGCTCAAGCGCGCCGGACTCGAAGGATATGAAAAGGCCTACCCGAGCACGCTGTCCGGCGGCATGCGCCAGCGCGTCGCCTTCATCCGGTCGCTGCTCAGCCCGCAGGAGCTGATGCTGCTGGACGAACCGTTCGGGGCACTCGATGAGCTCACCCGCCTCGATATGCAGGACTGGCTGCTCAAAATATGGGAGATGGACCGGCGTTCCGTCCTCTTCATCACCCACAGCATCGAAGAGGCCATCTACATGTCCAACCGGATCCTCATCCTCTCCGACAAACCAGCCCGCATTGCACGCGAAATAGAAGTGCCGTTCGAACGGCCGCGAAATCACGACATCATCCTTGATGAATCATTCACCA